>JAUWMV010000049.1 GCA_030613005.1 bacterium | reverse complement strand
TGTATTCCTATTTTTTATCTCTATTACGTTATTGGTGTCATATAAATTTTTGGAAAGAGACAATTGGAAAATTCTAGTGGTGTTGATAATTCTATCCGCTATAACTGTTTCAATCCGATTCCCCTCGATTTTTTTCACTTTTAGTATATTCTTTTGGATATTAAGCCTTAAAAGAGTCAAGAAAGCGATAGTTTACGGTGTTTCACTGTTTCTTTTGCTTAGTCCATGGTTTAGTAAAAACTCAAATGTTTATGTGTCATTTGCGAAATCAAGGACCTTTACCGATATAATCAGTATTGCAGGTGATTATATTTTCATTAAATTACCTAGCTATACTTTCCCGGCGGCAATTAGAGGTTTGTTCGAAAGAATTCTTGGAATTAATTCGTATTATATTGAAGACTTATCGATTATAATAGGATTTATACTTATTGTAGTTATTGTCATAGGTTGTGTTTATTCGCTAAGAAACAAAGCTTCGCGATTAATGCTATTGATATTGGTCTCCGTTTTTGTCTCGTATCTACCAAGCACACATGCGATAACAAGATATATAACAGCTTTAACTCCTTTTATTATATTTATGTACATAAAGGGATTTGAAAAGATTTTTTTATGCTTTAAACTAACCGAAAAATCCTCTAAGAAACTCATAACATTCATTCTAATTTTGGTAAACCTTATGTTAATTCCTCCATTTTTTTACACAGTCGGACTTTGTGCCAGAGAGCGAAAGATGTTCTATGAGCGTGGTGCAAAAATCGATACTATTGTTCCTTTAAATATGTATGAGGATTTCGATGAAAGGTATAAAGCTTTGGAATTCTGTAAAAAGAATTTGAGTAAAAATGCAATCTTAATTTCTCGTAAACCACGTCTTGCATTTTTTATTTCAGACAGAAAATCGATAATCGGTAGATGGAATGCAAATGCATTTAAAGGTTTTAAAACAGCGGACCGACTTTGGTTATACATGATAGAACATAAAGCTACTCATGTGATTATAGATAACTTCGATCGGTGGAAATATTACTCTGCACACCTTATTCCAGCTATAAATGAGTATCAAAATTGTTTCAGAACTATCTATGAATTAAGCAAGTTTCCAAACACTAAAGTGCTGGAGTTAGACACTTTATGTCTCAGACAAGCTATAATTGAAACTCGAGCAAAACGAGAAGGTAAATAAAAGTCATTGTTTACTTATTTGTGAATCACACAACTTTCCGATCGAGTATATCGTGAAGATGGATGAATCCTACGATTTCGTTTTCGGTTTTAACAATTAATGAAGTTATTTTGTATCGTTCCATCAAGCTTAGTGCTTCCTCGGCAAGGGAATCTGGTGAGATCGTTTTGGGGTTCGATGATGCAAAATGCATAACATTTTCCCCGAGTGGATCGCTAATATCTGTCCTTTGAATAGCTCTTCGCACGTCGCCGTCGGTAATTATTCCCATAAGTTTGTTTTCCTCGATAATCAATGATGTCCCAAATTTTTTATTGCTGATTTCCACAATAGCATCACGAAGGGTTGCCTTGGTAGAAACTTTTGGAATTTCATCACCCGTATGCATAAGTTCTGAAACTTGAGTTAATTGATGACCAATTTCACCGCCGGGGTGATATACCGAGAACTGATCCTTTGTTAACTTTTTTATCAGAACCATACCCGCGGTAATTGCATCACCCAAAGCAATTGAACAAATTACGCTGGTTGTTGGAATAATTCCCAGCGGTTCACCCTCCTCAACCGTTGGAATCTGTAAAAGAATCTTTGAATTCTTGGCAAGAGGTGAATTAGATTCAGAAGTTATCGCAATTATTGGAATACCCCATCTTTTAAAATGAGCTATTAGGTGCTCTAATTCCCTTGTTCGACCGCTTTTGGAAATACAGATTGCTATATCTTCGGCTGAAATAATCCCAAGATCGCCGTGAAGAGCCTCTGTGGGATGCAAAAAAATCGCAGGTGAGCCCATCGATGTTAAAGTGCTAGATATCTTCCTTGCTGCTACTCCTGACTTACCTATACCGGTTACAATTATTCTACCTCGGCATTTCGCACACAACGAAGCTGCCTTTTCTATCTCTCCAGTTTGGTTCAGCAGCTCTTGGATATAAAATGATTCGTGTGTTATAAGTTTTTTAATTGCGTCGGGAATCATCAGGGTGAAATTTAAACGGTTTACCAGGAAATGCAAGAAATGTCTACGATTTGCAATCATGGGCAATTATCTTGACATTTCTAATATTTTTTATTTTCTAATGCTATACATACTAACCGAGGAGGTTGTCTTGAGAAATAGGTCAGTTTTTACTTTTACAGCAATAATAATTCTCTTGATAACTGCACATGCTCAACTTGATCTGTCGTTACATGCTCAACTTGATCTGACCGTAACCGGATATATGCGCATTCGAGTGAGCCATATTAACGCTGATAATACATTCGCCACTGGTCCATTTGGTGAACCCATAGAAAATGGTGGGAAGTCACTATTTCTACTCAAACCAACAATAGAGCTTGAAGTTATGGACAATATAGTTCTTGGTTCGCATTTTCGACTAACAAATATAAGCAATTCTGCAATGTTTGGTCGACCAGATTATTATTTATACCAGTTAGTTTCGCCATATGTAAATGCCGAATTTGGGAATGCCAAATTGGTACTCGGATATTTTCAGGAGTATTTTTCCGAACTCACTTTAATACGTTGGGATAAGGACGATAATCCACCCGGTGCGGGTGGTTCCGAAAGCGGATGCCCGGAATGTTCAGGTATGCCTGGCGTTATGTCCTTCGATAATCTCGAGGAGATCGATAAAGAATTGGGATTTAATGGTTACCACTTTGAATACGCACCCGAATGGGAGACAGGTAATATCGATTTTAAGATATTCTATACTCAACCGACAGTTGTGAACAAAGAAGTTACGTATTACAATCGTTATATGTTAGCTAGTGCTATTCATGGCTCAAAAAACGTTGGTGCGTTTGATATTGGAGCTTCAATAAATGCTATTCATTATCAGGAGGATGCCGGAAAGTATTGGCAGAGCTTTTATGCAATAAATCCACTATTATGGCATACTTATGGTTCTGCAATTTTTAAAATTGGATTTTGGGATGCTATTATTTCCCTCGAAAAAGCTTGGAATTATAGCAAAGAACGTATGCCAGACTCTGTAGGGAACTGGAGCACCGATGAAGATAACGCCTTTTTCGGTAAGATTGAGCTTGAACCGCAAATAGGACCAACTGTAAATAAAATTCAGTTAGCTTATATCGATATTGGGAAGAATTACAATGCACAGTACAAATCACCATCGTTTTACCCGGGTGAGGTTGGTTTTAGGGGAATTTTAAGAAATGAAATCAAGCTCGGAAGGATCGGGTTTAACGACGCCTTTTATTATAAAGCCATTTCTAAGGCTGAAATCGAGAAATTAGATGCATTAGACGTGGATGTTAATACTTTTGGCATGAGCTTTGGAATGAATATGGATATTAAGGATGTTATCATGAGTTTAAATATAAGTGCATCGAAACAGACGTCTAGCTGGTCACCGACTGAGGATATGTATATGGAAAGTATAAGGGATATTTATGTCGCTGATTTTTCTGTAAAACCATGGGTTCCAATGACTATATCCGCTACATTGACATACATAGATAGTGATGGTGATATTTCGAGAATATTCCACTTAACAGGATCATTAGAGTTCTAGTTTTAATTGAAAACTAACCAACAGAATTTTTTTGCACAATACGATAATTAAATTATTCTATCATTGGTAAGATTTCATTCATTAACAAGCTTAACCATTACTCTTTTCAAATATTTCAATTTAGTTGAATTTATTGTTACTCGATTTTATATATCCATTTGCAAACTGAATCCCGCTCATTACAACTTTGCTCTCCGGTTGAATTTCGAGAATGCCTAATGCACCCTCGCCGCATGCAATTGAAAAGCCATCTTTTGTGAGAGCAATTTCCCCCGGCTTTTTCTTTTCGTAATAATTCAGTAAAGTTGTTCTAAAAATTTTTACTTGTTTGCCTTTAAAATTTGCAATAGCTCCTGGTGTTGGTGAGAGACCCCTGATTCTGTTGTGAATTTCTCGTGCACTCTTATTCCAATTAATCGATCTGTGAATACGTTTTATTCGAGGAGCGCTGTTAACTTCTCCATCAGGTTGAGGCTGCAGAGTAATTTTCCCATCGAGGTATAATTTCAAACTCTGGGCAAACAGTTCTGCACCCGGTGTAACCATTCGTTTAAACAACTCTCCTGCGGTTTCATCGGGATGAATTGTTATGGTTTTTTGCATAAGTATATTGCCGAAATCGACTTTTTCATTAATAATAAATGTGCTTAATCCTGTTTTCTTATATCCTCGTATGATAGCCCAATTGACCGGTGCTGCTCCTCTCAGATCGGGCAAAAGTGATGGATGTAAATTTATTATTCCTTTAGGAAATATTCTCAAGAAATTGACAGGCAAAATTTTAAATGAGAGCAATAACGCAGCAGGAGCATTGTAATCTGATATTTTTTGGTGAATTATGGGATCATTTACGTCTTTAATTTCTATTACAGGTATGGAAAGTTCTTTTGCTGCGATCTTAACTGGTGTGGGGATTTTCCTTCGACCTCTTCCGTGTTCGATATCTGAATACGTGACAACTGCTGAAATTTCTATCGATTTTGTCTCAGCCAAAGTTCTCAATACTTCCGACGAGAATTGATCCGAACCTATGTAAATTGTTTTGAGCATACTAAAAAATATTGCATATAGTGGACATGTTAGCAAAATGTATTTATTTTAGTTATTAGGTATTTTACAAAAATGGACAACAGTTTACTATTGACTGCAAATACTTTTTGATTAAAATAATTAATTCGAAACGAGATTTTTTTGAAATGCAATTTTTAGAGGTGAAAATAAACTAAATGAGTGTAAAAAACAAACTGTCTCCTCGTAATGAAAACATATTTAAAATACTTATAGAGGAGCATATAAGAACCGCAGAACCAATAGGTAGCAAAACAATAAGCAAGCTAATGGTATCTTCGCTCTCTGCTGCGTCGGTTCGCAACGTTATGCAGGATCTGGAGGAGATGGGATTCCTGCGTCATCCGCATACTTCAGCGGGGAGAGTGCCAACTACTATGGCTTTTAGATACTATATTTCAGAAATAATGCGTCCGAAAAAACTATCTAAATCCGAACGAAAAAGAATGGAAAATATTTTCCTTTCTGAATTCTCGGACATTCTTCAACTGTTGGAAAGTCTTGGTATAATTCTGGCAGAACTGACAAAAGAACTGGGTTTGATAATTTCTCCAAGAGGTGAGGAACTTGTTCTTCATCGGATTGAGCTAATTCCACTTGGAAGCCAAAGAGTAGTTATGGTTCTTGTAACAAAAACCGGATTCACACGCTCGATTGTTATGGAATTCAAAGATATAAAAACTGAAAAATTCGATATGCTTGCAAACATTCTTAATGAAAGGTTATCCGGATTACGATTCAGTGAAATTAAAAAAACAATTTCAAAAAGATTATCAGATTTTGATAAATTTTATGGTTCTTTTTTGAATACGCTTATATCATCTGCTGAGGAAATTTTCAAGATCGAGGATGAATATCCATTATTCTTTGGTCGAGAGAATATTATAGGTAAACCGGAATTTTCTGATCCCGAGAAACTGCATCAGATTATGGAGCTTTCTGAAAAAAACGATACATTGCTGAAATGTGTCAGTTCTCAGGATTTCGAGGGAGATGTGGAGGTTTTAATCGGACCACCTCCTGTTACTGAATTGGGTTTGGTGTTAGCTAAATATACTCTTGGACACGGTGAAGGTGTTATCGGTGTTGTGGGACCTACAAGGATGAATTACTCAAAAATTGTTCAAATTGTTTCTTTTGCCGCCGACAAAATGGCACAAATTTGGAAATCTTAATCCGGAGGATGATGATGGAGAAAAATTCAAAGCCTTCAAAGGAAGTTGAAAAGGAAGCTGAAAAAAATACAGAATCTATGAATTCTGAAGATCGATCTGTAGAAACTGAAGATATAGAAACTGAAATTGATTCTATTGAAAATGAATTGGATACTATCAGACAGGAAAATAAAGAGATAAAGGAGAAATATCTGTTGTTGGCTGCAGATTTTGAGAACTACCGAAAGCGACAGGATAGAATTATGTGTGAGTTGATGGCTCAGGAGAGGGATAATATTTCATCGAAGCTTCTTGAGATAGCAGACGATGTCTCTCGTGCACTTGAAGCAGTTAAGCAAAACACTGATCCAGCGACAATTGTTGAGGGTGTACAGATGATTTCTGATAGGATATCTGAATTACTGAAACTTGAGGGAATCGAACCGATGGATCCCGTCGGTAATGCTTTTGATCCATTAACTCAGGATGCTGTGGCTGTTCAACCTGTGGATGATCCGGTGGAGGATGGTAAAGTAATTGGTGTAATTCAGATGGGGTATGTTCGTGGAGGTCGACTTGTTCGTCCTCCGAAAGTCATTGTTGGGAAATATGATAAAGATTGATATAATATCCAGAAGATCGGCTTCATTCACATTTGACTAATTAATTTTAAATATGAAATTTTAAGGTTTAATTTATGCCACATAGAACAAAAATAGACCCGTATGAGATCCTCGGTGTTCCAGAAAATGCCAGTTTAGAGCAAATTAAAAGCGCATATAGACAACTGGCGATGAAATATCATCCCGATAAGAATCCTAATAACCCCAATGCTGAAGAGAGATTCAAGTTAATTTCAGAGGCTTATGAAATATTATCCGATCCTCAAAAACGTGCGCATTACGATCGTGGTGGTGGTTTTGAGGGTTTCGACTCTTTCTTTGAAAACTTTGAAATGGGAGATGCCTTCAGGATTTTTTCAGATTTATTCGGTGGAGGTATATGGGAACAGCCTCGTCAACGACGGAGTTACCAACAAAGAGGCGAATCGCTGAGAATAGCGGTCGATTTGACACTTGAAGAAATATTTACTGGCACCGAAAAGAATGTAAAAATTTACCGTTTTATTTCTTGCCCCGAATGTAATGGTAAGGGCTATCCTGTGGGTGAAAGTTTGAGAACATGTCCTCAATGTGGTGGTAACGGAACGTTGCGACAGGTTGGAAGACATATATTCGGCACAACAACTCGTATTGTTACATGTCCTACTTGTAATGGTTTAGGTCGAATACCGACGAAGATTTGCCAGAGCTGCGCAGGGGAAGGCAGAATTCGCAAGACTGAAGTAATTCCGATTAAAATTCCGCCCGGTGTTAGAAATGAGGAATCCATAAAAATTTTCGGTATGGGCAACGTAGGTAAAAGAGGTGGACATTCAGGTGACCTTATTGCTCTCATTAGGGAAATTCCTCATCCCAAATTTGTTAGAGATAAAGATAATCTCATAATGTATCTGCCTATTGGTGTTATTACTGCAACGATTGGTGGAAAAGAGATGATTAACGGCATCGATGGGAAGGGAATTGAGATAGAGATTGCTTCAGGCACGCAGTTTGGCGACATTATTGAAGTAAAAAATGCAGGTCTCACACAATACGGTGGAGGAAAACGAGGCAGTCTTCTTATACAGGTAATAACCGTTGTACCAACTCATTTATCGAGAGAGGAAAAGAAACTTCTCAGACTATTAGCTGAGCAAGAAAAACCACCCAAAAAGGTTGTATTTGAGAAACTGCTTAAGAACCTAGGTATAAAGCGTTAATGTTTATCTCTACAACATATTTTTATGCTCCACCTGAGAAATTCAGTAAAGGCAAAGTCTTTCTCGATGATGAAGAGAGTCATCATATCACTAATGTTCTCAGGGGGAAACCTGGAGATAATTTCGTCGTTTCGAATGGCATTGGCGATACTTTTAAATGCAGGATCGAGAAGACATTCAAAAATTGTGTTGTGGCTACCGTATTAGATATTATTGAATCCCGCCTTAAACCTAATATTGACCTAACACTCGGTATGGGAATTGTGAGACCAAAACAAATAGAAACCGCCCTGGATTGGTCGATTCAGCTTGGCATTTCTGCGTTTATGCTATTGAAAACAGATTTCACAATTAGAGATTGGTCGAATAATGACAAATTGAAACGTCTCGAAAAAGGTGCAATACGCTCAATTAAGCAATGTAAAAGGGCGTGGCTGCCAGAGATATTTCCATTAATAGATCTAACAGAATTTTTAATTAAAAACGGTAAGAATTTCGAAGGGATAATTTATACCGATCCGTCAGGGCTTCCAGCCCCACCAAAGAGAATGATTCAATCTGGATCACGGATTGTTGTTTTGGTAGGACCTGAAGGTGGCTTTTCGAGAGCCGAACAAACCGAATTTGCAAGACACGGTGCTGTACCATTATCTTTGGGTCCTGCAAGACTTAGAGCTGAAACTGCAGCAGTAACAGTAGTATCTAAAATTTTCATCTGGAGTGGAGATATATAAAATGGATATTAATAATTAAGTTATTTATTTGATTGTGCGTTAGCCACATTGTATTCTTCAATAATCTTCACTCCTGTGGATGTGCCAATTCTTGTTGCACCAGCACGAATCATTTCAAGTACAGTTTTATAGTCTCTAATTCCACCAGAGGCTTTAATTCCCATGGAATCTCCAACAGTTGCATGAAGCAATTTTACATCTTCAACTGTTGCACCACCTGCGAAACCTGTAGATGTTTTCACAAAATGCGCACCAGAATCACGAGCTATTTTTGCTGCGGTTATTTTTTCTTTTGTTGTAAGCACAGAAGTTTCAAGGATTACTTTGACAATATTCGGTGAAACAACATCGACAACTGAGCGGATATCGTT
>JAUWMV010000032.1 GCA_030613005.1 bacterium | reverse complement strand
TAATAATGTCATATTATATTTATATCATTATTGAAAGAATATCCAGTAAAAACTTAAACTCCTGAAATAATTTTATTATTTATATCAAACAGTAACATGAATGACGTAAAATAGAATTTTGAGATTTCCATTCTTAAAACCATTTAATGTATCAATCAAATTCATTAAGTGAATCTCTACTAATCCTCTTTCGCTATTTGAAATCAGTTTGACTGCATCTTTTCCCAAGTTTATCGTTCTTTATTACTCAATATCAATTGAACAGTGAAACATCCGTCAACGCTAAGTCCAAAAAGCCTCTGACGACGATTCATTTCTTTCATCGATGGATGAGTCATCCCAATGGATTTGCAACCTAATTTATGGGCAATCTCAATCCCTTTTCTAAATAACGCCTTTAATGCTTCATCCGTTCCCTCGATAATCGATATAACTAAAAAATCCTGCCAATTTACAAACCAAACCATAGCTGCACCAAACATCTCGCCTTTCCGAATCGCTTCAAAAAGAAGGTTTCTGTTGGCAGCTTGGATTAAATGTTTTTCTTTAAGTTTCCGAGTATCCCACCAATTAAAGAAATATCTATTTACTGGAGCTAAAGTTGATCTCTGACGAAAGTAGTCATATAGTTTTATAGGATTATTGGGAACAGCTATCTCGAAATCATCATTGCCTTCAGGTATTTCAGGAATAGGATGGCAATTGTGAGCAAGTCTGAAATGCTCGTTAAAGCCCACTAATCGTGCAAATCTAAGGCTTTCGTGAAAATATTCAAGAGTTCCATATCTTACTGTTTTCGCATTCTTTGCAATAAGTAATTTTTTTATGACATTTTTTAAACTTAGAATTGCAATAGCCACTTGATGTGGATGTGCATGCGGATTGGATCGCAAACCTCTGAGATACCAATCTCCAGGTTCTAACTCATACGCTTGACCCATTGCAATAAGTTTCAAATCGGGATCCTCAGAATCGACTACATATGTCACCATATGCGACGACGGTTTGATCCATTCATCAATAACCAAAGGCAAGTAGTCCCAATCTCCAAAAAGAGGTTTGAAGGATGTCAGCATAGCATCTCTATCAGTTAGTGTTATCTTGCGGATTTTCATTTGGAATCTTTCATTCTTTGAAATTTTAAATGATTAAAACAAATAAGCTTTATCGCCTGTGACTTAAAGATCTATTAGCATTGAATTTATGATTTCATAAAGAGAATACTACAGGTAGTCTTGAAACAGAATACATACTTGCTTTGCATAACAATTTTGCAGATCTTGCTATTCTCCAAGTGTCATCATCAGCTCCGTAACCGAGTGGAATAAAAGGAATTCTCGATATTATGAGAAGACATATAATGACAACTAAGCACCAGTTCTTCTGGATCTTTTCTATAAAAGATGTTCAAAAGTCGTCATTTGGTTTTCGAATCCTTACTATAACCTTCTGATTGTTTCATCTTCATGTTTCAATTTAACATCAATTATTTACTTGATATGTAAAGCTAACATACGATTTAGATTCAATTGTACTTTAACCTTAAATGTATCGATTAACAATTTCCTATTCCTCTAATATCCAGATTATAGCTTGTTTCAAAACATCTCTATCCACTTTATGTCCACCCTCAAAATCCACGAATGTAACATCATATCCATTTTCTTTTAGAATATCTCTTGCTTTAGTTCCGGATTCATATTTAATACTTTTGTCCTCTTTCCCATGACCAATAAAGACTTTTAAATCCTTTCCAGCTTTAATAGCATCCTCACCTATCCATTCTTCATCTAACCAACCCCCAAACGGAATTATGCCTTTAAAATTGTCATGATATTTTATTCCAATTGAAAACGCAAATGAAGCTCCCTGAGAAAATCCTAACAGATAAACATCACTAATGTTATATTTCATTTTAAAATATCGCACAATATTTACAACGAATTGTTCTGACATTTCGTTCGCTAAATCTGAATTTTCATCATCTTCTGGAATCGATAAACCCCAGCTATATCCAGTTTCTCTGCCCATAGAAAACGGATATGGTGCTCGAGGAGACACATAGAAAAAATCGTGATTACCAAAGTCCTCCCACAGTCTCACAAAACTCTGTGGACTGGCACCGTATCCATGAAGTCCCACTAATAATGTGTAGCTTTTAGAGGAATCAAAACTATCTGGAAGATGCATTAAGCATTTAGTATAAATTTCCGAACTAACGTAGATTTCCACTCCCTTTTGTTTGACATTCTCTTCAATTATCACAGACATGCTATCTAAAGCGGTGATAAATATGTCACTATCCTTAACCTTTTCAAAATCTGGGTCCTTTTTAATATGATCCATATCATCAAATCCAGCTCTAACAGCTCGTTTTAGGAATTTTGTGGCTAGACTATCTTTATCCAAAAGCCCATAACAGCACGCCAGATTATAGATAGAAGTTTCATCGCTAATATTGCATCTTATTAGTGCAAGATAATATTTTGCAGATTTCTCGTAATCTCCCGAGTTATAAGCTTCGTATGCTTTCGACCATAATTCCCTGAGATTTACATCCAAAAAATCACCTATATCCTTCTGAAATGGATTAATTATCTCCGGATTTGACCAATCGACGACTGTTTTCTCTTCAGTTTGTGAATTTTGGCAGAAAACAGAGGCAAAAATGACGAGACAAAAAATAAAGATGGAAAATTTACACATCTTAACACTCCCTGATTTTATATGGTTACTAGTAAAAAATCCTATTAAAGTATAATGAAATGAGACTTAATGACAATAACTTATAAATCAATTGGGTGCAAGATATAAATGATGTTAAGTGAAAGCATTACATATAAAGTTTTTATTATTATTTTAGCCATTTTTAGCAATAATAAAGCTTCTTTGTTATTCTATAAAAATTCTGGAATAATATTTTCTCAAAGACAAATCACCCAAATAATTAAGCAATTATAACTGATAAATTATGTACAATAAAACAAGCGGTTCTATTACAGTAAATTAGTCCGAAACATCAATGAATGTAAAATATTTATTTTCGTTTTTTCTTAACAGTCTCAATTACTTTCCCTAATATAATGAAAAATATCGCTGCTGCTATTGCTCCGTAAGTTTTATCTACCGTGAACCAACCAAGGTTTTTTGCGACAATAAACACAAATATGGTTATTGTTCCTCCAATAAACGCCATACTTGCCCCTAAAAGGTTTATCCAACCCTTTCGATAGATTGCAAATACAATGACAATCGCTCCGATAGCTCTTATAGCATATGATATATAAGCATTGTCAAGCACTGCACCTTTTGAAAATATTGCCAAAGGAAGAATAATTAGATTAACTAAAATGACCAACTTCTTGGCTGTTTTTAGGACTTTTCTATCATCAGCCTTTGAACCCTGAATCCCTTGATAAATGTCTTTCGCTGCAATTGTCACCACTGCAAAATTCACAGGAGCTACTGTAGATAGAATTGCAGCTAATATTCCTGCAAGAGCTATACTACCCAAAACAGGATGAATGAAATTTTCAGACATTAAAAGGGTCGGGAGAATCATTTTAGTATTTGTTATAGAATCGACATCGAAGAAATTACCAACTCTAGCAATCATTCCCAAAAATGCAGTCATAATTCCAAACGGTGCAATTATAAATGCTGATGCTATTGCCGCTCTTTTTGCGGTTGTAGGGTCTTTTGCAGCGAAGATCGGTTGGATACTCGCTTGTGCAGCCATTCCACCAAGAATTCCTCCTAAAAGTAAACTGAAAGCATACCCTAAATTCGCATCAAAAGGATTGAATGGATTGGATAGTGATCCTGATACTATTAGTTGACTTTTAAGCACAGAGAAACCACCGATTTTCACTATACCTATCACAAAAGCAAGACCTATGCCCAAAAACATAACGAACAAATGTAAAACATTTGTGAGAGCAATTGCATGCATTCCTCCGATGTATGTATATGTTGTAATAATCACAGAGGATATTATAATAGCAATATACCAATTTATACTGAGAACACCGCTTATAACTCCAGCACAACTTTGAATTTGAACGAAGCCAAGTGTTATATATGCAATAAGGAATGGTATTGCGGATATACCACGTATCTTCTTGCCGAAAAGATTTTGCAGCATTTCACTTACTGTATGGACATTGTTTTTTCTATAAAAAGATGCAACAGTAAAACCGATTATAACCATTCCAGTAGCTGTAGCGATGTTGTATAGAGCAGGTTGAAGTGATCCTAATGTGAACGCTTTTTCGCTTACTCCAATTGTGCTCATACCTCCGAGCCATTCTGCAGCAACGACAGCAGCACATGTCGCAAGTCCTAGATTTCTACCAGCTACAAGAAAACTCGAAGAGGAACTAGATGAGATCTTTCGTGTTGTTAAAGAAATAATAATTATAAAAATAAAATATGCCGGTATTATCAGAAGGGAGATATTCAAGCTGAGATCTCCGTTTTTAAGTATTTTGAAGTTTACTATTTTACATTCATATTATACAAATGCAAAGCAATTTTAAAGAGAGAATTGCATATTATTTAGATTAGATAATTTCGAATAATAATATTTATAATCGAGTTCAAGAAATACGGACTGCATGTTAACTGACATTAAAACAAATGAAGTATTAAACATATCGAAGATATTCAAATTGACTTTTTTCAATTTCAGATTTAACTGAAATATCTTAAATAATGAAATGGAGGAACACATGAGAAATGCAATTGGCATATTTTTTTTAGTGAGTTTAATTTTCGTATCGATTAATGCTCAAGATAATCCTAATTACTTCGAAGGTAATATTAACGATTTTTATTCCAGTGAGGCATCGAAAATAATTATCATTCCAACCAATGAAATCGACAAGGAAGTTCAGGATAGAATTCATGAATACATATACAAGCTCAAGGAAAAACACTGGGAAAAAACACAGATTATCGAGGATAAAAAAGCTTTAGAAATGGATCTGTCAGATTACGGATTAATTGTTTTCGGTACAATAGATGGTAATCTCTGGCTAAAAAAATACAGAGAACAATTTACATTCAAGCTTGAAGACGACAAAATTATTTTGGATAGAGAGTTTAAATTCATCAATTTAGCTTTAATAACTTCTTGGTATAATCCTCAGAATACTGAAAACGGGGTGATAATATATACTGCTCTTCGGGCTAATAATATCATTAATATAAATGGGATTTTTCATGGTCCAACGGACTTTGTTGTTGGTATGGGCAACGCTGCTATTTATGCTGCAGATTATTGTAAGAAAAATGGCAAATGGACATTTAAGACATGTAAGTGAAGAGAAGACTTACATTATTTATTAACAATATGAAATGAGTTTAGCTTTTTTTTGGAAGGATATAAGAATATTTATTTCACATACAGTATCTTTCTGGTAAGAGAAAATTGTAATGTTCAATCAGCTAGTGGAACAAAACTTAAGCAAGTGAGTCTCCTATTCTAACCGGTATTTGTACAGGTATGACAGTAGTGTCGAAACTAACATAGACAATTGTAAAACATATTTAAATCGAAATCCCTATAAATAAATTTTCCTTTTTGCATTCCTCTGAAAATTGAAATATTACTTCATATACACTATCTTCCCTGTCTTTTTAACTTTATCTTCTGTCATCAACTGCATAACATATACCATTAGAAACGGATTCATCCGGTTGCCAGATTACACTTCTACATTCCATTAGTGCTTCATTCTGCCAAATCTTCCTTCCTCGAAGGTTATATATTTCCACTTTCGAGTACACTGGTATAGCAATTCGACCGACTCGATTTTCAATCTTGCTTATTTATTTAATATATATAATACTCTTCGTGTTTGTGCGTTCGTTAAAGGTTACTCGGACGAAATAAATACCGGAGTCCAATTTTTCATTTGGGTGCCAGATATACGTGATTGTTGCTAAAGACCAATTAGTTTGCACTGAATTCCTTGCATCTGACACAGTGTAAACATAAGGATTCTTCTCTACAATTCTCCCTTTCAGATCGAATATCTCTATATATGAACCAAAAGGAACTGTAATCCGACAAGAGGAATTGAAAGGATTAGGATAAGCATGAAGAAATACATTTTGAGGTTTCACATTTGCTTCAAAAACAAATTCTGGACTATATTCATCTGCACCTATGTCAAAACCAACACCGAAAGGACGCAACTCACCCTCAAAATCTGTTAGTGGAGCATGGATTAAAGTATCCCACAACTCAGTAATGTATAAAGATTCTATTCCAGCATCGATGCATTCTGATGAGTCAGACAGATGACAAAACATATCAACGAAAAATGGATTAACATCGATATTACCAGGTCCCCAAATTATATTCGAAGAAAGCGACTCAATAAAGCATTTTGATGAGTCTATGTTAGAATAAGCAATAAAAACCGTGCAACTATCTCCAAGGTATATTTCATTATCACTGACAGTAAAATTATCCCAAAAAAGTGTATTTATAATAATTAGATTGGACAAATCACAATTAATTCCACAAGCACCAGACCAAACGGTTTTATTCCCATAAATCGTGTTGTTTATGATTATCAAAGTGCACCTTGCACAAATTATACCGGGACTAGTATGAGAAGAATTCCTAATAATCATGTTGTTATAGATTATGGACCTTGAATAAGAACAGCGTATCCCGGCTCCATTATTTAATGCTTTATTTTCAATAATCATATTATCCGAAATTAATACACCTGATCCAGTATAAACAATTCCACCGCCACTCTGCGCTGTATTTCTAATTATTAAGTTTTTACTTATTGTCAATTCCGATCCACTGCAATTAATTCCACCACCATAGCTTGCAATATTTTCATAAATTTTGTTGCCCGATATTATAGAAGAAAAACTATTGCAATAAATTCCACCACCATAATCTGCACTATTTTCACCAATTGTGTTATTCAAAATCGCAAGAGAAGAACAATCACAATATATCCCACCACCATACCTATTAGCGGTATTATCGATAAATGCATTATTCTCAATTGTAATCTCTGATTCTTTATTATATAACCCTCCACCATCACTAGCGTTATTACCACATAATGAATTATTTGAAATTAAAAAATCAGATTCATTACAATAAATTCCACCACCAAATATGGCGCTATTTTCTCCAATCGAGTTGTTTTCAATTATAGGTTTGGATTCCAAGATATAAATCCCACCACCGTATGACTCAGCAGTATTTACACTAATTATATTACTCGAGATAGTAGGCGCAGATTCCCAGCAATAAATCCCACCGCCTTCCCAGCTAACGCTATTCATGCAAATAATATTAGATAAAATTTTTGGATTGGATTGACGGCAATATATTCCACCACCTCTATCAGCCGCATTTTCATTAATTGCATTGCTTGTTATCATTGGACTGGAAAAAAGGCAACAATATATCCCACCACCCTTATCCATTGTAAAATTTCTGCAAATATCATTATTAAAAATTGTGGGATTAGACTCCCTGCAGTAAATCGCACCACCAAAAGATTCTGCGCTGTTATCACAAATTGTATTTTTTGAGATTGTGGGTTCAGATTTCCAGCAGTAAATTCCACCACCTTGTATTTCAGCCCTATTTCTGCAAATCCTATTATTTATGATTACAGGACTCGAGAAATCGCAATATATTCCCCCACCACTTTTGTCAGAGCTATTTGTGATGCTCCATGCTCGACCATATTCAATTTTGCTATAGGAAAGCGTGCAACCCTCTGCGCAATGATAAAATCTGAGACCGTGATGCCTTATCGTATCGTTCGAATCCGCAACTGTAAATATTATCGAATCTGATGATGTACCCGTTGCCTTTAAAATAGCATTACTATCAACACAGAATTTATAGTGCCCTGTGAAAATAATACTACAGCCTGGTTCAATTCTCAGAATGCTATCTGTGGGAACATGAACTTCACCATCGATGTAATACGGGGAATACAATGTTCTCCACACTCCGGAGAAATTTCCAGCTGGGATATGCGTTTGTGCGGTACAAAGGTTAATAAAAAAAACTAATAACAAAGAAAATTGAATCCATTGTTTCATAAAACCTCTTCATCTAACAATTCATATATATATAATTAATTTTAAGTCTATTTTCAATATAAAATTCTGAAAAACATTTTTTCCTTTTTTCAAAATCGTCTTGAAATCTTTCTCTATACTTAGTCTTTAATCTTTTCCCAGCAATTTTCTTTTCAAAATTACCGCAACATTTATATATTCATCAATAAATTCAATTACAATTTTTTCTAAAATACTGCAACACACTCTCAATTTGCAACTTATATTGTAATTTTACTGTTCAACATCCCTATTTACTTAATAGTTATCAACCTTATATACTTTCCTTATTAAAATGTTTAAAAATTACTCTATATTAACATTAATTATAAGAGAAAATAGTATTAGCAAATCTTGGGTAGCAAGTTTATAATGTATTAAATTAGGATATTAATTTCATCAATTGTCGACACATTTCATATAAATTGTCATTTTAATATAAAGAATATGCTTTTTAATTTACTGATAGCAATTTCGAAGAAATTTCGAGGAACTGGCATTTTAAAACTTCTATTTGTTCGCAAATTATACTTTTTTTTATTATTCAATGTTTTCTGTTCCAATAAGCTTTACCTTGTGCAAACAGACAATTTCAAAATCTATGTCAATCCTCGATCTCGAGGTGTTGCTATATCTCTAATCATTAGCGGTTATTACGAAAAACATATAATAGAAATAATGCGTGAAATATTAAAACCTGGGATGGTAGTATTAGACATTGGAGCAAATATCGGTTATCATACGTTGATTTCTTCCACATTAGTGGGGAATACAGGGAAAGTTTATGCATTTGAACCTGAACCGTACAATCTCGAGTTGTTGCTTAAAAATATTGAAGTCAACGAATTTAAAAACATCGTCCCTATTAATAAGGCTCTCTCGAATAATATTGGTAGTACAAAACTCTTTTTGGACACACAAAGCGATGGAAAACATTCATTGTCTGAAAAAAATGTTAACACAAACAAGTTTATAGAAGTTGAAAAAATAACTCTCGATAGTTTTTATAAAAGCATGGGTGAAAACAAGAGGATTGATTTTTTAAAAATCGATGTTGAAGGAGCTGAAGGATTAGTCATCAAAGGAGGAGAAAAACTACTTAAAGAAAATGATATTATGATTATAATGGAGTTTATTCCATTTCACATAAGGAATCTTGGCTCATCGCCTGAAAAACTGTTATCGCTTCTTATGGAAATTGGATTTGAATTCTATCTAATTGAACAAAATATTGGGACAATAGTCAAGAGTAAAATAGAAGAAATTCTGCGCATTAGCAAAGAAAAATATAATGATAAGGGAGATATATATTTATTCATGAAAAAAGCATATAGTAAATTCAAATTTCCAACGATTTGAATTTGTAAATTTCATTTGTGATACTAATATAAAGTAATTATTTGTCAGTTTTTGAAAATAATATCGGGAAAGCAAATTAATAAGGATTATGGACAGGTTAAATAATGAGAAAGAAAATAGTATTTAGACGCATATTGTCGATATTAGCTATATTTATATTTCAACTAACATTATACAATATTGTAAATTACATTGGTGGTTTGCGCTCACCAGATAATTTCTTTAATCTAAATATAATCATAGATAAATGGATACCATATTTAAATTGGACATGGATATTTTATTATTCATTTTACACTTATTCCGTCATCGTAGCAATATTGATTATTATTCATCTCCAACAAAAACAATTCACTCGAACAATATTCACTTTTTCGATAATGATGTTTTTGGGTGCATGCATTGAATTACTTGTTCCAGCTCACTGTCCGTGGCTAGAAAATATGGGAACAGTTCAGGAATTTATGCACCGTTTGACGCATACTGGAGCATATGCATGCTTTCCATCTATGCATGTGGTATTAGTTCTTTTATTGTCCTATGTTAGCTTATTTGTTATTCAATCGCGATTTCTGAGGATACTCTCGGTCATATTTGCAACTTTAATTACAATTTCTACCTTGACAATGAAGGAACATTACATACTCGATGTATTATCGGGAATACTCCTTGCATACCTCGGAGCAGTTGGGTGGCGTGGAGGTTTTCGATTAGTTTTCAAAGGATCAAGGACATATGAAGAGTGCAAATAGGTTACAAAGAAGCCTTATATACAATTATTAAGAAATCAAATTGAATAAATTAAAAACTTTACCTATTAAGATTTTATATTTAATTTAGAACAAGGGTTAATAAAAAAATAAAGCAGCTTTGAAAAACAAACTGGTTAAATAGTTTAAGCATCGAATTATATTGTATGATTTTTGCAATTAGAAAGTATTTTACTATTAATCAAAGTAATATTTGATCGATCGAAATTTTTTTAACGGATAACAAATAACATTACATCCAGAATGGTTTTTGATAAATATTAAATGAAAGATATAGTTATGGCAATTCAAGCAAAGGAAATTTGTAATCGAAGAGAATTAAGAAAATTTATCTATCTTCCAGAAAAAATTCATCGCAATCATCCAACCTGGGTTCCACCAATCTACGTTGACGAATGGAAATATTTTAACCCGAAAAAGAACAAAGCGTTTTCTTATTGTGATACGATTTTCGTTCTTGCTTATAAAGACGAAAAAGTTGTAGGAAGA
Organism: bacterium; assembly: GCA_030613005.1. Lineage (GTDB taxonomy): Bacteria > UBP14 > UBA6098 > B30-G16 > B30-G16 > JAUWMV01. The sequence goes on along the minus strand of JAUWMV010000032.1, from coordinate 17,234 downwards.
ATCATGGGAATTATAAATCATAGATACAACGATTCTCGAGATGAGAAAACCGCGAGATTTGCATACTTAGAAAGTTTAGACAATCAAGATATTGCACATGAACTTTTGAGCTATATAGAAAACTGGGCAAAGCAAAAGGGGATGAATAAAATTATCGGTCCATACGGTTTTTCCGACCAAGATCCCGAGGGATTCCTAATTGAAGGCTTCGAGTATATGGCGACGATAGTAACATATCATAATTTCGAATACATGATTCGTTTAGTTGAAAATGAAGGTTATACTAAGGATGTAGATTATGTTGTCTATAAGATTGAAATACCGAAGGAAATCCCATTATTCTACCGGAAAATATACGAAAGAGTATCCAGAAGAAAAGATCTAAAGTTAGTTGAATTTACTAAGCGTAAAGAGTTAAAAGATTTTGTTCAGCGTATATTCAAACTTATGAATGAATGCTATACAAAGCTTTATGGCTTTGTTTCTCTTAGTGAACAAGAAATTCATGACCTTGCTAAACGTTACCTACCAATTGCAGATCCTCGCTTTATCAAGGTAGTCACCGTTGGCAACGAAGTAGTCTCATTTGTTATAGGTATTCCCAATATGTGTGAAGGAATCAAGAAAGCAGGTGGTCATCTGTTCCCGTTTGGGATATTTAAGATACTAAACGCTGCCAAGAAAACAAAACAGCTCGATCTTCTGCTTGGAGCAGTAAAATATGAGTATAGAGATCGAGGTTTGGATGTAATGATGGGACTGAAAACACTTGAATCTGCCCAACAACAAGGTTTTGAATATATCGATAGCCACCATAATTTGGAATCAAATTTAAAAATGCGCGCTGAACTGGAAAGAATGGGTGGTCAGGTTTATAAGCGCTTTCGTGTTTTCAAAAAATCGCTTTTAAATACATAATCAAATCTATAATACGGTTTTGCTGACTTCAAAATTCACTCTGTTAAAACTAAGTAAGAACTCTTGAATTTGAATGATCTCATTTGTTTATCAAGCCGAGGTTAAAATGATTTCAAACCACTGCTTGTTCATATTTAGCAAGTAATTAATTACAGTTTGGATTATCTCCAGTGGAGCCCGTATTCCCAGCTGTGTTATCGCCTGTGTAATCCTGGTTAAATTTTCCATCAAAGTTATCATCGCATTTCTGTGGTGAGGTTACCTCATACATTTTGTCTTTCTCCAAGAAAAGATTATTGGCAACAGTAACGTTATCATTTGCTGATGAACTCGTCTTTTTAATTGCATAGTATGTAGTTATCTAATCCAATGAATACACAAGGATTGTAACAATAATTTCGACAAATTCCCCCCCGAAAAAGGTTTTGATATGTTTCTAACGAAGAAAAAATTTTAATATTTATTATAGAGCATATTAGAAATTTGTAAACAGGTTCTTTTTCAGAAATTTTACTAAATTAGAGAACTTTAATTAACATTTTGAATGTTTTCAATCACAAACACTATTCTGTTAAAAATAATACTACTTTACATTCTCTGTTTATATACGAATCAAAAGAAAGTGTTAATTACCCTCACTCTATTTCTATTATTTTTCTTTTGTAATTTGCAGCACCTGGTTAATTATTCAGAATAACCAGAAATTCAATTTCTGCTAATACGCAAGGAGTGATCTAATGAATTACACTTTAATAGGTTTTATAGTGTACCTTAATTGGTGTTATGGTTGTTGGAATTATCACTTCACGTTTAAATAAAACTCATAAAGATTTCTCCATTGCAGGGAGAAAATTAAATCCTTGGGTCGTAGCATTTTCAGAAAGAGCTTCAGGCGAATCCGCTTGGCTTCTTCTCGGATTGCCTGGAGCAGCATTTGCAGCAGGTTTTTTGGAACTATGGACAGTATTAGGTTGCATTATTGGTATAGCCTTCTCGTGGTTTGTAATAGCCAAAGAACTAAGAATCCAAACCGAAAAAACAGATTCGATTACATTACCGGACTTTTTTGCAAAAAAACTCGGCAAGGATGATAAAATACTCCACATAGTTTCAATGCTAATTATTGTGTTTTTTTACACATTCTATCTTGCAGCTCAGTTCAATGGTGCAGGAAAAGTTCTCAATGTGACATTCGGAATCCCTCACATTAAAGGCATGATATTAGGCGCTATAGTCATTATTTTTTATACAATGATGGGTGGATTCTTTGCTGTAGCATGGTCTGACCTCATTCAAGGAATAATAATGATCAGTACTCTTGTGCTATTGCCTATTGTGGGCTTAATTGAAATCAACGGAATGGGACACTCTTTGAGTTCTTCGTTGACATCAGCAGGAAGTGAATTTGTCTCTACAGTTGGTGGAAAAACAGGTTGGGCAGCAATTAAAGTTATCATTGGAGGTCTTAGTTGGGGATTGGGATATATGGGACTACCTCACTTGGTTACAAGATTTATGGCAATAAGAAATCCAGAAGGTATCAAAAAAAGCCGTACAATCGCAATAATTTGGACCTTACCTGCCTTTACTGGGGCATTGTTAATCGGTATAATTGGGCTTTCACTTTACGGCAAAGGTTATTTTTTAGATGTGGAAAATATCATGCCGCATCTTGCAACTACACTATTACCTTCATGGATTGCAGGTATTTTCATATCTGGCGCAATCGCTGCAATGATGTCCACTGCAGATAGTCAATTGCTTGTGATTTCATCATCGGTCCTTGAAGACTTTTATCACAAAGTCTTAGGTAAAGAAAGCTCAGATAAAATGCTTTTGTTACTTTCAAGATTAATAACTGTTATAGTTGGTCTTATGGGATTTTTTATTGCGTTAGCATCCAAGAAGGTAATTTTCACATTAGTGTCTTACGCATGCGCTGGCTTAGGATCGTCATTTGGACCTGCACTTTTGCTCATGTTAAAATGGAAAGGAACAACCAAAAAAGGTGTTTTAGCAGGAATGCTAACAGGTTCAATCTCAACAATTGTATGGACGAGTATTCCTGTTCTTAACAATTTTATTACTGTAAGATTGGTCTCTTTTGTCTTAGCTTTTGTGGCAATTGTATTGGTGAGTTTAGGAACAAAGAAGGAAACAAGACAGTATCAAGTAAAATTTTAATATCATTATATTTTTTAATAATATGCAATATGCCCGAAATTAATACCTTAGTTTTATTAAGTTAAGTAAGGATTAAAATGAACCAAAATTACGAAATCAAAAAATTTAAAGTAAATAAAGCTACTTATTCAGATTGGGAAGCCTTAAATAGATTCTCAAATGTTATCAAAAAGGAATTTTTGCCCGATCAACCTGCAGAAAAAACAGAAGATACAATTCATAACTATAAAGCAAAACCGGATTATTGCGATATAATCTATAGAATTGTTTGGAATACTAATTGTACAGACATAATTGGAACAATGAGTTTTACTGTTGAGAGAATCGAAGAAAATCAACAGAATGCAAATTTTGATATCAAAATTAGAAAAGAAATGCGGCGAAAAGGCATTGCAAAAGATTTGCTTAGTTTTATAGTTGATCTCGCAAGGAACGAAAATCGTTCCCTACTTATGATATATACAAGTTCAATAGTACCTGCTGGTGAAGCTTTTATGAAGCGTCTCGATGCAGAATTGGGAAGCATAGTAAGAGAAAATCGTCTTGTTCTTGCAGATTTTGATAATGAACTTATTCATCGATGGCAGGAGCGTACTAAAGAACGAGCAAGTGATTTTAAACTTGGATTTTGGGTGGGTCGATATCCTGAGGAAGATATCGAGGCTTTTGCAAAAATGTATGAAATTTTTTGGAATAGCGCACCAAGAGATAATTTGAAAATCGAGGATGAAAAATGGACACCAGAAAAACTCAGAAAATGGGAAGATGCTCTTGAAAAAGGAAAATATACACGTTGGACAATGTATGCTCGCAAAAAGGAGACTGGTGAATTTGCAGGATTTACCCAGGTGATCTTTGATCCCTCTAATCCCGAATTGCTGTACCAAGAAGATACTGGTGTATCTCCAGATTTCAGAAATCTCGGTTTGGGTCGCTGGTTAAAAGCTTCAATGATTGAGAAAATAATCAGTGAACATCCCGAAATCAAGTATGTTATGACGGGAAATTCCACAACAAACGATGCAATGTTAAAAATAAACACGGAAATGGGCTATAAATTATATTGCATTTGGAATGTATGGCAAATTGAAACTGATAAAGTCCGCGCATATCTTGAAGGATAATTGACAATATTCAATTCTCTGATTAAAATTATAATCGTACAAGACATTAACATTATCTAATAAAAAAAGACCGGTAGTAACACCGGTCTACTAATTCTCATTCAGACCGATTCGGTCTTTGAGCTAAATGTAAAATTCTCGCTCATTATCCCGGGTACTTTCGACCATTGATTAACCCGAATTGGTCTGCTCATACCCACAACATTCTGAAGGAAAACAATCGGTGATTCGTTGAACCGGAGATTCTTTACCGGTGAAACAATTTTTCCGTTCTCTATCAAAAAGAAACCGTCACGAGTCATTCCTGTAAGAAGCAACTTTTTCCTATCTACATAACGAATATACCACAATCGCTTAACAAGAAGTCCTTTTTTGCAATTAGCAACAAGATCATCAATCGAATTAGCTTCACCATTCATAAACATAGGATATCTAATCGGATCCGGTTCAGTCTCTTTTTTACTTGCCCAAAAACGGTCGTGATACAACCGTTCAATAACACCATCCTTAACCCATATTATCTGTTTTGCTGGCAAACCATCCTGTCCAAATTGACTTGCAGGAAGTTCCGGATCGTCTATCCTCGTTGAGATATTCACTTTTTCACTGAAAAGTTTTTCGCCAACCTTCCCTGCAAAAACGGTCGTGCCTTCGTCCGCATCTCGAGCGGACATATTCCAATACATAAATTCTAAAAAATCTTCGACCGCCTGAGGTTCAAAGATTACAGTATATTCTCCAGGTTCGATGTCTATAGGATTTTGTGCTGCAACAGCAGTTTCAAAAGCACGTTTTGCCATAGCTTCGGAATCAACTTGTGTTGTGGATTCTCCACTTTCTGAGGAATAACCACTGCCTTTTGGACCGTGTATAGTAGTCGAATAGCTCAGATTTGAATTTTTCAGGAACGCGAAAAGACCCTGGGAGTTGGCAAGAGCATCAATACTGTAATTAGCATGGAAAAGTCCACTAGCTTGGTAACCTTTATCTTTTGCCAGTGTTACCGTTTTATTAATTTCTTTAGCAATATCTAATGGGGTGAGTGCAACTACGTCATCATAAAAACTCTGTGGAACTTTTGGATAACTTTGCGGTTTTAAAGGTGGCATATATTCAGGATCCTCGGGAGAATTTTTAGCTATATCCTGTGCCCATTTAATAAGATTAGAGATAGATTCACTCTTTACTCTATTAATAATAGAACTACCATGCTTCATCCCATATGCAACAACTAGCCTAATACCTTCTTCCTCACCACCCATATTTTGCGTTATAGCGTTTTCTCCAAATCGAGAAGCGAGATCGCTTTCATATGAATAAGTAATCTGTGCTTGCGGTGCGGTAACCTTTGATAGTATTTCTTCAAGTAATGCATTTATTTCATTTTTATCTCTCATAATTTCGCTCCCCCAACGTTAATATTTCGGAATCGACAGTAACTCGAACCATGGGTCATTCTCATTGATTGCATAGGTTCTCCTTTTCCACAATTCATTACACCATGTGGTTTCCAGTAGTCTTTTCCAGCAATTCCATCACAGCTGTTCCAAAACTGTGTTGTCTGTGCTTGATAAGTAACAAGCTTTAGTGGTTTAGCTTTTTTACCATTTTCTATCATCCAGAACATATCGCCGCCGAATTGGAAATTGTTTCGCATTTGATCAATCGAGAAACTACCCATTCCTTCGATGTAAATGCCTTTATCAACACCTGCAACGAGGTCTTCCGGAGTCACAGAATCGTCTGTTCCGGGTTCCATGTAGAGATTTGGTATGCGATTAATCGGGAAACGATTAAAGCCATCCGAACGGCAACAACCATTTGAACGCTTCCAACCTATTAATGGCACAGTTTCACGTGTTGTTCCAAGACTAATCAAAATTCCATCCTTGATAATTGGGAATTTCTGCATTTTCGTTCCATCATCGTCATAGAACCAACTTCCAAGCCCACCTTCTAGTTCGTTATTTACAGTAAAGTTTACGATTTCGCTACCATATCGCAACTTATTTACATCCTCGTGTTTAATGAAACTTCGACCAGCCATATTGGCTTCCCAGCCAAGTATGCGATCCAGTTCAGTAGGATGTCCAACAGATTCATGCATTGTAAGTGCAAGATGATCAGGATCAAGTACAAGGTCCATAACTCCTGTTGGGCACTTTTCAGCATTACATTTGATAACCGCCTCTTTAGCAATTTTCTTTGCGTTCCCCAGAATATCAATCTCACGGATATATTCAAAACCAGCTTGTCGTCCACCAACCTGATAATCCCTACTTTGCGATTCGTTCCCCACAACAGCAATGGCAGAGAGCATAGGATTAGCAAAGTAATTAGTCATATCTAGATAACTTCCATCGGAATTGGCAATTATGCGATGTGTGCGAATGAACTGTAATAATCCCCATGTCATTGCTATATTAGGCATATCGAGGATAGTGTTGCATGTGTCAAGTAAAAGCTCAGCCTTCTCGGAATTAGGTACAGAGAACGGGTCTTCACCGCAAGGTCCTTTACATGTATCGACATAAGCCTTCTCAGATGCCATTAGGGCAGGTTCATCCTTTGGAACTTTGGCAGATGCTTTGGCAATTGTAATTGCCAACTCCGCAGTTCGGGCAACCTCATCTTTCGAGAGATGTGTATTGGATGCGAATCCCCATGCACCGTTTATCAGTACACGCACACAATAACCAAAGCTCTCCGTCTCATCTATGAGTTTTATCGAACGTCTTTCCACATATACACGGTTTTGTCTTTCCTCGACAAAACGAATATCTGCAAAACTCACCCCAGCCTTCTGAGCAATATCCAACGCTAAGTCTGTATATTCTTTCATTAGACTCCTTTCTTTGGACATACAACCTTATATTAACACTATTTCAAGGCAAAATTTCCATTACAGAATATATTGGTTAATCCTGTATCAAATATTTTTTATTATCTATTCTCGTTAGAACTTTAATTTAGAAATTATCCTATTTTTAAGAGAAATGAAAGTAAAAAGAAATTTAATAGGAATTATTAATGAACTATGAGTTAAATCTTAATATTTGTGAGAATAGACATAAAAAACTTGCAATATAAATCAAATTTCCTTTCTTAAATATGAGGTGATCTATTTGGTACGGCTAAATCTGAGGAAAACCAACCCGATCCACATTTTATTAGTTGAAAGTACTAACATAAAATTCTAATGCAGTTCAACAAAAGTCTAACACCTCGATTATTAAACTCTTTCTTCACATTGTTTTGTGTAATGAGTTGTATTTTACTAGGAGGTATCACATGAAGTCAATTATAATTGTATTATTAACAATAACTATTATTTTTGCAGTTCCAGTTAGAATTGGAGTAATTCGAGGTGGATTCGTAGGTGGCGATTGGAATCACGCAGCTCAATTAGCAGTAGGAAGAGCCATCGAGTTAGTTGAATATGCAGATGGTTTAGACATAATCCTTTTCCCAGAATTTGCATTTGCAGGTATCGACGGAGGTTCGCATACCCGTCCGGAGGTCACATTCACATGGGATTCTACTTTAGGGTATGTTCCGCATCCGCTTGATTCAACAGATCCTGGCGATGTATCCACTGCTCATTATCTCGATACTCTCAGATATATTGCACAAAGCGAGACATGCTACATTTGGGCTGCAACTTGCGGTGAGGTAATCGCAGGAATTAATTACAACACTATACCCATTTTCCATCCCGATGGTCGATTAGTAAGGTTTAGACGCAAATGCCAGCCTAGTTCGACTGATATTGTTAGGGATACAACTATTTATCCAGATACAGTTTATGTTAAATACGGTGCTGAAATAGCTGTTATGACAACAATTTGTTACGAAAACAGTAGGTTAGACGATCTCCTCGATCCTGTCGATCCACCATCTCCACTGTGGCTTTTACCACATGGCACATGGTCTGCTGCTGGTGATTCTTCTATGCTTTCGTTAACACAAAGATGGTCATACTTAAGCACCCCGATTTCATTCGCAGGAATATGGGACATAGTTACCGATGGCTGGGTTAGAGAAGATGCAATCTTAGTTTCTGTGGACATATACAATTCTTCAAGATTCTGTGCATCCAGGATCAACAATCACAGAAAACTTCCTATTGCATATGAACCCTTGGCTTGGGTCGATATTCAACCTTATTTTTTCGTGGTGGATATTAATATTCCTGCCATCGATGATACTCTTCCAATTCTGTATGCATATACAACTGATTTTGGACCAGAATCTCTTATGGTTATGCCTGAAATTTCCTCTGGTCCTGTTTTTATAATGGGAGCTGATTGTGATTCCGCCATAATATTCGATAATAATAAGAACATTATCGAAACAATTGAAATTCAGGATGGCGAAGGAGTTTGGATCGGTGCAGTAAATGGACAAAATCCTCCAGGAGAGTATATAATAAAATGCGGAAGAGAAAGCAGACGAGTTCTGCTCGATCATTGATTTTTTCTATGAAACAAGGTGGTAATCATGAACAAATGGGTTACAATTCTAATTATAATTTGCCTATCAATTTCTCCGTCATGGGCTCGGATAAAAATTGGATCAGTATGGTTAGAAAGCACAGATTCCACTTTGAATTTGCTTAATAGAATCACTGAAATGCTCGATTCTGATTCAGCAATAGATCTAATTATCGGTCCAGATTGTGGTTTAGGTGGATTAAAAAATCGCAGCAGAATAGAATTCCACTACTTCCCAGATTCAATAACTTATTCGGTTGCGGATACATTCCCTTGGACAGCTCAAATTGAATTAATATTAGACAGCCTGTGCATTTTGGCTGATGCTTATAATACAACCATAATACCCGGACCTGTTTGGGAAGTCGATTCATTTAACCGAGTTTTCCAATCGGTGCCAATAATCGGTCCCGATGGACACATCAAGCGTGTGAGACGAAAGCTAAGCCGATTGAATTTTAATCCACTAATCGATCCTACAATACGACTCGATACAATTGTAACACGAGATAGCTGCGAATACACTTATCTTATCACAATTTCCAACGAAAGTGTGGATCTACCAAGATTATATAGTTCAGATACTATAGCCGATATTTGGCTGCTTCTTCAAGGTCGCTGGGTAAATAATATGAAAAACGTAATTCAGGAAATTGAATATTCCATCGAACCTGACTATATTCTTGTTGAAAGTGCATTCCCAAGCATCCTATACGATTCTCTCATATACTATGATTGGGTAAGTGCAGATGCACCAGTAATTGTATCATCGTTAAAAGATAGTTCCGGTGCGTTTTGGCTTACGAATCTCACAGAGACAGATACTGATAAACGAAATGTAAAAATAAATTCATATATATACAATGAACTCGGTGCTATTATCGATATCGATCCCTATACACCGGATATTAAAACAGAACTAGTAATTGTTGCACGGGATACATTGGGAAGTCCGATAGAATCTTTACTTGTTTTTATAGAGGATGATTCAGGAACATTCATGATAACTTCATACACTAATTTATCCGGTATAATGAAATTATTTTGGTTACCATATACAGATTATAGCGTATCCATTAGCAGATATGGGTATATCGTTATTCCAGAAGATACAATAATAACTTTGAAGCTATCTGAACCTATCTGTACGTTGAACATTATAGCATATAGAGACACAACGAATCCTCTTGCCGAAATATTTCTCTTTGCACGGGACTTGGTGGGAGATCCTACAGAATCCTTATACATTTCCGTTCGCAGCATTCCACCACGTTATAGAGATTCAAAATATACCGATGTAACGGGAATTGCTAATTTTCAATTAGATAGCGTTGGTTTTTATGTTGTTTCTGCTTCAAAACCTGAATATGTCATCGACCCGTCAGATACAATAATTTCAGTTGGAATAATAGAACCTGTTTGCACGTTAAATATTTCTGCTTTCCTGCTAACACCTGCTGAGATTTTGGTTCATGCTGAAGATAACTTAACAAACCCAACAGAATCATTGCATGTCTCAGTTTATTTAGATTCGGCAACATTTATAGATTCTTCTCTCACCGATTCCGCAGGAGATGTCCATTTCCCAATAGGTTTCCGCTATGGTGAATTTACAGTTTCGTGCTACAGGGACTCATACATTGTCATCCCAAGTGAGACAACAGTAACAGTAGATATTTATGAGCCTATTTGTACAGTAAATTTTATCGCTTATGCCGAAACAACTTTAGCAATAATTGTGCATTTTCAAGATACATCTGGAAATCCAATCAGTAGTGCAAATGTCTTTATTTCTAGTTTGTCATCACCATACTATGATTTCTCATTAACAGATTCAATTGGTAATGCAAAATTTATTGTCGATGATTATGGTGATTATGTAATTCAGGTCAGTCAGGATCTATATCTAATCGAACCATCTGAAACAACAATTACAATTAGTGAATCAGCTCTTATATGTTCATTGGAATTCACTGGGTATCTAATTCCACCCATAGGTATATTTGTTTATGCACACGATACTTTAGGAAACCCAGTTGATTCCCTTTGGGTGGGAGTTGAGTTTGATACAGCATTTATAACTTCTTTATATACAGACACTACAGGTCATGCATATTTAGATCTCGATCGAGCATTAGGTAATTATACTGTATTGTGTAGTAAACCCTTTTATATTATTTCTCCAACAGAGACAACATTTACACTAAGCATTTCAGATCCGGTATGTTCGCTGGAGGTTCTAGCGTATATGATGCCTCCTGTAAATATAACAGTATTAGCTTTAGACACATTAAGCTCACCGGTTGAATCGGTATTTGTTAGAATTAGAGACTTTTTATCCCCTCCGTTTAAAGATTCTATTTACACATCCGCAACAGGTATTGCAAAATTTATTTTAGGTCCATATTACTGGTCTTATCTTTTATCTTTCACTAAAGATCGATTCACAATTTCACCTGAAGACACAATTATCACTTTAGAAATGAGCAGTCCTGAATGTTCTCTGACAGTTACAGTACATCCAGAATCATCGTTTGTAAAAGAAATTAATACTGATTATAATAGTGAATTCCTGATAAATGTTTACTTAAGCAACAGTGAATTCGTCATAAGCTTAACTGTCAATGATAGTTATGTTGAAATTATCGATCTTAACGGGAAAATCGTTACATCGTTACAAGTAAAAGACAGGATAGCCCGATGGCACCCGTCAGAATTGTTGAGTAGTGGGATATATTTTGTGAGACCAAAATCTGGGAATATTTGTGCGAAGTTGATTTATTTGAAATAGCATCTGCTTCAGATTTGTAAAATAACATAGATTACTTAATTCGAGAATATCTATTGGTCGATATAAGAGAACTAACATACTGGAATAATGTACAGAATTATTGATAACCCCGGGATATTAAGGCATTGAAAAACTATTATTTCGGTAATCAGAGCTGTAAATTGAGAATCAATATCTGCGATACTCTTTTGCAAGAAAACGCGAGGAATTTCACAGTCAACTTTCAAAATGGTAATGCAGAAGTTGTCGATGATATTGAGTTGGAAATCGAGATTACCTCTGAAATTGTGAGAAATCCAAATTACAACTATGAAACACCATTTACTCAATATTCTCCTTTCTTTTGTAAATTAATAATTCATGTCCAGAATCGAGATTATATACTATAAGTTCATATTGATCATGGAATTCGCTAATCCTATAAAGTTCTCTATCACTCAGAAATACAGGTTCTTTTGAACCTAAACTGCTTCCAAATTGTATGTAGTCCGGTTTTTTTGATAGAACATAAGCACCATCACCTTTCTCATGACCAGCACCACCTTTTCCAATCGATCTTATATCTCTATGTGCGATATGTTCATCGTTAAGTCCAAGCATATCAATGGTTTTCAGTTTCGAGTAATACGGTATGCTTCCTGCAGTGTTCGTTGCTATGACAGTGTTATAGGGTGTGTTATTTCCCAACCAAATGCCGACTTCCTTTCCATATAAGGCTACTTTGTCATTAGCTATGTGTCTGTATATTTCCCTATCAATTCGCAATTGAATCAGATTATAGAATACAATTAATGCAACAACTAACATGCTTACTTGTTTAGATTTAAACAACAACGGAATGGACATTGCAGAAATTAAGCACATTAATGGCAAAATCGGTGTAAAGAACCTGAATGCAGGCATTGAATCTCCACCTATAGCTATAATATATAGAACATAAAAAACGGCAATTAAAGATAATAAATATAATCTGTTGTACTTTCTAATCCACTTCTTTGAAAATAATGCTATCAATGCCGGAATAAGTATAAACAAGGATGGAATTGCAAAGCGTAATAAATATGCAATGCCCCTCGATATTTGCGCTATGCTTATGCCCACTTTAGCATAAAATGTGTTCGGGAATAAATAGCCATAATACATGTATCTCCAGATATAATACGGAAGATATATAGCAAGAAAAGAAGCTATTATGTATAGAAAGTCTTTATTCTTATTCTTAATACTTGCGATAAGTAAATCAATTAGTATAATTGCAAAAATTAATAAACCTTCCGGTCGTGTTAGTGCAGAGAAAGCACAAATGATCCCTAAGGAAAAGAATTTCAATTTGTTACCTTTTGAATTTTTAATTGAGATATAAAATAAAACCGATAATAATACGAAAAAAGTAAACATCGTAACTTCCATTCCACTACTAGCCCACGGTGTAAAAATGCCACAGGAACCAAAAAATAGTGCTGATACTACAGAAACATTTCTATCGATATCCTTAATGAACTTATGCGAGTTAATTAACAATAATACACATCCAATGCTGAATAAAAAACCAAGTATTTTTGAAAATATAATGATATTAATGCCAACAATATTTCCAATACCAAGAAGTAGAACCCACAGAAAATTTGAATATCCCTCCACTCTTTCACCTAAATTGTATACAAACCCATGACCCTGAGAAAAGTTCTCAGCATATCTGAACGAAATGAATGCATCATCTAACATCCATGGCTGAATTGCGATATTATGGATAACTATTACACTCAAGCAGATTATCAAAGTTATGAATAGCAGTAATTTCTCTTTCATAAATATCGTAAAAGTCTAAGATTTTTAATCATCTAAATATTCTATAGTGTTTCTATAGCTTTTTAGCAATAAATAAAAATTTCCTGAACCAAAAACTTCCCTCGAGAAGTTCACCTTTTACTCGTTTAATATCCGTTTGAATATTCGAAAAAACTACCCATTTAGAAACAGAAAAGCCCAAAGATTCTATCAACCCAACAATCTCACCCTTGCGAAAGACATTATGAGTTTCATTCATTTCCATCGATTCCATTGGAGTGTTAAATGACCAATATTTCGTTAGAAAATCCTGTAGACATCGTTTAGAGATTTTAACAATATTATCGCCAACCATTTCATGATCAGCTTTATAAAACATAAACTTTTCCTCGAATTCTAACAATTTACTAATTTCTTTTTTAGGTAATTTCATCATAATTTTTCCATTACCAGCATCTAAGTGATCTAGTAGAAAATATCTCCCATTATCCTTTAGGATTCTTCGAATCTCGAGCAAAGTCGTTCGAAGGTCGGATTTCTCACCAAATAGCTTTACTTCATGAAGCATTTGTGATGTTATAGCTATATCGAAATAACTATCTGGAAGCTGTAAATTGTTCGCTCGACAGATCACCACATTTACCTTAGGACAATTCCTTTTAATACGCTTTATCATCTCAGGACTTTCATCTACACCCCATAGTTCCGATACATACTCCTGAGCCATACCAAGTAATTGTCCCCAACCACAACCTATGTCGACAAGTCTTTCGCACGAACCAATATTTTCAAGCAAAAGCGAGAATTTTTCATGATTCTCATGCTGCCACATAATTCCTCTGCCACTGAGACATCGGGCTTTTTCCCTGTCATATAAAGGTTTTCTATCCATATCCATTATTCTTTAGTTATTATAGTAATATTTCATTATAGATTTCAACCATAAACTTCAATCCATTTCTCATATAAATCGCTAAGTCGAGTCCTGAGTCTTTCGAGTTGTTTCGATATTCTGCGACCTTTATTATGCTCTCGATTAGCAAAAGTCTCAGCAATGACAAACTCTAGATTAAGCTTCTCCTGCTCTAACTTTCGAATTTTCAGTTCCAACTCTCTTAATTCCTTTCCATGTAATTGTTTAGAAGTTTTTCGTTCTCGGCTTTTTCGTCTTTTCGTGATGCTACCGTCAGTATGGAGGATCGTTTCCTTTCGAGAATACCAGTACTCAGTGAAATTACCGGGATAAGAAATTAATTGTTTATTACATACTTCAACAACTCGATTTGCAATTTTATCAAGAAAATAACGATCATGAGAAACAACAAGAATCGTACCGTCAAAATCCTCTAACATTTCCTCGATATCCTCACGAGCCGATATATCTATATGATTAGTCGGTTCATCTAAAATAAGGAAATTCGGTTTCAATACAATCAGCCGAGCCAATTGCAATCGATTTCGTTCGCCACCTGATAGTTTGGATATTTTCTTTTTAAAGTCTTCCGATCGGAACTGGAAACGTGCCAATATTGCTGAAGCTTCCTTACGACTCATAGGAGCAGTTGCCATTATCTCTTCAAGAATTGTTCGATTCCCCTGAAGGATTTCCTGTTCCTGCGCAGCATAACCAATGCGCAGACTTGGTCCTACGCGAATTACGGGATTCTCCCAAGCACCATTGTTAACAATGTCTCGCAATAGTGTCGTTTTACCGCATCCATTTGGACCAACCAGAGCAATACGTTCCCCGCAGGTTATATTAAGATTAACATCCTCAAACAGTTTCAGTTCCCCGAAAGCCTTATTGTATCCGTGGAGTTGAAGTGCTATGTTTGCTTTAGAACTCTCAGATGAAAAATGTGCTTTAATCGACGATTCTTTAATTGTTGGCTTTTCGACAGCTTGCTTTCTTTCGCGTTCGAGCTGTGAGCGTCTTGCTCGAAGCCGCTTTCCCCATTTCGGATCATCGTAAGTTCGAGCAAGTTGTGCAAATTTATTTACCAGTGCTTCAAGTTGCGCAAGCCGCTTTTGATTAGCAATATAATCTGATTGTTGAGCAAGCAAATTACGCAATTGGGTCGCCCGAAAGTCCGAATAACCTCCATCATAGTAAGTAACACGACCATCCTCAAGGTAAAGGATGCCATTTACAACACGGTCGAGTAAATAACGATTATGAGAAACAACTAATAACGCACCTTTGAATCTTTTCAAAAATTCCTCTAACCACGCTATTCCGAGATAGTCAAGGTGGTTTGCAGGTTCGTCGAGAATAAGCAAATCGGGCTTTGAAAGAAGTGCTTTTGCCATAGATAACACATTTCTCTCACCACCTGAAAGCAAAATTATCCTCTGATTTTCCTTCCCTGCAAGATCAAAAGCATCTAACATTGCTTTTGCACGGTTAACATAATTATCACCGTTTATACAATCATAAGCATCTCGAGCCTGCTGATACTCTTGCAATGACTTATCCATTTCAACCTCGGTCACTTGAGAAAGTCTGTCTTCCCGTTTATGAAGCACAGCAGCTAAATGATTATATTCAGCCAATATATAATCTAAGACTAAGCTATCCTCCTCGTAATCAACGTATTGTGGTACATAACCGACTTTTAAATCCTTTCGAAGAAATGAAATGCCTTTAGATGGAGGTTCAATGCCAAGAAGGATTTTTAGAATCGTTGTTTTGCCAGAACCGTTGGGTCCTATTAAGCCTAACTTTTGTTTAGAGCTAATCTTTAATGTTACGTCTTTTAAGACAGTCTGAATACCGTAATCTCTACTAACATTTTGTAAGCTGGCAAGCAGCATCATACTACCTTTGGATGGCAAAATGAAAAATTATTGACAATATTTGTATGATATAATATTTCAAAGTTAATCATACAGTTTAATTAATTATCGAGAATTGTAATTGGTAGAGTATTCGTTTAATAACATCGTATGCATTCGATCGATTCACTGAATTCCCATTAATTAAATTAAGATTTCTTAGCCCAAAATATCGCTCTATTGCTTTCCGTTGTATATGGGTTTCCCTGCCTATCACCAAATATTTTTAATATGTGGAACGAATATTTTTTCAGCCAGAATTCAACTTCATTTGCACTAACAAGATGTTTACTGCAAAGATATTCTACGATTATTTCTTTTCCGTTTGTGCCGCGAGTGTACCATGTATGTTTCATTTCGAGAACTTGATTTTTATCATCGAATCTTAGGTCTTTGGCTGTTCCTTTTCCGTAAGTTCCATCGGTACAATAACCCTCAAAACCAATGCGTTCTTTTCCGAATGGACCTTTCCCCCAATCTCCCTTATAATCGTTGTTATCAATGAATATTAAACCTTCTGTAACAAGTGCTTCATGTGCTAACTCAATACATCGCTCTTGCTGTTGTGAAGAAGACAGTTCGTAAAAAGCATTAGCACCCATAATAATTAGGTCATACCCGGAACCCCAATCGCTATCCAATACATCTTGAACTTTTAAAGTTATTTGCTTTTGTATATTTTCATCGAGCGTATCAATCTTTTTCACAGCACGGTTATTCATACATTTCGATATCTCTATCCCAGTTATCCTATGCCCCTCCTTGGCAAGAGGAATAAGAATCCGTCCAGTTCCGCTAAAACATTCCAGTATATTCAAAGGTTTACTGCTACCAATAAGCCTTTGGAGCAATTCGATATCGTTCGAGTATGCTTCAAATCGATCATATAGTTCAGCCAATACTGGATCATCGTAATTACCAGAATATTTATATTTCTGCATTTTATACTCCCAAAATCTCGTTATACAAACATTAGTAAGAAATTTAAATAAATGAAAGTTAAAAGATAATATCTCTGTTATTCATAAAAGCAAAGCCAGTGCTCTCTGCTCGTGAATACACATTCTTGCATTATCCTGATCGTTTACAGCATAAATCCAA
>JAUWMV010000035.1 GCA_030613005.1 bacterium | reverse complement strand
TTTGAAACTGGCGCGCCAGCGTCGGTGGAGTCAATGGTGAAATACCACCCTGATCAAGTTTAGACCCTAACCCTGTACCGTTATCCGGACAGGGGACCGTGCTTGGTGGGCAGTTTGACTGGGGCGGTCGCCTCCTAAAAGGTACCGGAGGCGCCCAAAGGTTCCCTCAGGCTGAATGGAAACCAGCCGTAGAGTGCAAAGGCATAAGGGAGCTTGACTGCGAGACCGACAGGTCGAGCAGGAACGAAAGTTGGACTTAGTGATCTGGCATCTCTGAGTGGAAGGGATGTCACTTAACGGATAAAAGGTACTCCGGGGATAACAGGCTAATCGGGTCCGAGAGTTCGTATCGGCGACCCGGTTTGGCACCTCGATGTCGGCTCATCGCATCCTGGGGCTGTATCAGGTCCCAAGGGTTGGGCTGTCCGCCCATTAAAGCGGCACGTGAGCTGGGTTCAGAACGTTGTGAAACAGTTCGGTCCCTATCTAGCGCGGGCGTAGGAAACTTGAGAGGGTCTATCCCTAGTACGAGAGGACCGGGATGGGTGAGCCTATGGTGTACCAGTTGTCGTGCCAACGGCACCGCTGGGTAGCTATGCTCAATTGTGATAAGCGCTGAAAGCATCTAAGCACGAAGCACGCCTCGAGATAATGTTTCCCGTGATCCCGATTCGTCGGGAACCCTAAAGGGCCCAGGAAGACTACCTGGTTGATAGGCGGTAGGTGTAAGCGTCGTGAGACGTTTAGCCGAGCCGTACTAATTGCCCGTGAGTCTTAACCAATTTTTACACGCCTCAGAAATTCCTTTCAAACTTCTCTCTTAAGGATAAATTATTTTTTGATTTTATCCACTCTTCATAGCGCAGAGGAAACGCCCGGTCTCTTTCCGAACCCGGAAGCTAAGCTCTGGAGCGCCGATGATACTTGGTGGGTGACTGCCCGGGAAAGTAGGTCGAGAGTGGGTAAAAATAGAAAAATAATAAGTAGAGGTGATTTCGATGAAAACGTTTGTTAATTTGATTGTAATAGTAATTGCAGTCTTCAGTCTTATTTTTCCTTGCACTTGCTTCGCTGAAGAAGGTTGGTACAGACAGTACGATAATTCCAACAAGACCGTCATTCTGGACACCATAAAGCAGGCGATAAATAATGGGGATGTTGAATTTGACACTCAGAGTCACAAGAATCAATTTCTTGATGATATTGATCATGTATACTATCTTCGCGACAACCAGAACTGGTCTGGAATTGTGAATTTTATTGATGAAACTATGACAGCGGAAACAGCATGGGTAAGCAATAGTAATCAAAGGTCTAATATAAAGAATTTTCTCTATGCTACCGAAGATGCATATGACAATTCCAGTTACGAAATGACTATTTTGGAATCTGATCTTGATACAGTTATGTATAGTCTGTGCAGTATCCATATACGTCTCGTAATAGACATTGGGAAAAAACATCAGGGGGCATATACAGTGCATGATACTAGCTGCACAACTACAAATTATGGGGCATGTGAAAGTACTTGGAATTTCAGTATTAAACTGGTAATTTCATCAGACTAGTTGCCAAGTCATGTTTATCGTCAATCTAATATGTTTGAGGGGAAGATTGATTTGGCTCAGTTTTCCCCTCTCAGTTTTGGAGATGAAAATTATGAAGAGAGCTTTATTTGTTTCTATGATATTGTTGGTACTTTCCGCATTTTTATTTTCCTCTTGCAAACAATCCGATAAAGGAGAAACTGACCTAGGACCAGTGTTCAAAAAATTGACAAAGGTGTATAAGATTTTTAAAGCGAGTGTACCTGGAGATTCTATCCCTTTCGCTTTTATGATCACGGATTCAAGCTTAAATCCGGTTGAAAATTTTTGCTGCACTTTGGTGGTGGATAATGAAAATATCTCATACTGTACGGACAGCATAGGATATATACTATTCAAAATACCTAAAGGTTGTAAAAAAATTAACTTGCCGTGGCATTATGACTTAGTGCCAAATCTCTTATTGTCGGGAACATTTAAAGAGGGTTATACTTTAGGAAAGAGTGGTGGAAAAATTGAGACGGGTGAATCGATGGCAAAAACCACCTCTCATAATATCCGTCTTATATATCCAAACCAGGAAGGTGAATTTGCTAAGAAGATAATGACAACTATGATTGATGAAAAAGAATTTATAAGGAATATTCTTTCAATAGAGCCTATACCATGGATAGTTATTATGAGCAAAAACGAAGTAGAAAAACCTCTATTTTCTCTCTCATCGTTTTATGTAAATTTAGCATTTGACTCAATTTCTATCAAATCGAATTTTTTGTTCTTCAGTGTTCATGAGTGGGTTGAGGTAACACTCTCTGACAAACTCCACATCTATGGTAATAAGAAAAGTAATAGATGGATTGGTGACGGATTAGCACAATATGTAACATTTCAATGGTTGAAAAGCGTGTGGCCTCAATTTTTTTGTCGCGATCTGCAATATATAGACTCGTATTTGTTAAATGACGATGGAGTCATTTATGATTTACTAAGATGGAAAGAAGCAAAGATTTCGGATATCAAAAAACTTAGCAAGAAGAGCCATAAAACTGAATGGAAGATTAGCATTGACAATCGAGGATATTGGTATACTCCGTATTTTTGGGCTAAGATAATTGATAAATCAGGAAAAAAGAATCTGATAAATGAATTTTTGTTGAAGTTCTCAATATTAGAAGTCAAGAGTCAAGATAGTGCTGTGATTATTCTTAACCGATTGACTGGTCTTGATATAAAAAAAGAGCTTATTATATCTTCAAAAGAAGTACATGAAAATATAAGAAAATATTGGCCCATACCAAAGGTTCCAGAGAATATGGTATTCATTAGAGGTGGAGTGTTTATGATGGGGGACAGCACTCACAAAGATACATCACCTTCTCACAAGGTATATGTTAACTCATTTTTTCTAGATAAATATGAGGTTTCTAACGAGCAATTTTGTAAGTTCTTAAATGCTGTTGGCAATGAAAAGGAAGGCAATACATATTGGTTTGCCGAAGAGAAAAATAAGCAAATAGAAAAAATAAATAGTAAATACACTCCGAAAAAGGAATATGAGAACTATCCGGTTACTTGTGTAAGCTGGTTTGGTGCTCGGGCTTATTGTAAATGGGCAGGGAAAAGACTTCCCACAGAAGCGGAATGGGAATATGCTGCTAGCTATGCAGGGAGAAACAAATACCCATGGGGTAGCGAATGGTGTGAAAAGTGCTGTAACTGGAAGGAAGATGGTAAAATTGATGGCTATATTAAGAGTGCACCTGTGGATGCGTTTAAGAATGGTAGGAATATTTATGGTTGCTATAATATGATGGGCAATGTCTTTGAGTGGGTATATGATTGGTACGGTTTATATAAAGCAGAATATCAAGAGGATCCCAAGGGTCCGAAAAGTGGTAGCCTAAAGGTTCATCGTGGGGGATGCTATAAATATAGCAAGGAATGGGAAAATTCCAGGGCGAGAATAGGTGGACAACCGCAATATAGTTATCCATGTGTAGGTTTTAGGTGTGCAAAGAATGTTTTTCCTATTGAGACTGATAAATAGATACTAAACTAGAATATTTAATTATATCCATAACTTAGTAACTAAGCCCTGTAAATCCCCAACAGGGCTTTTATATTGTTATAAATTGAAGATTAACCTGTTATGAAGATGCAGAATTAAAGGTTTTAATGTGATACTCGGTAGGTTACTACCCAAGAAAGTAGGTCGAGAGTGGTTTTTTATAGCTGAATATACGACTTTTATTAAATATATTTTAAATAGGAATTGAACTCAAAGACGTTACTATCCGTGGCCTGGCTCGAAAGCAAGATGTGAAAGCAACCCAAGTTGGAATGATTAAGCCCTTCGACATTGAAAACCTATTCGGTCTTTAACCTCGATACGATTTTGTAAATCACATGTTTGAAAAAAGATTTGACCTTCTTTTTATTCAGGATATATTGGTGGATAAAAATTATAGACCTTCAAAAATATATACTCATGTTACTTAGAAAGGCTTATTAAAATTCGGAATTCATTGGATGAGAGTTTTGAAATAGAGATTAACTAAAGAATAAGTTGACAAAGCTGTAATAGTTTCGATGGGAAATACAAGAGAAATAATAATATCTAAATAGCGTGGTTTATAAATGAAAGTTAATCTTTCCGATACTAGGAAAATAATTCAGCAATATCGTAACAAAAAAGGTACATTAATTCCATTATTGCAGGAGATTCAAGCTATTTATGGATATGTTCCTAAAGAATCGATAGAATTGATATCTAAAGAATTACTAATTTATCCTGTAAAAATTTATGGAATATTAACATTTTATACTCAGTTCTATCTTACTCCACGGGGTAAACATACAATTATAGTCTGCCAGGGAACTGCTTGTCATGTTATGGGTGGAAAAGATATTCTTGATTATTTATCAAATAAATTAGGAATAAGTGAAGGCGAAACTACAAAGGAAGGTATGTTTTCTTTAGAAAGAGCTGCCTGTCTTGGGTGCTGTGGTATGGCACCGGTTGTTGTAATCGATAATAATTTTTATGGGATGTGTGATATTCAAAAAGTTGATGCATTGGTGAAAGAATATCGCAGTAAAGAGGCAAACAGATGAAAATCAAAATACTCATCTGCATGGGTACAAGTGGTATTTCGGCTGGTGCTGAAGAAGTAGCAAAGATATTTGAGAGTGAATTGAAGTTGAAAAAATTGATGGACAAATGTAGGATCATAAAGGTTGGAGATAGAGGATTATTTAGGGATACATTGGTGGATATTATTACTCCGGAACTTGGTAGAGTTACATATGAATATATTAAATCTGAAGATGTTCCGAAAATTGTAGATGAGCATCTCCTTAAAGGAAAGCCAGTAGAAGAATTACGAGCAGGTAAAGATTATGAGCAGTTCTTTTCTGGTCAAATACGAATAGTTCTTTCAAATTGTGGGGAGATCGATCCTGAAGATATCGATGATTACATAACTCATGGTGGATACAATGCATTACAAAGTGTTCTTTCTATGGTTCCAGAAAAAGTAATAGATGAAATTGAGAAATCTGGTCTCAGAGGTAGAGGTGGAGCTGGATTTAGTACTGGATTAAAGTGGAAATTCTGCAAAAATGCAAAGAGTAACATGAAATATGTCGTATGCAATGCCGATGAAGGCGACCCAGGTGCATTTATGGATCGAAGTGTATTAGAAGGTGATCCACAATCTGTAATTGAGGGGATGATAATCGCAGGTTATGCTATTGGTGCGACTGAAGGATTTATTTATTGTCGTGCAGAATATCCATTGGCGATAAAGAGATTAGAGATATCGATTTCCCAAGCCAGAGAAAAAAGATTTTTAGGAGACAATATTTTAGGTAGTGAATTTTCATTCGATATTACTATAAAGCGGGGAGCTGGTGCATTTGTATGCGGTGAAGAGACTGCTCTTCTTGCATCGATTGAAGGTCGCAGAGGAATGCCAAGAGCTCGTCCTCCATTTCCTGCACAGGAAGGCTTATGGGGTAAACCGACACTAATCAATAACGTGGAGACTTTTGCTAATATTAGACATATTATTATAAAAGGAGCGGAGTGGTTTTCCTCTATCGGGACAGATGAGAGTAAAGGTACGAAAGTTTTTGCACTTGCAGGAAAGGTAAAAAATACAGGTCTGGTAGAGGTTCCAATGGGAACCACGATTCGAGAGCTCATATTCGGTCCCGGAGGTGGTATGGTTAAGAAAAAGATTGGGTTAAAAGGCGTGCAGATAGGCGGTCCTTCAGGTGGATGCCTTCCTGAAACTCTTTTAGATATTCCTATAGACTATGAATCTATATCGAAAACAGGCGCAATCATGGGTTCTGGTGGTATGGTTGTAATGGATGAAAAAACTTGTATGGTTGATATAGCACGATATTTCTTAAGTTTCACGGTAGAAGAATCATGTGGAAAATGTATACCTTGCAGAGTAGGATTGAAAAGGATGTTAGAGGTTCTTGAGAAAATTACTGAAGGAAAAGGTAAAGAAGATCATATCTCTTTTCTAAAAGAGATGAGCACTACTATAAAACATACTGCGCTTTGTGGATTAGGGAATACTGCGCCTAATCCAGTATTGACAACCCTAAAATATTTCCAAGATGAATATCTAACTCATATAAGAGATTTAAATTGTCCTGCTCATGTATGTGTGGAACTTATAGAATTCGAGGTTATTGAAGAAAAATGTGTTAAATGTGGAAAGTGCTATGAAGCATGTCCAGTTGATGCTATCTCGTGGAAGAAAAAAGAGTACCCAAAAATCGATAAAGAAAAATGCATAAAGTGTAAATCCTGTATAAATGCATGTGATTTTATGGCAATAAAATGATTAAACTAAATATTGACTGCAAAGAAATAGAAGTAGAAAAAGGGAAAACAGTATTGGAGGCAGCCCTTCAGGTTGGTATTTATATACCTAATTTATGTTATCATCCAGATTTATCTCCTTTCGGTGCATGTCGATTATGTATTGTAGAGATTGAAGGTATGAAAGGATTTCCTACCGCTTGTACCACTGAAGTTAATGAAGGGATAGTTGTCCATACCAATACTCCGAGAATTCAAGAACTTAGGAAAAACATTATTTGGCTCCTTTTAAGTGAGCATCCAGAGTTAGATGAATCATCTCATCTGAAGAAAGTTGTTGAATGGATAGGAGTAAAAGAAATACTCCCAGAATACATTCGACATCCGAGAAATATTCCTGTGATTTCTGATGAACCTTTATTTATCAGAGATTTTAATAAATGCATCTTATGTGGACACTGTGTGAGAATGTGTCAAGAAATAAGGGAAACAGGAGTAATTGGGCTTATTAATCGTGGCATAAATACTATTGTGAGTACTAGTCGTGATTTACCTATGAAAGATTCGGGGTGTAAATTCTGTTTGGCTTGTGTGGAGGTATGTCCTTCAGGAGCATTGACTGATAAGGAAAAATTTGAAGAAAAAGACCGTGAAAAAGTACTTCTCCCATGCTCAAATACTTGTCCAGCAGGAATAGATGTTTCACGATATGTAAGACTTATTGCTGAAGGCAGGTTTCAAGATGCTCTGGAAGTCATAAGGGAAAAAGTTCCGTTTCCGCATATATTGGGGTGTGTATGTGACCATCCATGTGAAGAAGCATGTCGTAGAAGTGAACTGAATGAGCCGATAGCCATTAGAGCGTTAAAACGGTTTGTGGCTGAGCGAGATTCAGGTAGGTGGTGGTCTAAAATCAAAATTGCACAAGATACAAGTAAGAAGATTGCAATTGTTGGTTCGGGTCCCGCTGGATTAACTGCCGCATGGTTTCTGAGAAAATTAGGGCATTCGGTGACTGTTTTTGAATCCCTATCTGAACCAGGTGGAATGATGAGAATTGGTATTCCCAAATATCGACTACCGAGAGATGTTTTAAATAAAGAAATTAAATATATAGAGAATATTGGTGTGAAAATAAAAACCGATACAAAAATAGAATCACTTGATAAACTGTTTAATCTGGATTTCAATGCAATATTTGTAGCCTTAGGTGCAACTGAGGGTATAAAGATGGGAATTCCTGGAGAAGATGAGCTATATGTATTAGATGGAATAAACATGTTAAGGGATATAAATTTTGGGAAAAAGGCGGACATTACTGGGGAAGTGGTTGTTGTTGGTGGAGGTAATGTGGCTATAGATGCAGCAAGGAGTGCGTTAAGAATAGGTGCAGAAAAAGTTTCTATACTGTATCGACGAACTCAAAAGGAAATGCCTGCATCTTCAGAAGAAGTAGAAGAAGCATTGAACGAAGGTATAAAGATTAGTTTTCTTGTAACACCTCAAAGAGTTTTAACTGAAGGTGATAAATTAAAAGTAGAATGCATACGAATGAAGCTGGGCGAGCCAGACGCAAGTGGTAGAAGGCGACCTATCGCAATTTCCGGCAGTGAATTTTCGGTTGAAGTTGATAGATTAATAATGGCTATAGGTCAGAGATCTATAATACCTGAAAAATTTGATCTTCTAACAGATAAAAAAGGGTATCTCCAAGTAGATAGTGAAACTCTCTGTTGCTCAAGGAAAGGTGTGTTTGCAGGAGGGGACATGGTAAGTGGTCCTGCTTCTGTAATCGAAGCGATTCAGGCTGGTAGAAAAGCTGCGATTGCTATAGATAAATATTTGGGTGGAAAAGGCAAAATTGACCAAGTATTTATACCAGAAGAGGAAGAAAATCTTTGTTTAGGAAGGGAAGAAGGATTTGCTTATAGAGAAAGGATTGAAATGAATACTCTTTCTATAGAGAAGAGACTACATGATTTTCCCCAAGTAGAATATGTTCTCGATGAAAAAGAAGCTATGGAAGAGTCAGAACGATGCTTAAGATGTCAATTAAGACTAAAAATTTCCAAGGCACCTTTACCTCCAAAGTAGACTTAATACAGTAATTATATACAAAGTGCACCATAGGGCTTGTAGAGTCACGCAATACGGGATTCCATATTGCTGGATTGAAGGGGAAATATAGTGAGCTAACACTTCATGGGTGACTACTCCGGGAAAGTAGGTCGAGAGTGGGTTTTTTTATGCTTGACATTTTTTAGATATCCATTAGAATATTATGATAATATTAAAATGTCATTGGATAAAGAAGTCTGATAGATTAATAATGCATCGGGGATGCTGTAACTCAATGAAAATACTTCATAAAATAGCAAAGCTGCTGATTATTATGGGTTTCATTTTTCCATGGTTTAAAGGTGGATGGTTTGGAAATGCAGAAGCGTATTTTTCAGGGATTTGTCCATTCCTTTTTTTTCGAACGGATCAAAGTGCGATTTATTGGGTCTATTTAGTATCTGCCTACGTTTTGGCATTGTCGGCAGTTATAATATTTATCGCATCCATCAAAATTCCTTGGCAGCGAACAGTTGGCATGATTTTCTCAGTGATCGGTGGAATCCTTTCTATCATAATAATGATTCTCGCACCATCCATTGATTATACTTATAGCATTCATATTGGGCTTTTTGTGCTGTTGTCCGGATTTATTCTTTCATTTATATATTATATCACAAAGCTTAAAACAGTTTGAATCTGTCCTCTGTAGTTATTGTCGAGTCCACACACGGTCTCATTCCGAACCCGGAAGCTAAGCTCTAGAGCGCTGCTAATACTTCATGTGTTACTGCACGGGAAAGTAGGTCGAGAGTGGATTTTATTTCCTATCATAAAAGTCTAACAAATATAAAAAGATAGTAGCTTCTAAAGTCCATTCTTATATTGAGATGGTTTTATCAATCCAAATACATTGAGAGATGTTTAAACTAAAACGATAGAAGGTACAATTCATATCAACAAAACATTAAACTCAATAAATTTGAAACATGAAAAAGTAGAATATGATTGACATGGAAATAAGAATTGCAACATGGAATATGGCTTATTGGAGTCATAAAAAAACGAACGATGAAGCCTGGAAGTATTTTTTGAATGATCTTGATGTAGATATTTTTTTATTTCAAGAAGCCAAACCACCAGAAAATGTTATAAAAGAAACCAATTTTATTTGGCATGAGATTGGTGGAACTCGTCCTTGGGGTTCGGGTATGTACAGTGATAAATACAAATTATCAGAAGAATTAATTTCTACTCGTTTTAAGGGTTCGTGTGTAATAGCAAATACAGAATGTTCTAAGAAGAAACTTACGTTTATATCCTTATATAGTCTTTTAGAGAAAATTGGTAATGGACCTTCTTATTCAATTACAAATCTTCATAGAATTCTTTCAGATTTAACAGGTATTATTAATGGTCATATAAATGGGAAAAGAAACATTGTGCTCGGTGGTGATTTAAATGCAAGCATTCAATTTGATCGACAATCGGGTGGTGAAGCACATAAGATATTCTTTGATAGACTTAAAGATTTCAAATTAATTAATTGTTTTGAACTATTTTTTACAGATTTTATTCAGACACTTAGATTCCACAATAGTCCAATTAAATGGCAAAATGATTATTTCTTCATTAGCGAATCCCTCTCAAAAAAACTGCTGTGTTGTGAAGTTATTGATAACGATAAGGTGAGGAGATTTAGCGACCATAATCCGGTAATTATTACCTTAGATTTATAATTATTGCTTGAATTGAATTAGAGGAAACAGCAGGTCGAGAGTTTTTTTTTATTAATGCTTGACATATTTTAGATATCCATTAGAATATAGTGAATATTAAAATGTCATTGGATAAAGAAGTCTGATAGATTAATAATGCATCGGGGATGCTGTAACTCAATGAAAATACTTCATAAAATAGCAAAGCTGCTGATTATTATGGGTTTTGTTCTCCCATGTTATAAAGGGGTAATATTTAGCTTCGGTAAAAAAGAAGTTGTTGGGTATTTTGGGTTATCTACACATTTATATGAGTTACCAACATTTGAACACAACCCAGATATATTATTCTGGCTTATTACTATTTTAGCTTACTTTTTATTATTTTCAGCTATTATTTTATTTATCGCATCCATCAAAATTCCTTGGCAGCGAACAGTTGGCATGATTTTCTCAGCGATTGGCGGAATCCTTTCCATTACAATAATGATTCTCGCACTATCCCTCGATTATATTTATAGCATTCATATTGGGCTTTTTGTGCTGTTGACCGGATTTATTCTTTCATTTATATATTATATCACAAAGCTTAAAACAGCTTAAATTTTTTCCTCTGAAGTTATTGTCGAATCCACACCCGGTCTCATTCCGAACCCGGAAGATAAGCTCTAATACTTAAATAACATTTGGTTGGTATCCTCTAAGCTGATGCTTAGGAAGGAACTGACCGGTATAGTATGTTTGAAGTTTTTTTTATTCGACAAATATCATTTCTTTGATATATTTGAATGTAAAAAACCACCAGTTTGCGGGTCATAATTATGAAAAAGAAAGAAGGTTGAATAGCAGATCTGTTATTTCGCAGCAAGGTGTATTAACGAAAGTTATTCGCAAATACACGAAATGTTGTCCGAAAGTACATAAACATAAGGAGGTTTTATATGGAGCCGTATGTGACTCAAGATTCCCTTGAAGAAAAAGCACAGTATTGGCTCAGGAAAATCGAGCCTTTCAACCAACATCGGATGCAACTTAATAAGGAGAAATCAGCTCTTCTCGTTATCGATATGCAAAAGTTCTTCTTGGATCCCGCTTCCCCAACTTTCACCTGCGGTGGATTAGCTATTCTTCCAACTCTGAAACAGCTTATTCAAACATTTCGAGAAGCCGATCGTCCAGTAATTTACGTATGTCATGTCCATCATCCCGATCGCATAGATGCTGGTATTATGGAATGGTGGTGGGAAGGGATGTGTGTTGAAGGAAGTCCGGAAAGCAAGGTACACGACGATATAGCACCGCTCCCAAACGAGAAGGTGATTTTCAAACATCGCTATTCAGCATTCTACAATACGGATTTGGAAACAGTTCTACGATGCCTAAAGATAGAAGACCTTGTAATCTCTGGCATTATGACCAACTTATGTTGCGAATCTACCACTCGAGATGCTTATTTCAGAGACTACAGAGTGTTCTTCCTTGCTGATGGCACAGGAAGTGTTACTGAGGAAATGCATTTAGCAAGTTTGCTCAATCTTGCTTTCGGATTCGCCTTTGTGACAACAGCAAATGAGATATTACAAGAGTTACATAAATAAGCGATGCTCGATGTCAAATACTGTTGACACACATGTGGAGAATGTAGTCGTAAATTGGATTTTGAGATCGATTGTAGCGTTGCCACTCCTATAGCATCGAAAAGTATCGATTGACGAAACAGGAGTGAGTATGATACTACTTAGAGTATACCTTTAACTCCGAGGGTGTTTCTCATACTGAAACCAGTATTTCACTTGTTCCCTCGGCTATTTCAAACATCGATATCGCTGCATTGCAAAGTCATTGTGCTATTTTATATCGAGTATCATTCTTTCTCATACAAATAAAACCCACAACAAGTCACAGGCTCATAAATTGGTGCAAATTCCGAATACCAGACGTCATGTTTTCTTGTTCCACCACTTTCCTCACCACCAAGAACCCACATTTTCCCATCAAAGACAACGGAAGTATGACCTCGTCTTCCGCTCCATTCTGCCATCGATGTCAATTTTGTCCAATCAACACCGTTACTTGAAAACCATACATCGTGTTTGTATCCTGTGCTAGTTTTGCCACCGACTACCCACATTTTGTCATCATAAACAAATGATGTATGTTTATAGCGAGTTACCCAGGGAGCATGTTCTGTTGCGCGAGTCCAACTACTACCATTAGTTGAATACCAAACATCATCATAGTAAGTGCTCCCATCCCAACCACCTATTACCCACATTTTTCCATCGTATACAATTGAAGTATGATTTCTTCGCCCATTCCACGACGCATGCTCCACTGCACGAGTCCAGCTTACACCATCATCTGAATACCAGACATCATCCCTGTTAGGATATCCTCCAATAATCCACATTTTACCATCATATACAACTGATTTGTGTCCATTACGCCCATGCCATTCAGGTGATGATGTCACTAATGTCCAAGTAATACCATCAGTAGAATATAACACTTCCCTAAAATCACTTGTGCCATTAGTACCTCCGATGATCCATATTTTACCGGCGTATACAATGGTAGAGTGATTATAACGCCAACTCCATGATGCGTCTGTCAAATGTATCCAATTAATACCATTTGTTGAATTCCAAACATCTTGACCAGCACCGGTGCTTCTGCCACCTATTACCCAAATCTTATCGTCAAACACAACAGAAGTGTGGCAATACCGCCCATTCCATCCCGCAGATACTGTTGCACATGTCCATGTTGAATCCATAACCATCGAGGTAGTGTCGAGAACCACAGAAAAGCTATCGGATTCAAGAGTGGTATTGGGATAAGTTCTCGACATTACAATAGCTGTCGTAGGAAATTTTTCTATTTCACCGTTGGATGCTTCGGTTATTCTGCCTTGCGTATCGATAGTAATGTTTGCATTAGTATATGAACCAGAATCGACACCAGTATTACTCAAGCAAAGATTATTGGAACCATCCTCAGCAAGACCATCCCCAACAATATCCGATACATCTATTGAAAATTCCGAACCATCAAAATCGAGTCCGTCTCCTGCAGAAAGGTCATGTTCTGTTAAGTAACCTGCATTATTGACAAATGTTGTAATAGGAATACCTGAAGCAAGTTTGAATCTTGTAACTGCACCATCGGCAAGGTCGAGTAAGTTACCAGATACACCTGTTCCTGTAAATGCGGTTGTGTGATAAACTTGGTCGAGTCCAGTTTCACCTTCAGCTTGAATCGAATCTTGCACAAAACTGGATAGATGTTGCCAGTTAATTCCACCGTCAACAACGGAAATCAAAGTATCATCAATCTCAATTCCCTCACCTGCGGAAAGGCCATGTTCTGTTAAGTAACCTGCATTATTGACAAATGTTGTAATATGAATACCTGAAGCAAGTTTGAATGTTGTAACTGCACCGTCGGCAAGGTCGAGTAAGTTACCTGGTTCACCTGTTCCTGTAAATGCGGTTGTATGATAAACTTGGTCGAGTCCAATTTCACCTTCAGCTTGAATCGAATCTTGCACAACACTGGAGAGATGTTGCCAATTAATTCCACCATCAACAACTGAAATCACGGTATCATCAATCTCAATTCCCTCACCTGCAACATAATGAATTTCTTCTCCTTCATCATCAACACCATCCGAGAAACCAGAGGGCATGCCGTCAATATCTCCCCAATTCATAGAATGTGCAAATGCAGCAGCTTCGGCACTATCGGAATAGGTTGCGACATTTGCAAACATTGAATATCCTGCCGTTATAGCAATATTTGCTGTATCTGCTTGAATTGCATAGAAAGCATAAGGGCTTGAACCAAGCTCATAGCGAGGTGAAAGCTCCGGGTCATGTTCCACTTGCACGGAAAGATAGAGTGGGTCATAGAAATCAGTTATGTCAAGTGTAGAAGCAGAACCGAGCATTACAGAGAAAAGACCGTTTGATGTGACCACTTCTTGTTCCTCATTCCATATTGAAGAACCACCGGTTGAAGTTGTATATAAGCGGAAAGTCAAATCATATGTGTTATCTTCGATTGGGTTGCCTAAAGTATCATTGAGACACCCCTGAAATGAAATGACTTGTGGAACTTCCGCAAATAATGCTGATGTGATTAGGATAATGAGAGAAACAATAAAAAACTTTTGCATAATAAATCTCCTCTTATTTTACATAGGTTATTTTACCGGATTTTCGAGTGTCATTAGTATTTACTGAATACATATAAGTTCCTGAAGCAAGCTTTTCATCTGCTGAAAAACGGATTCGATATATTCCTGCACTTAGCTCTGAACTCCATTTAAAAATTAACTTTCCAGTTACATCCAATATTCTTACAAAAATTTGTTGGGGTTTTGGTAATTCAATACTAATTGTCGTTGTGCTATTGAACGGATTTGGGTAGAAACTTGAAATAATGGGTTTAGTTTTAGTTTTATAATTTGGCTCAAAGATAGCACCAGTACCCAGAGTATCCACAGTTATATATCCTGCCTGTAAGATTACACCATCATCCCTTATACCCGCAACCGATTGCCCTATCGAGGCAAGTAAAACTTTATTCGTTCCTGAAGATATACCACCGCCATTATCAATCACACGAGGACTAAGCGTTTGTGAGTATGCAATGGTAACAAGAACGAGAGTGAAATATAGGACAAATATTTTGTTCTTCATATTTCCTCCATTTTTTTGTGAATTTGGGTTGTATAATATTATTCCTTATAAGTTTGCATCCTCTGATAAAAATGTTACTTTGCAATGAAATGTAAAGAGATTTTTTGTGATTGGGAGGGAAAAATTACCTTAACCTCGATTAAAAAAAATTACATGATTCCCCCTTCTGTTTACGGCATGTCGGAACTTCGCAAACAAGTGAAACTGTTTGGTGAAATCGAGCCTGACGGGATAAATTTATAGTTGAAAAAAATCATAAAGATATAGGGATTTAATTATGAATAAGAAATTGTCGAATGAAAAAGAAAAAACAGTGTTTTGGATCTTTGGAATCCTTCAAAGTATTACTTTTGGATTAATAATTTTTCTAATTTTTAAATCACTGAACGCCATTGCAGGATTTAGAGTAATAGGATTGGATACTCAACTTCTTCTGAGTATCTCATTCCCACTGTTTCTATTGATTGTTGAATACATAATATATTCGAAGAGATAAAAGAAAACTCTTGTTCTTTGTATATACTTTTTGCTATTTTTACTCTTGGTAAAAACTGCTTTGTAGTCTATGACTCAATTTTGGCTACATGAAACTTTTTTCATGCTGGAAACATTATTAATCTTTAAAAAGAAAAGGAATTTATAATGAAAAGAGAATTCAATGTATTTATGAACAAAAAAAAGCCTTCTAAAGAAGAAAAAAATAATATCGTCAAATTTTTGTTTAATCATCTTGAAGGTTTTGGGGACCCAATGGAGTATATTCTTAATGCAGTAAATTATGCCCTTAAAGAATATTCTTCATTTGGAGGCTTTATTCTTACAACTAAAATTAATAATGAATTAGTTGGGGTAGTTGTAATTAATAAAACAGGCATGAAAGATTATATCCCTGAAAATATTTTAGTTTACATAGCTACGCATAAAGATTTTCGAAGAAAAGGTATTGGAAAAGATTTAGTAAAAAAAACGATTGAATTATGTGAGGGAGATATAGCATTACATGTTGAACCTGATAATCCTGCAAAATTCCTTTATGAAAAGTATGGATTTAAAAGTAAATATTT
The DNA here is from genome assembly GCA_030613005.1 of bacterium. Taxonomy (GTDB): domain Bacteria; phylum UBP14; class UBA6098; order B30-G16; family B30-G16; genus JAUWMV01. The sequence continues at coordinate 8,583 of JAUWMV010000035.1, read as the reverse complement.
AGAAATGCGCTATAAACGTAAAGGATAAGTGAAATGGCTTTTATTACATTAGATACTCAAAAGCTAAAAGAGAATTATCAATATCTTGATGAATTATTTAGTAAAAATGGGATTAAATGGGCTATTGTTTCAAAGCTCTTATGTGGCAACAAATTATACTTATCGGAATTAATTAAACTGGGGATTAAGGAAATATGTGATTCAAGGATCAAAAATTTAAAAAACATAAAATCCTTGAATCCAAAGATTGAGACTATTTATATCAAACCACCACCGAAACGCTCAATAAAAAGCATAATCGAATATGCTGATATAAGTATTAACACTGAATTTGATACAATAAAGATACTTTCACAAGAAGCAAAACGTCAAAACAAAACCCATAAAATAATAATAATGATTGAAATGGGAGAATTAAGAGAAGGGGTTTTGCGTGAAGATTTTATCGATTTTTATTCTAATGTATTTAATTTATCTAATATTGAAGTTGTGGGCATTGGAACTAATTTAACATGCATGTACGGTGTCTTACCAAATCACGATAAATTAATTCAATTAAGTTTATATGAGCAATTAATTGAAGCAAAATTTGGCAAAGTTATACCTTTTGTTTCAGGTGGTTCTTCTGTAACTATCCCTTTGATTTATCAAAACTTATTACCCAAAGGAATTAACCATTTTAGAGTTGGCGAAACGCTTTTTTTAGGAACAGATGTATATCACAATTCTACCTTTAAAAACATGCATAACGATGTTTTTAGATTATACGCAGAGATTATTGAATTGACGGAGAAACTGGTTGTTCCTATGGATCAATTAGGGCATAATCTTGAAGGAAAAACTTTCGACTTTGATAAGAGTAAAATAGGAGAAACAACTTGCAGAGCAATTATAGACCTTGGGTTACTGGATGTTGAAGAAAAGCATATAGAATCAGTAAAACCAAATATAAAGTTTGTAGGAATCAGTTCTGATATGATTGTTGTTGACCTTGGTGATAATGAAGAAAATTTCAAAGTTGGAGATTTGTTGGAATTTAAGATGGACTATATGGGGGTTTTGAGAATTATGAATTCAAGGTATGTAGAAAAAAAATTAAAAGCGAATAATATTAAGAACCATTATTAAAACGATGGTTGTATTTGTATATTAAATGAAGTAGTTTAGTCAAATAAATAAGGTGATGATGGAAATGAAGAAAATATTGCTTATGGCTATTGTAGCAGTAGTAGCCATTGGCACAATATTATGTGTAACCATTTTGTTTGGACATGAAGAGAGTAAAAAAGGACAAATTATGCAGAGCAAAGAAAACAACGTTACAACCACTGATAGAGGTCTAAGCATCGTTGTTACATATAACAATAATTCCTATGATAAAAGACTAACGACTGCATGGGGTTTCTCCTGTCTTATAAGGGGAACTGAAAAGACTATTCTTTTCGATACAGGTGGAGATGGTTCAATATTGTTAGCAAACATGGGAAAGTTAGGCATTAATCCGAAAGAAATAGATTTAGTTGTGCTTTCTCACATTCACAGTGATCATGTTGGAGGATTGCACAGCGTTCTTGAAAAGAATCCTAAGGTTGTTGTTTATCTACCCGAATCATTTACGATGAGCTTTAAAAGTAATGTGATCGAATATGGTGCAAAGGTTGTCGAGGTTCATGAACCTTTGAAGATTTGCGATAGTGTTTACTCTACTGGTGAATTTGGAACATGGATAAAAGAACAATCTTTGGTTGTTCAAACGGGAAAAGGATTGATAGTAATAACTGGATGCGCACATCCCGGTATCGTGAAAGTAGTTAGTAAGTCAAAAGGTTTGGTTAAGGATAATGTGCTTTTAGCAATGGGTGGTTTCCATTTATATGGTCAAAGAAAAGGCAATATAGAAAAGATAATTTCCAGTCTCAGAAAATTGGGTGTACGCTATGTTGGTCCATGCCATTGTTCAGGAGATCTCTCAAGACAATTATTTGAAAAGGAATACCGTGGGAATTATATCAACATTGGTGTAGGAAGAGTAATAACTATGAGTGATTTTAAATGAACCTACTCTATATAACATAGTATACACGTTGCGGGTAAACACGTATTGCTCTTAGGGACACTGCACTTTGAGCACAATGTCGCATATGCTGGGAACTTTTGGAGAAATTATACTCCAAATTCACTAACACAATACCAATTTCCGTTAGGAGGATAGATAAGTGAAAATCCGTGAACTTTTAGATGATATAAAAAATCTGGATCTGGTCCTACCAGAGTTCCAAAGAGAGTATATATGGGAGAAAGAGCAAGCAAAGCAGCTTATGGTGTCTCTTTTCAAAGGATACCCGACTGGGAGTCTTCTATTTTGGAAAACAAATAACCCTCCCGAAATAAAGAATGTAAAGCTTCCACAGGATAAGATTGGAACTACTAAAGTTATTTTGGATGGTCAACAACGTTTAACAACATTGTATCTTTTTATGAAAAACGACATACCACCTTTTTATCAAGAACATGAAATTAAGAATGATCCAAGGAATTTATACTTTAACTTAGAGAATGGTGATGGTGAATTCCAATATTATCAAATAACCCGTATGCGGAACAACCCAAACTGGGTAGCAGTGACGGATTGTTTCGATAGCAATAAAAGAATTGATGTGTTCAAGATCGCTGAGGAAAAAGCCCAAAATCCGGAAGAGCAGTTTGAATTAGCCAACTGTCTCAATGAAAATCTTACTAGACTTAGGAATATATCCGAGAGAGAATATCCTATCCAGCTTGTGCCTGTTTCTGCCAATATCGATGAGGCAATTGATGTATTTGACCGAGTTAATAGCCTTGGGACTAAATTGACGGATGCAGATCTTGCACTCGCGCACATCTGTGGTAAATGGCCAGAAGCTCGACGAATCATGAAAAGAAAGATTGAGGATCTTGCCAAATATAATTTCTATTTTGAATTAAGATTTATGGTTCGCTGTCTAACTGGCATAGTGAAAGGACGTGCTAAATTTGAAATAATCCATAAAGCATCTCGAGCTGAACTGGAGAAAGGATGGAGTTTGTTAACGAAGATATTAGATTACCTTGTTAACATTCTCCCAACCCATGCATATATTCATTCGACAGAAGACCTTAATTCTAACAATGTTTTAGTTCCAGTTGTCGTTTATTTAGCTAAGAATAGAATGCAGTTTAGGGATCTACATGATATGAGACGATTTATTCATTGGATTTACGCTGCTCATATCTGGGCACGGTATACGAGCCAGACTGATCAAAGGTTAGATCACGATATATCTATTATGCTTTGGAGTACCAGTCCTTGTAAAGACTTGATGAATGCTATTATTGATCAACGCGGTAGAATCGAAGTAAATCCTAGTGATCTTGAAGGTCGCTGGATTCAAGACCCTCTTTATCGCATGACTTATATTCTCGCTAAAGCTAAAGGAGCTATTGACTGGTTCAATGGAGGCCCACTCGTTCATGCATTTGGATCATCATATAAACTCAATAGTCACCATATTTTTCCGACTTCACTACTCTATTCTTCTGGTAAATATTCACCCGAAAATTCTATTCATAAGAAAATTGTCAATGAAATTGCAAATCGAGCCTTCCTTACAAGAATTGCCAACATCCAAATTTCTAATAATCCTCCATCAAAATATTTGAAAGAAGTTCAACGTAAATATCCAGGTGCATTAGAAAGACAATTTATTCCAACTAATCCATGGCTTTGGGAATTAGATCATTTCGAAGAATTTCTTGCAAAACGTCGTGAGCTAATTTCTGACGCTATTAACGAGTTTATGGCTAAACTTTTAACTGAAATTCCAGAAAAAAAGCCAGAAACATTAGATGATTACTTGGTACAGGGAGAAAACGTTACATTGGAGTACAAATCTACTTTGAGATGGGATATTCGTCAAAATAAATTCAATCCCACATTGCAAAAAGTTATTGCTAAGACAATTGCGGGATTTTTGAATACAGAAGGTGGCGTATTACTTATTGGAGTATTGAATGATGGATCAATTTACGGGATAGAAGATGATATAAAGACATTAAAACGCAGTGATAAAGATGGATTTGAACAAACCTTAACTCAGGTGATTACAGACTATTTGGGTACTGAATTTTGTTTATATATTCATGTAAAATTTGAAGAAAAAGATGGAAAACCTGTTTGTATAATTCATATAGAAAATAGTCCAAATCCTGTTTTTCTAAAAGAAAAAACAGGCAAAGAGTTTTACATTAGAGCTGGAAATACGACAAGACCGTTAGATGTAGAAGCGGCTTTTGATTATATTGGAATGCATTGGGAACGATAAAAGATAATGTCATATTTCGATATAATATTAAGAAAAGGGGTTCAACATCGCATAACGTAACGAATACTTCACAGGCTACGATCCTTGCCCTTCGGGACATCACTCCTTTCTGGCGCAAGCGACCTATATGCTGGACATGTTATACGAAATTATAATATACTGAAGGTTAGAAGATTATGGAAATCGATGTTAAAGAATGGTTAAAAGGAGAAGGTGAAGTCTTCCTTGAAGATATTGGTATTAAAAAAGGTGATGTTGTCTTGGATTTTGGTTGTGGTGCTGGGCATTATACAATTACAGCTGCAAAAGTGGTGGGAAAGGAAGGTAAAGTATATGCAATAGACAAAGATATAGAATCTATGAATAACTTGATGGAAATGGCGAAGGCAAAAGGTCTAAAAAATATAATACCGATACATACTATATTAGAAGAATCGAAAATTAATATTGAGAGTGAATTTATTGATACAGTTTTGCTTTATGATATTCTGCATTATATGGAAGCCTTGGGAAGAAAAAGGATATATGAAGAGATCTACAGGATTTTAAAGAGAGATGGCTTTCTTTCGGTTTATCCGAAACATTGCAAATCTGATGAACCTTCAGGAAATTTTTCAGATATGGAATTAGATGATGTTATAAGGGAGATAAACAGCCTGCATTTTTATTTACAGAGAAAATTTTATAAAAAGCTTTTACATGACAATAATTATAACATGGGGTACATTTTAAATTTCAGAAAAAAGTAGGGAAATAGGTGAGGTAATGATCATAGTAAAATGTGCTCAATGTAGAAGAAAAATATTCAAGTATAGAAAAATAGGAAAAGGGAAGCTGTTACATTGTTGGAAAGATCGCCTAATTGAGGATTATTCTCTTTGTAAGCAAAATGAAGTTAAATGTCAGTGTGGAAATTTAATTGGGATAGATGAAGGTAAATGGATTAAAATGAAACAACATGCCTTTTATTACTCTGGAAACATAGATAGAAAGTAAGAGGTATCGATAAATGAAATTAACTATTATTTACGATAATACCGTCTTCAAACCTGGGTTACAGTCTAATTGGGGATTTTCTTGTTTAGTAGAGGTGGAGAACTGTCCAAAGATATTATTTGATACGGGAACAGATGGAGATATTTTGCTTTCCAATATGAGTAAATTAAACATTGATCCCTTATCTATTAAAGAAGTCTTTATTTCCCATGCCCATTTTGATCATACAGGTGGTCTCTCTGCCTTTCTTGAAGTGAATAGCGATGTAAAAAGTTTATGTTCCTGTTTCATTCAGAGGGATTTGTGGTGCAAAGGAAGTAATCTCTGTAAGTGGATACTTGAAAATCCATGAAGATGTTTTCTCTACCGGAGAACTCGACCACATAGAACAATCGATGGCAGTTAAAATAGACAAGGGTATAGTTTTTATTTTAGGATGCTCGCATCCAAAGATGGCACATATTCTTGACGCAGGTTCACAATTTGGGAAGGCTTATGCGATTATTGGTGGTTTGCACGGATTTAGAGAATATGATTTGTTTAAAGACTTGGAACTGATTTGCCCTACTCATTGCACACAACATAAGGCAGAGATAGGGTCTTTATATCCTGATAAATATATCGAAGGTGGAGTGGGAAGAATAATAGATTTTTGAAGAATTCGAGGATAGCAAATTCAGTTAATACATCAATATACGTCACAGGTTAACACGCCTTCCATCTCCGAGCACCAAACAGCACAGGATATGGAGGGTATAGTGAGGTGTGTATGTTGGATGTGATTTGAATAAAGAATTAAACGGATAATCAGTGATGACGAATGAGAAATCTTTTGTTTTTTGACTGAAAGTTATATATTTTACAGAGGGGATATTATGAGGTTATATAGAACCAAGTTTTGTTTATACGGAAACCATATAAACAATAGTTATACGGACTTTGAATTAAAGGAAAGAAATGGCTGAGACGATGCTTTTCCGTAAGAAATCGGTGCGGCGAGTTCAGATAGTCGACCAAATAATGGAGTTGCTCAAGAGCGATGTCATATACAGTACAATCGACTACAAGAATCGCCCGGAAAGTTGGATCAAACAATATATGCACCAGCCCTTTATCATCAAATTGAAGGAGATTCATCGCTTGCTCGCGCCGAGCCAAACCGAGAAAACGATTGAGCGAAAGGCAAAAGAATCGTTGCTTTGGGAGAGCGACAAACACACCACGATTAACAATTTTCTCTTCCTCGGTGTGCAGCACCGACCTGACTTCATAGTTCAAATCGACAACCTCAGGATCGCCATTGAGGTCAAAAAAGGGGAGAGCGGTCAGTCCGTCAGAGAGGGGATTGGTCAGAGTCTGGTTTATGCGACCGAGTTTGACTTTGTGTGCTACATTTTTGTCGATGTTTCGAAGGACAAGAAGGTTAGACGGTCGCTCCATAAGGAAGCAGAGAAGCACTTTGTGAACAACCTTTGGGACAACTATAACATCAGGTTTGACGTCATCTAAGCTGTCCAACATGTACCTACAGCCGACGGTCCCTTGATCCGGCGGTGCGAGACCGAGGCTGATGCACTCGCCGTTATGGGAGTTGACATGGACCACAAAGAATATCGGAAATTGCATGCCGATTGGTACGAACTGGTCTCTGGCGGCAAAGATCACCGCAAAGAGATTGAGTTCTGGGTGCAAAGCTTTAAGACCTTGTCCGAGCCAGCCGATTGAAAGCCCGCAGAATGAGATGTCTTTGCTACAACCGATGAGCTGTTCTTCGAACTCGATCCCCTCGATGAAGGCAATACATTCGCATTCCCGACTGCATCGAGACATTCAGGGCAAGAACAAGAAACAGCGCAGGATATGGAGTGTATAGTGAGGTGTGTATGTTGGATGTGATTTGAATAAAAGAATTAGACGGATAATCGGTGATGATGAATAAGAAATCTTTTGTTTTTTGACAGAAAGTTATATATTTGTTCGGAAGGAATGTTATGAGGTTATATAGAACCAAATTTTATATATACGGAAACCATATACTACCAGAATAATGATATAATTAACTAAGATGTTGCATAGAAATTGAGTTAGTGGGAATCAAGCTGACAAAAACCACATGTTTTCAGTTAGACGACATTTTGAAAATGGAGCATTTGGTATGGATAATAAAATTGCAGCATTTGTGTTCAAAAATCGTAAGTTTTTTACTATCACCGCCTACGCAATACCTACAGGTTTGAAGTTATGTTTACATGGAACAACTTCTTTGCTATTCATTATAGTAGGTTTAACAGTTATGCTATCAGGAATGGCATTAAGAACATATTCAGCTGGTTATCTTTTGGGCAGACATACTGTTACCAAAGTAGAAGCTGATTTTCTTTGTACTTCTGGTCCTTTTGCGTATATTAGAAATCCGCTTTATTTAGGCAACATTATTGTAGGCATAGGTACTTGTATATCACTAAATGAATGGTTTGGATACCCAATAATTATTTTAAATTACATCTTTATGTATTCAATTATAATACCATTCGAAGAGAGATTTTTACAAGAAAAGTATGGAAATGTGTTTACCGAATATAAAAATCATATTAGAAGATTTCTACCAAAACTGCGGGGTTATAGAAATGACGCGAAAGTTAGATTCAACATTAAACTAGGCTTTTTGAGTGAAATATCTTATTTAGTTATTCTTTTAATAACTTTTTTATGTTTTTACTTTTTATTTGTGAAGTAAACCAATAGCATCTTTTATTATAAATCATCCAACAATGCTTGTTGTTTATCTTGTTGCTTATTAAGATGGTTAATCTAGTATGCTCAAGATTGTAGTTGTCAAAGAACTTTCCCCTTTATTTAGAATGAATATCAGTGATTTGTATATTACAGTGAGATAATACTCAAGGTTGAGAAAGACTATCGCAAACTGTATAAGTATGTCGGTAAAAAATCTTGATCTGTGGAATGACTTTGACATACTAATAGGGTGTAGGTAATATTCACAACATCCGACGAACCGTTCTTTGAACTCAATTCCCTCGATGAAGGTTTCATCCCGTTGTGAGGGTCATTCAGGGCAAGAACAAGAAACAGCGTAGGATATGGAGGGTATAGTGAGGTGTGGCAAGTGGAGGTGATTTGAATAAAAGAACAAGACAGATAATCAGTGATGATGAATGAGAAATCTTTTGTATTTTAACAGAAAGTTATATATTTTACAGAAGGAATGTTATGCGGTTATATAGAA
>JAUWMV010000039.1 GCA_030613005.1 bacterium | reverse complement strand
CGTAAAATGAGCAACGGCACTATCCAAAGACGACCATCGCACACCAGCGATTGAATCTGTCAATAATGCTTGAAAATGATCGGGTACAATTTCTACTGTTGAATTATTTGAAGGTATTTCATTGTAAAACATTGGCGGCTGAAGATCCACAAGAACTGTGCATGGCAGGGAAATTGTTGTGCAACCTATCGATGTAGTCGAAAAAAGAAAATATCCAATCGAATCACCGTTCTCAAAAGGTTCTGACGGAAAATAAAACAGATTATCATCGTTTTGGAACATATTCTCAGATTCTATTGTAAAAACTTCATCATTGACATAAAGTTTTGTCTCCTCATAATTAATTGGGAAATATTTGCTGGTAACGCATAGAATTATCATTTGTTCTGCAGTATCTGGACACGTCATTATACCATTGCAGGGAAGTGGTCGAACATTGACTATCTCAGGAAAATCTGTACATTGCGGAAGTCTTATTCTGAAATCGTAATTAGTAGGCTGAATATTTCCAGAATCGATGCTTGAAGTGTGTATTCTAACCTTGAGTTCTTCCCACAAGCATGAACCATCCACTTCATAAGTCCATATTGCATCAACGCTATCAGCAGGTGCTATATCCCCCAAATATATCTCATCCACTCCACTGATTAAACTCATATACTCTTCACCCTGAAGGATTTCTATCTTCACTCTCGAGCCGGGAGCAAGAATTAGAGAATTTGTATTTATAATATTCGCATGAAGTGTTAAGTTGGAATACTCCTCACAACCAATGCATATAATACTATCGACCATTAATACGCCCAAACCGCAGGCAGCGATTGGTTGACATCGGTATAAGTTATAATCCTTCCAATTTTGATAACTTCTTTCACTAAGGTCTAAATTATCTCTTATAGAAGAATAGTAAAAACTTCCCTCGTTCCATATTGGTCTTGACGGATTCCACTGTGAATCGTTTCCAGCAATGGCAATGAAATATTGCATCCCTCCTTTTATAACATTGAAAACACATTCCGAATGAAAGTCCTTATCTACATCCACAATAGGAATAAAGTCATTAACTTGACTATTACCTGTAAAATATCCGAAAAAATAAGCTTCAAGCGTTCCAGTTGCTCCATCAAAAAAATACATGCCGCTTGAAAAATCCATTGCAGCAATATCAGGAATGAAATCGCAGTTAATGTCTGCTCCTGTAACTGTCGTGAATTCTCCGACTAGTATAGTGTAATTCCAGAGTAATGAACCATCAAATCTATAGCAAAATATATTTCCATCCCCATAACCAGAAAGATGGTTTAAAAAGAAAACAATCTCTGGTTCCGGGGTGGAAAGATCAAATTGAGCGATCATAGGAGGACCGAAATGAGGATACCACATGCCACCTATAAAAGAATCTACAGTACCTAAATATGTCCCATATGCGTTATAGTAGTTTATATAAAAGTAACTACGTTTTTCCATTGCTATAATTTCGGGTAAACTATCTGCATCAATATCTGCTACTGCAAATGAAAAAGCTCTTTCAATAGACCATAATTCGGTTCGGTCAACTGTGTTGAAGCATCTTACATAATTAATATTATCTTTATTCCAGCAAGAAATAATTTCAAGCGTTCCATCACCGTAGAGGTCGAAAATTGCCGGAGCTTCATAAGGAAATCCATATTCCGGACCTCCAAGATCATGAATATGTTCCCCAGTTGCACCTTCAAAAATTCTTATGTACCTACTACAAGTTGCATGGACAAACACCTCGATACTGCCATCGTCATCCATATCACCCGCGGTTATCTCATGAGCACCAAATTGATTTACAGGTAAAGGAGATAAAATTTCACCTACCTCGTTTTTCCAAAGCACCGAATAATCGTGATTAAAACAAATTATACTATCTGGGGCATCATACCCTCTCCAAAAACAAGCACAGATCTCAGGACATCCATCACTATCTATATCACCAATGTATGGCGTATAAACCTCACCAACAGGTAACCGCCAGTGAAATAGTGAAGTATCCAGAGAATTATCTGCTCTTTTTTGAAAGACAATTAAACCTGCACTATCCCACCCATTAAAAGTTCCATATCCTACAACAATCTCAGGGAAATTATCCATGTTTACATCACCCACAACAGGTGAGTATGGATAACCGGGCAATTGCAGTTCCGCTTCGATTATAGGTGCTGCGAAAAGGTTTACGGAGAGAAAACAAAGCAAAAGAACTATGATATGCATATCACTCCTCCTATTATATTGAGTTGCATAATGTTTCCCTTTAATATACTTAAATTCCACATAACATTAAATTTACCTAATGCATTTAATAAATGTAATTATAATGTATTATTCTGCAAGTTTAAAAAACTTTATAATTAGTATTTACCCATTAGGCAAAATAAATACTCTATTTCATTCAAATCCGAAATATACATTAGCTAACATCTATTTTATTCGGAACATTTTGCTAACACTGGAGTTTCTTGCTTAATAAAATTAACAATTATCCTGAAAATTCTTTCAGTGAAGTTTTTAGCTTATCAATAATCGCTACCGGCTCGGGATCCTCCTCGTTTAAGATAGCCATGTAATAACTAATGAAATCACCAAGTTGGATAAGCGAGAACATCCTCGCCATCAGCGGAACATCCTTTACTGGTGGCTTGAGGACAATAGGCGTAACACCGAGTTCACTCATTACATCCTGCACGAATTGCATTCGAAAGGCATTGCGGTTGTAATCCTCATAATCTATAAGGAAAATCGGCTGGACTTTTTTCCCGAGTCCAATGAGATGTTTCCAACCAACAAGTTCGTTGTGGTTCATTTCCGGGATAACTGCTGAATACGCAAGAGTTTTTGCATTCTCGTTTATCTGACCTCTAATGCGCGTGGCTACAGCTTCAAAACGTGGCGATGAATAAATTAAGGGAAGCTTACCATGAATTTGCGTAGCAAGTTTTTTGGCTGAATTTTCCTCGGTCGGTAGTTCCTTTGCTAAAAGTTTTGCTCCTTGCTGAAGAACATACGCTGTCTTTTCAATAATCTTTTTTTGAGAATGCACAAAACCCCAAAGTTCAAATAGAGTTAGAAGTGGCACAAACGAATAACCCAACGCTGCTCTTGGAGGAAGTCCCCCAGGTATTTCTACGAGACCGAACTCCAATTCCCGAGCTAACTCCGCAATTTGTCCATTGCTGGTTATCGCAAAAAGCTTTGCATTAAGAAGACGTGCAGCTTCAAGAGACGACAACGTTTCCTCAGTGTTCCCAGAATAACTGGATAATATGACAAGAGTCCTATCATCAACAAATCCCGGAAGAATATAATCCCTATTGACAAATAATGGTCGATTCAAATCGTAAAGAGAATAACATCTCAAAAGATCCGCTCCAATAGCGGATCCGCCCATGCCCGCAACAACTATTTTCTTTATGCCAGATGGATTAATTAATTGATAATCAGCCGTCTCAGCAATCTGTCTTCCAGTATAGAACTGCTCATAAAACGAATAAATTAAACTATACATATTTGCTGGATCGATTCTCTCATAAACTTTGAGATTGTCTAACATGATAAACCTCCAGTCAATTGTTTATCTCTAAAGTATTACAAATCTTTCAGTACAAATCAAATTAGAAAAATTTGAGACGAAACAACCTTGCTGAATTTATTAATTACAAGGGTCAAAAACAAATATAATATATAGCAGTTAATAAATCCTTCGATATAATGAGAAATTTTGCCTAAAAAAAATCTTGTTCATAATAAATTTATCTGTAATTTCACAATAATTTCCGATACGGGGGCTTATGAAATTAAAACCTTTTGAAATGGTAAGATTTGAAGATGCATCTCCAGAATTATATATAGAACTTGGATTTAAGTCTGGAATCGAGTTTCACCAGCAGCTTCTGACTCAAAAGAAACTCTTCTGTCATTGTCCCGCTGGGCTTTATAGCGAAGACTATGATGCAGCGATAATCCGACATATGCGTCCAACGCTATCGGAGATGGGGACATACGATGGAACTGCACTTATGGAGTTTAAGAAGCAGAAAGAAGTGCTATATTTGCTCAAAAATGAGTCGGTTTGCACTTATGAGATGGATGACACACCACCTTTTTTTATTAACAAGGAAGCACTCGAGAAGACAATAAAAATTTCTATGCTATTTGAATGTGACATTATAGGCGAGCTTCACATAATGCGAAAACAATACCTCGACGGTTCAATCCCAACGGGTTTCCAGAGGACGACAGTAGTCGGTATAAACGGAAAAGTTCCCTTAGCCGATGGCAGAATTGTTAGAATTCGTCAAATAAATTTAGAAGAAGATGCCTGCCGTGAGGTTTCCGATCTAGGACACAGAATTACATTCAGAACGGATAGACTTTCAATGCCACTTATTGAAGTCATAACCGAAGCCGATCTCACAGACCCCCGGATGGCGTATGAAGCCGCTCGCAGAATTCAAGCCATTACAAGATATTCAGGTTTTATGAGAAGAGGTATTGGAGCATCCCGTGAAGACGTTAACGCATCTATTGCTGGCGGTTCGAGAGTCGAAATAAAAGGCGTTCCACGAATACCCTATATTCCCAAACTTCTTCACTATGAAGCAATGCGCCAGAAAATATTTCTCGATATTAAAAACGAAATAGCACGCAGGGGAATCTTAAAGGATGCAAATTCCATCCAGATTATCGACTTAACATCAAATCCGACTGTCAAGCAAGTCTCACTATGGGTGGATGCAAAATGCATTATGGGAGTCATTGCTCGTGAGTTTAAGGATCTATTTTCCGTTCCCATTCAACTCAAAAGAACTTTTGCAGACGATGTTTCATCGATATTATATGTCGTTTCATGCATGGATAGGAAGCCAAATATGATATTCAAACAACATCCGGATGATGGTGGTCCTAATGAGCATCAATGGAAAAAACTTAGAAAAGAAGTTAATGCAGGACTAAACGATCTTCTCGCAGTCGTATGGGGAAACACACGGGATACAAAAATTGCCGCAAATGAAATTGCAGAAAGAATTATCGCTGCAAGAGATGTTGGCGTTCCAAACGAAACGCGCAAAGCAGAACGTGGTGGTATTACTACATTTGAGAGAGTATTACCGGGACCCGATAGGATGTATCCTGATACTGATCATCCTCCAATACCTCTTGAAGCAGAATATCTCGAATCGCTTAAGCCACAAATACCGGTATCCCCATGGGATCGCGAGAAAAGATGGTTAAAGCTTGGGCTTCCATGGCAGTTAATTTTTGATCTTCTTCACGATAATACTTGTAACCTTTTCGATGAGCTAATTTCAGAAACACGAATAAGACCCACAATACTTGCGATACATTTAACGCAAACAATTCGATACTTGAAACGGAAAGGTTTTAATACAGACTTGCTTACGGATTCAATGCTTGTAAGAATTTTCAAAAATATTGATAACTTGTCGATTCCTATGGAAGTTATATCAAATATCCTTGCTCGAATTGCTCAGAACGAAGATTTAACAAAGGTTCTCGAAACCTATAAACCAATTACTGATGAACAAGCAAAGGAAATTATCGACAGAAAAATTAATTCATATCGATCTGATATTAAAACTACTGTGCCCAAGGCTATTGTAAGAGCCTCGATGGGGCACATTATGCACTTTCTTAGAGGTAAGTATCCCGGATACAAATTACTAGATTTAGTAAAGCAAGAAGTTCAATTAGTTTACAATTATCAAATGTGATTGAATTAATAATGAAGCATATACTTTTATTATTCATTTATAATATGATAAATTACTAGAACACAATACAACAGTTAAACCTTCTCGACTTAGAAATAATTCTTTTTATGGAGATACCGTATGTCAAAGAAAAAAGTAATAATTGTAGAGTCACCAGCTAAAAGTCGCACTCTGACAAAGTATTTAGGGAAGGATTTCACAATTTTAGCCTCAATGGGTCATGTAATAGATTTACCCTCGAAAAAACTATCCGTCGATGTAGATGCTGGATTTGAGCCCCATTATGAAATCATTCCCGGTAAAAAGAAAATACTCAATAATATTAGGAAAGCTGTAAATAAAGACACAGAACTTTATCTTGCCTCCGACCCAGATAGGGAAGGTGAGGCAATTGCATATCATATCGCTAAAGCTTTGGGATTCGAGGAGCAAGCTTATAGAGTCCTTTTCAATGAGATTACTAAAAAAGCTGTACTTGGTGGCGTAGAAAATCCAGGAAAAATTAATATCAACAAAGTTTATGCTCAACAGGCAAGGCGTATTCTCGACAGACTTGTTGGTTATAAAGTTAGCCCAATGCTCTGGCGAATTATGAATAAAACACTATCTGCAGGAAGAGTTCAATCTGTAGCATTGAAAATTCTCTCAAAACGTGAACAAGAAATTCTAAATTTCATTCAAAAAGAATTTTGGACAATAGACCTCCAATTAAAAAAAGAAAGTGAATTATTCCCTGCAAAAGTTACCCATTTCAAAGGCAAAAAACTTGAGATTGAAAATGGAGCAGATGCCAAGAAACATTGCGATGGTGTAAAAAAATCCGTTCCCATAGTTGTCGATGAAATCGAGAAGAAACAACAGAAAAGGAATCCTTCACCACCATTTGTAACTAGTATGCTTCAGCTCGAGGCATCACGAAAATTGGGGTTCTCACCAAAAAAAACAATGCGAATTGCACAGCAACTTTACGAGGGAATGGAACTTGGCAATGAAGAACTTACAGGACTTATAACATATATGAGAACGGACTCTGTTAGGATTTCCCAAGAAGCCAGAGACGCAGCGAAAAAATTCATACAAGCTCAGTTTGGAAAGAACTATGTTGGAAAGGGATTTTATAAATCCAAAAAGTCAGCCCAGGATGCTCATGAAGCGATAAGACCCACTGTTCCCTCGAGAACCCCGCAACAAACAAAGGATTACCTTTCAAGAGAACAACAAAGGCTATATGAGCTTATTTGGAAGAGATTTATAGCCTCCCAGATGAGTTCCGCTGTGCTCGAGAAAATAGCGATACATTTCGTTTCTGGAGATTATAAGGCTATAAGCTCTGCAATAACGGTGATATTTGAAGGTTTCCTTAAGCTTTGGAAAGTTAAAATAAGTGACGAAGAGGAAGAAAACAGTATAAAACTCCCAGATTTAAAAAAAGGCGAGGAAGTTGATTTAGAAAAGATCGATCCAGTTCAACATTTCACCATGCCACCTGCAAGATACACACAGGGTACATTGGTCAAAGAACTTGAAAGCCAAGGTATCGGTCGACCAAGCACCTATGCACAGATTATCTCCACGCTTTTAGACCGAGAATACGCCCGTATCGATAAGAAAAAGTTATTCGTAACCGAATTGGGAACAAAGGTTAATGAATTGCTTCAGAAAATGTTCCCAGAAATATTTGAGGAGAAATTTACTGCACAAATGGAGAAACAACTCGACGAAGTTGAACAGGGCGATAAAAGTTGGCAGCAACTTCTTAAAGAGTTTTACGAACCGTTCTCGGTCAAACTCATAGGGATAAGTAAAAATAGCAGAGAACTTAAGCAATCACTGATTGAAAAGACCGAGGAAAAATGCCCCAAATGTGGTGCAGAACTTGTAATTCGTTGGGGAAGATATGGTAGATTCATTGCATGTTCCAATTTCCCAAAGTGCAGATATACTAAACCATTGAACGACAATGGAGAGCGGAAAAAGAGCGAAATTGTCGAGTTGGATGAGAAATGCCCAGAATGCGGTTCTAAGCTTTTACGACGAAAAAATAGATATGGTTGTCGATTTATTGCATGTTCGGATTATCCAAAATGCAAATACGCTAGACCGTATGTAACCGAGTTCCAATGCCCGAAACCGGGATGTAATTCTAAATTAATCGAGCGAAGCTCTAAAAAGGGACGATTATTTTATACATGTGAGGATGAGAATTGCGATTTCATAGCATTCGATGAGCCAGTGGAGCAAAAATGTCAGAAGTGTGGTGCGCCAGTAACGTTTCTTCGACGAAATAAAACCGGTGAAATTCGACACTGTGCAATTTGCGGAATGAAGGAAAAGAAAAACCTCGACGGTGAAATTGTTGAGATTAAAAGCTCCACTCCATTGTCTAAAAGCAAACCTAAAGCAACCAAAAACTTAAGTAAAACTAAAAGATCGACTACCAAGAAAACCGTTAGAAAATCCAAATCTAAAAAGCCAATACAAAAAACACCCCCTAAATAAGAAATTCTGAAAGATGTTCTTGAGAAATTTTTCCAGAAAAGAAAACTAAAGACTTTATGTGTTCTTGATAAATTTATTATGCAGAATATGTGAGTTTTAATTAATTAAATTGTCGAGAATCTCGCTTTTATCCCAATATACCTGCAATATTCGCCAATATAATGAATCTTGTTGGTGCTTTTCATAATAAAAATTATAGCAATTCCATAATCGTAGCCTATATTTGTTATATGCAAAAACAATTATTGAAGAATCAATCAGGAGGTTTCTTAATGAAAATCAAAACACTCTTTATCATCGGATTAATTCTAATGTTTGTTATACCAATTCAGGCTAAAAAGAAAAAAGTTAAAATCCCCAAAGAAGGCATCGAATTATCGTTAAGACCCTCGGTTGGAAAAACTTTCAAGTTTAAAATAAAGATTCAAATGCTAACAGAATACACTCACAAAGGAGCAACACAATCCAAACTCGTTCAGGGGAATGTACACGCAATAATTAAGGTGTTAGAAATAATACCCGACACTTTTGAATATGATGAAGAAATTGAAACCGAAGAAGAAGACACAGCAACAAAAACGGAAGAAGAAGCAGTTGTGGAAAAAGATTCCGAAAATGAATCCTTTGATTCAGTATATGTTATGGAATATACCTTCGATAATGTTGCTATTACTGTATTTACAAATCAAGAAATTTCAGAATCGGATGATGTTGAGGAACTTAAAGATATAGAATTTAAAGTTTTTATAAACAAAGAAGGTAGAATAATTGAAATTGAAGGATTAGATTTAGAAGAGGAACAAGAAAAAAGCGACATATCACCAATGAACTTTGTACTTTCACCGCATTTACCGGACACTAATCTGACAGAAAATTTCAGTTGGAGCTCTGTAAATGAAACTACATATACCGACCAAGGTTTAGACATTAATACAAAGACAAATCAAGAATATAAAGTTGTTGGTTTTAAGAAGGATGATGGCAATCTAATAGCGGAGATAAAGATCAGTGGCAATTTTGAGTTTGCCCGGAAAGGTCAAACCGAGCAAGATGACAATATGTATGATGTTGATATACATGCAGAAGGCGATATAAGAGGAAAGATAGTTTTTGATGTAGATAACGGTTTTCTCGTTGAATATAAAACCGATAAATCGAGAAATATAAAAGGCGAAGAGATAAACCTGTCAACTAACGAGAAAAGACCGATTTCTTATTTCTATCAAGAAACATTTAATGCCAAACTACTAGAAGTTGTCGAATAGAAAGCTTTGAATAGAAAGGAATAAAATGAGAGAATTTAAGGGAGATTTCTCCGTTAGCGGACTAAAACTTGCGATCATAGTCAGCAGATTCAATGAGTTTATTTCGGGAAAGCTACTCGAAGGAACAATAGATTACCTATCACGTCATGGAGCTGACTTAAATAATGTGGATGTGTTTTGGGTTCCGGGAGCATTTGAAATCCCAATCACAGCCAAACGGCTCGCTGAACTCGACAAATACAGTGGTTTGATCTGCCTTGGTGTTGTGATTAGAGGTGATACACCTCATTTCACTTATATTGCTGCAGAAGTTACAAAAGGAATAGCGCAGACTGCTCTTACTACAGGTGTCCCTATTTCATACGGTATACTAACAACCGATAATATCGAACAAGCCATCGAACGTGCTGGAACAAAGGCTGGCAATAGGGGTTGGATTGCTGCGGAATCGGTTATAGAATTAATTTCGCTTTTCGGCAAAATGAAACAGATCTGAGATATAAGTAGATTCTTACAATCTGAAGAGTAATCACCGAGGAACTGTGTTTGGTTTACACGGGTGAGATATATATGGGATATTCATTAAGAAATGGAGAATTTGAAAATGAATGTATCTAATAACATTTTTTTTGAAAGTGAAAAGTTGAAAATCATAAATGACGATATTTTAACAACAAAAGAAATTCCTAATAAAAGTATAGATTTAATTATAACATCACCACCTTACAACGTAGATATTAAGTATACATCGCATAACGATAAGCTTTTATATGAAGATTACCTTACATTTAGCAAGAAATGGTTACACCGGTGTTTCGAATGGCTAAAAGACGACGGAAGGTTTTGCCTAAATATTCCTTTGGATAAAAACAAAGGTGGACAACAAAGTGTAGGTGCAGATATAACCACAATCTCCAAAGAAATCGGTTTTAAATATCATTCTACAATTATATGGAATGAAGGTAATATCTCAAGAAGGACAGCCTGGGGGTCATGGCTTTCTGCTTCAGCTCCATATGTTATCGCACCTGTCGAATTAATTGTTGTTTTATATAAGAAAATTTGGAAGAAAACAAGTGGTTCAAAAAAATCTGATGTATTAAAAAGAGAATTTTTAGAGTGGACAAATGGACTCTGGACATTCTCGGGAGAAAGCAAAAAGAAAATTGGACATCCTGCACCATTTCCTATTGAATTACCTAGAAGATGTATAAAGCTTTTTACCTTTATTGGTGATACAGTTTTAGACCCTTTCATGGGGAGTGGAACGACTTTAATTGCTGGTTATTTGAATAATAGAAATGTGATTGGAATTGAGATTGATGAAACTTATTGCGAACTTGCAAAGAGGAGAATAATTGTCGAAGCTAAAATAAATGAAAGAAGGTTATTTCAAGAGGTATAATTATGAGTAAAACTATAAGTGAATTAGTCTTGGAATATTTTGAGAAACATCCAGATGAAGACATATCACATGGTCCAGTTGTTGACTGGGTTTCGTCTCAATGGCTAAAAGACCATGATACTCCACCTAGAGATACGTGGAGGGCAATAAGAAAATTATATCAGGAAGGTAAACTTATAAAAGTTAAAAAAGGTGTATATAAATACGATCCTGATTACATTCACAACGTTGATTTATGGGTTTTCTCGCCTAAAATAAGAAAAGCAATCTTAGAAAAGGATAATTACAAATGCATTGTATGCGGAAGAGGAATAGATGATGGTGTTGAGTTAGTAGTTGATCATATTAAACCTATGGATGTAGGTGGAACAAACGATATTAATAACGGGCAAACTCTTTGTACGGAACATAATTTAATGAAAAAGAATTATTCGCAAACCGAAGCAGGAAAAAGATATTTTATAAAAATTTATGAAAAAGCAGTCACCAACAATGATGAGAGAATGATTAAATTTTGCAAGGCAGTATTTGATGCTTATGAAGAATTTGGAATTAATAATCACATACAAAGACCAAATGATAGAAACAAAGAAAAAAATTGATAACATGAATAATCACCAAAAATAATACATATATAACAGACTTATTCACTTTAATTTTGGAATTTCAACTCCTAAGTTATTATACCGTAAAATATACTTGCTGTAATCCTTCATGATGAGTTATCATAAATTTTAATCTAAACACAAACAATTAAAAAACATGATTCCTTTGTAGTCGAAACTAAAATCAATACATAGTAATAATTCTTGAATTTTGAGAATTTTAAGATATATATAAACCTGAAGTGATGGGATGAGTCTTTTAAGTTGGGAGGTGTTGGATCCATGCGAAAAACAATTACAATAATACTCATAATCTCATGTCTTATTGCAGCTCAGCAGTTTGGCAGAAATAAGGTCAAATACGACAATTACGAATGGTATCAGATAAAGACAACAAACTTCCAAATATACTACCCAAAGGGTTATGAACACCTTATGGAATTTGCAGTTGTAGAACTTGAAAGAGGTCTCAATCAACTCGAAAATGATTTCTCATATATAGCCCAGAAACGATTTACAATAGTTATTTATCCCAGCAGATTCGACTTCATAGAAACGAATATTATCCCATACATTTTGACCGAATCTGTGGGAGGATTCACAGAATACTTTAAAAATAGAGTTGTAGTTCCATTCAATGGCAACTGGGAGGATTACCGCCATGTCTTAGTCCACGAGCTCACACATGCATTTATTTTCGATTTTCTATACGGTAGTTCATCTGCCGGGATTCTTTCCTTGTCAAGAATTTTTAATTTACCGCTCTGGATGGCTGAGGGATTATCAGAATTTGAGAGCAAAGGCTGGGATTCTGAAGCGGATATGTACATTAGAGATGCTATAATTAACGATTATGTTATGCCACCCGAATATCTTCACGGTTATCTGGCTTACAAACAAGGGCAATCCATGATCCATTATATTGCGGAACGTTGGGGCAGAGAAAAAATCGGCGAGACAATCGCAAAAGGTAAGATCGAGCTATCCGAAGATAGAGTTATAAAAGCTTCTCTCGGAATTGCTATCGAGGATTTTTATGAGGACTGGAAACTTTGGGCTCGAAAACGATATTATCCTGACATTTCAGATCATTCAATCCAAAAGGACATTGCCACAAGGCTTACAGACCATGTAAAAGATAAAAGCTTTTTTAGCCTTCAACCAGCATATAACCCACAAAAGGAGCAGATTGCATTTATATCTAATCGGGGTGATTACGTTAACTTGTATCTAATGGATATACCTACACAAATGGTTCATTTACTGGAGAAAGGCGAGAGAACAAGTCGTGCACAATCATTTCATGAGTTTTCCAGTCGATTGTCATTCTCACCAGATGGTAAGTATTTACTATATTCTGTTAAACTTGGAGGAATAGACGGCATAGTTATATACGATTTATTAAAGCGAAAACGTATTAAAACGCTTACATTCAAAGATGATGATATTCGAGAGATAAGTTCTCCAGTATATTCCCCAGATGGTTCAAAAATCGTCTTTGCTGGTTTAGCTAATGGACAGCGAGATCTTTATCTTGCGGATACAAGCGGAGAATTGTTGGAAAATTTGACCGATGATATTTATGATGATAATTATCCTACTTTCTCTCCTGATGGAAATCTTCTTGCATTCACTTCGGATAGACCTCTTGTGGATACAACCGACCCGGGTAATTACCCTAAATTTGACAAATATGGTAGATACAACATTTTCCTTATGGATATGGAAATCCAGAGCATTCAGGCTTTAACTGAAGACGGAGCAAACAATATCTATCCGTCCTTTTCTCCAATAGATAATCGATTAGTTTATACATCCCGAGTAAATGGCGTAGCTAGTTTATATTTAATCGACCTTGAAGATGATACAACATATGTTCTCTCCGACTTTCTTGGGGATGCAATTTGTCCTTCATTTTCAGGCAAAGGCTCAAAGATAGCATTTTCAGGATTCTGGTTTGGTGGCTGGGACATCTACCTTCTCGAATCGATTAAACCTTTGGATTCATTAAAGAAATACCAATATGTATTTGAAACTGGACCATACGATGGACTTAAAGATACCTCAGAAGTCGATATGTCAGTTGAGCTATACACCGGTGAACTATCGAAATTTAAGTATGAAGAAGATATGGACAGCTCCGGTCCAAAGCCGTATAAGCCTTATTTTACCGCCGATCTGGCGATGGTTAACGTAGGATACAGCACCTATTATGGCATTCAAGGATCTAGTCTTCTTATGCTTTCAGATTTGCTTGGCGATCATCAGATTATTATTGCAACTGATCTTTCCAGAAGCATTGACAATTCGAATTTCTATTTAGGCTATGGTTATATGAAAAAAAGAACAGATATGTTTTTCTCGTTGTTCCATTACAAGTATTATTTCAGAGATAATTACTGGAATGAATTCAGTGATAGGAATTATGGTACAAAAATCGATCTAAGATATCCGTTCTCCCAATTCACAAGAGCTGAATTTAAAACTACATTTTTTAGTGTCGATAGGTATTATTACACGTCACCGTATGAGCAGTTCTATTCTGAAAATCTTTTACTTCAAGCAAGTTATGTTAAGGATAATACTCTCTGGGGTTCTACCGGTCCTGTGGTTGGAGAAAGATATTTATTTAATGTGGACTATTTACCTAATATTGGTCGCAATCCACTTAATCACATGGCAATGGAGGTTGATGGAAGAAAATACCTGCAGCTTGGTGGAAATTATAGTCTAGCTATGAGATTTTCTGCTGGTTATTCGTTCGGCAAACACAGAAAAACTTACTATTTAGGTGGAACTCCGCAATGGATATACTATAAAAAAGCTACAAATAATGTGTATTCCCTCGAGGACATATACATTAACTCTATTATTTCTCCCTTAAGGGGATACGATTATTTTGAGATTCCAGGACACATCTATTCCCTTATAAACCTTGAATTTAGATATCCATTCATCGAGTATTTAAGTTTGGGATTTCCACCAATGACAGTACAGGGACTTAATGGAGCTATATTTATAGACCTTGGCGGAGCCACAAAAGGGTCTCTATCAAGTTTCAGATTCTTTGAACATGGCAAATTTAAAGATCCAAAGATGGGACTTGGATTTGGATTCCGGTCGTGGATTTGGATCTTCGCTATGCAATATGATATAGCTTGGCGATCCGATTTTACAAAAGCTTATGGCAAACCTCATCATTACTGGTCTCTTAATTTGGAGTTTTAATTATATTTACATTTCAACCTAATTCGATTTACGTGAAACTTCAGTAAAAAAACTTGCAACACGATTTAAAAGAAATATATTTATTAATGGAATAATATGTTAATTTAAAAAAAGCAGTAAAAATTTTAAACTGGAGGGCATGATGAAAGAAGTGGTCTTAGCATTTTTACTTCTATTAAGCCTATCTTTTTGTGCGCCGGTTACCGAAGTGGAAATTCCATTTAGTGGCTATCCGTATGCACCTGTTATAGGCGATGTCGACGAGGACGATTTCCCCGAAATAGTCGTGGGATATGGTCAAGGTTCTTCATCTGAAGCAGGACTTATGGTTTTAAGGAAATACGCAGATAATTCTATAGACACAGTATTCCACTGGAGAGTACCGATAGGAGAATGCTATACTCCTTATCTCGGGGATGTCGATAACGATGGTCATCCAGAAATTGCTGTCCAATTTTGGCGTGGTTTTGGACCGGATAGCATCATAGTATTCAATCATGATTTCAGCATTCTTTGGCGTGCAGAGGTTTCTACAGGCTTGACTACTTCTATGCCTGTAGGTGGATGTGCAATTACTGCAGGAGACATCGATGGAAATGGAACAATAGAAGTTTTAGCTGCTACTGCAAGAGAAAGTTACATAAGGATTTTCGATGGAGCAACCGGAACTTTTATAAGGAATATTGGTGGCGATACATACGGCAAACCATACGGTGGTATTACTCTTTTCGATCTCGACGAAGATGGAAAACTCGAAGTATTATCATGCTGGACCAATGTCCCTAGTGGTGGTCCAACTGCCGTTACATGTTTTCATGCCTATAATGGTGTAGAATTTTGGACAGTAAATCAAGGATTTTCTTACGGTGTTGCCAATATTGATCTCGATCCTTTCCCTGACGTTGTCATTGGAGTTTATACTGGTGGTTGGATATACCAAAAACAATATACATTCGATGGGGGTTTCATTTCAGATATTTGTTCATTTGACGGACATGTATATTTCCCTCATTTCGGTTTGCCTGTTATTGCTCAATTCGATCTATCAACTCCAGAACCTGAATTTGTATTTGCATGGAATCATATAGTAGGTGGCATAAATCAACTAACTGCATGCTTCAGTTTTGATGGTAGAGAAATTTGGCGACATACAGAATCAGGCGGGGAATATAATTCAATAAGCGGTGCTGACCTAAACTGTGATTTGATTCCTGAGATTGCCACGTACAATTTCAATGGAAATTTTTACATCTTAGACGGTGTAGATGGTTCTATTTGGGGTACATTTTCCGGTGTTGGCACCAACTCAGGTCAAGTCAACAACTTTATCCCTATTGTAGATGTCGATCTAGATTTCCACTCGGAATTCGTTTACAATGGAAGGGGAACGAGCACCCCAGGTATGATTAGAATCGTAGGCGACGACGCTGAATGGAATCCCACACGACCGGTATGGAATGAAAACGGATTCTATTATACTTCTGTTGAGGACGATCTGGGACTCGACGATCGTAGTTATACCAATTGGAAAGATGAAAATGTATTCCGTTGCCAGAGAATTATGCCGTGTGGACTTGG
>JAUWMV010000036.1 GCA_030613005.1 bacterium | reverse complement strand
CAGGCTTTAATTTAAGCAACCACTCCAACGTGTTCTTTGCATGGAGCGGGTCTTCGGAAACAAGAGATTTTTCAATAATCCCCTCAATCGTCTTCTTCACACAATCAATACTATCCATTCTTATACAGAACTATAATCCTTCTGATATTTTCTGCATTCATCAAAACAGCAATTAAAAGAATTGCTAAGAAAGGTAGATTCACTATTTCCTCCAGAAATAAAAAGCCTATACTTAGTATTGCAAAAACAAATATAATAAATATCCTAACATCACGACCTATTCTGAAATAATACCCTTTTGACCCGAATTTTTTCCTCATCAAGCCATCATATTTGTCAGCAGTATAACTATTCATGAAGGTGCCGATGATCGCCAGAAACCCGATAAAGAGATATAGGAGATTTCCACTTGGAAAATATATATAAAAAGTCAGACCAAAAAGAAGGAAGGCATCTGCATACCGATCTAAGACCGCATCAAACCATCCACCGAATTCTGTTTCTTGAAATTTCAATCTTGCTATTTCACCGTCACAACCATCAACAATAGATGCTACTTGTGCCAGTATTGCTCCAATAATTAAATTAATATATCCCCCTAAAAAGAAGAAAAATGCTCCGATACAGCAAAGGATAAAAGAAAGGAATGATATAAAGTTTGGAGTAATATCCGTTCTTAAAAGATACCTTGTAATCCTGGTTGATATGGGTCTGTTTAAGTGTCTTGATATTGGTCCATCGGAGGTCTTTTTTAACGTAGCTAAAAGCTTCTTTTCCGCTAATTTATATGTCTTCTCATCATCCACATCAATCCAGTAATCATCCTTAATATCAAAAGTCTTAGCCTTTCCCCTGCCAGCCAGCACCCTTATCCCCCCTGATAGGGAGCTGTCGTCATTAAGTAAACTTTCTTCGATGGCATTGAATATTGCCGGAGAACAAAGGAAAATTCCTGTATCATAGGCGTTATATTTCTTGGTATTCTTTCCAATATTTAAAATCCTATTGTCTTCCACAAGAACTTTGGTAACATCATCAATATCAACAAGCTTGTTTGTTTTGATGTTGTAGTCTACAACCAGTATAACTTCATCATCTGCTATCTTTTCATTCTTCAGTTTCACCAGTATCGATTCGTCAAAGATATGGTCACTCATTAACAGGATAAAATTCTCTTTAAGTGTGTCTTTTGCTTTAAGGACAGATATGCCATTTCCCTTTTCCCAGTCATCATTTGTGATATGAGTTATCTTTATATCTCTGCTCTGGTTAAATCTGTCCAGAAAACGTCTTACCTTTTCACCATTGTACCCAGTTACCACATAGAAATCAGTTAGACCGCCCTTCTTTGCGGTTAATATCACCCGTTCAATAAGAGATAGCCCCAGAAGTGGAATAAGGGGCTTTGAATCGCCCTTAGTTGACAGTCTGTTTCCCCGTCCAGCAGCGATGATTAAGCATTTCATATTTAATCTTTTCTTTTCCCTTTGATGAAATCTTCTGTTAATCGATATGCCTCATTATCGGTAAACTGTTTTGGAGGGTGCTTCATAAAATAGGCCGAAGGAGAATACAGAACCCCCCCTTTACCTCTTTCAAGTGCCAATTTGCAGCACCTTATAGCATCTATCACCACCCCTGCAGAATTAGGAGAATCTTCTACAGAAAGCCGCAATTCAAGGTTCATAGGAACATCACCGAAAAGTTTTCCTTCCATTCGAATGAAACAAACCTTGTTGTCTTTCTGCCATGCCACCCAATCACTGGGGCTGATGTGGATGTTTTCATCCTCCAATCGGTTTTTAGTTTGAGACTGCACAGCTTCAGTCTTCGACACTTTCTTGGAGATTAGACGGCTTCTGTCGAGCATGTTCAGAAAATCCGTGTTTCCTCCGGTATTGAGTTGATAGGTTCGCTCAAGTTTCACTCCCCTCTTCCTAAAAAGGTTGGTTAACACTCGATGCACTATTGTTGCACCGAGCTGGGATTTTATGTCGTCCCCAACAATGGGTATCCCCTCCTTTTCAAAACGCTGACTCCATTCGGGATCACTGGCAATGAAAACAGGCATATTATTTATCAATGCTACTCCTGCGTCCAGGGCACATTCTGCATAATATCTAACAGCATCTCCAGAGCCCACTGGGAGATAATTCAAGAGGATCTCAGCCCCAGACGCCTTCAATGTATCTATTATATCCTCTTTTGATGCCTCCTCCTTATCAGCGAGAAGAAATGTATACTTCTCCTTGTAATCCTTCATATGCTCGGCAAAGCCGTCCAGTATTCTGCCCATCTTTACTTTGACCCCTGTCTTTGGCATATCTTTACAGATTACTGTGGTGCAGTTTGGAAGTTCAAAGATGGCCTCTGAGATATCCTTTCCAACCTTCCTTCTATCGATGTCGAAGGCAGCTACCACTTCAATATCGTATGGCTTGTAACCACCGATTTCCCAGTGCATCAATCCGATAGCCTTTTTGCTATCCTTTTTTTTATAGTACTCAATACCTTGCAGCAATGAACTCGCGCAGTTACCAATCCCTACAATTGCGATTTTTATTTTCTCCATAACAATCATCCCCTTATTTTTATTATATTTTGTAAAGCCAAAATTTCACATAACTTGTTTATATTCGAACCTAAGTTCGTATACCCACTCATTTGGGGATTTATGCGAAATTTATTTCATACATATTCACTTTAGTAGATACTCTTTCATCTCAATTATATCCAAATGGACTAACTATATCTTGAAGGCTTTTGTTGTTCATATAAGTGTAAATCTCGGTGGTTTTCGAACTCTTGTGCCCTAAAAGCTCTTGAATAAAGCGGAAATCCACGTCTGATCTCGATAAATGTGTTGAAAAATTATGGCTTAGGCTATGAACTGATACCCTTTTGGTTATCTTCGCCTTAGTATGACATGCTCAAAGCCTTTTTTATACTGTTCTGTTAGAAATGTCGGATCGGGACATAGCTATCTTAATGGTTCCAATCTTATAATACGGCTCATCGGAAGTATTGTCAAGCGCAATGTCTATAAGAAACCAGCTTTATGGTGCAGGTTTCGATATCGAGTCTCCCATGTGTGCCTTTCTCCCCACAAAACTCTGCAGTTCTTATTGGGTGGCAAAGAGTTAGGAGTGATGGAGTGGTTTTTTGAGGGAATGAGAGTTTCAGATGACCGAGTAAGTGTCACTAAAAATCCCCCTTTTGTCTCGCTATGCTCGACATTTTCCTCCAATGGGGGACAATACAAACTACAGCAATCCCAACAGGTGTCCCCCTTTGGGGGAAACTCCCCGACCGAAGGTCGGGGTAAAGGGGGTTGTCGCCTTAGTAGAGGGTGTTTATTGTCTACATTCCGTCTATTTCATAGAGTATAGTTCATCTCTTCCAGTCATCATCTTGTAATGTCAACTCTATATTAGGCAAAATGGCATTAGGGTCTCTATCTTTTTCACGCTGACGTTCTTCCATATGAATACCCTGTGAAAGGTATATTAAAGCTGCGCGAGTTAATTTTATCAGTTTCAGTGTCTTTCTTTCAAATTCCTTTCTACGCACTGAATATACCAGTGAATCTTCAAGTGCCTTTGCTGGAAATATTTCGTCGGGTGCAGAACCAAACCACAAATGATTATGGACCTTAAGATATTTATGCTCAAGATGATTGCGGATATTAGAAATCTCTTGTGCATCTGGTTCAACAGCTTCTTTGAAATTAGGGATGTATAGATCTTTGCTTAGCCAAAAAAGTCCTCTAAGTGGCCAGTTTGGCTTTACTTTGAATTCTTCCCTTACAACTAATTTTCCATCTTTTCCTTTTTTCTTGTCATACCATAATTTTCTGAAAGAAACATTTTTCTCAGAGATACCCAACTTTAAGTAGTGATTAAGGAAAAAGCCAATTTTATCAAATATAGAATAGACAATGCGAAATGAAGCTTTTATTCTCTCAATATTCAGACAATAACATGGATAGTCCAATGTGTTATATAAAAATACTTCCTTATCAGAAAAATGCGTCCTGCGATTACTAGTTCCCTCATAATACATGAATCTTGCTGAAATATACTCTTGTTTCATTTGATTGTAAAATCCTTGATAATAAGGACCTTGGCCTATGGGCAAGACAATGGAAGGTAAAAGCAAAACATCTCGTGCTGCAATTGAACAAGTTCCTAAGTCGTTAAGAGGATTTAGAAAAAGTCGGTTTTCAAGGCACCATTTTCTATATGCACTTTCCTCATTTGTTTCGCCGATACTGTATTTATTGCAATCAAGTTGTTGGGTTAGCAAATCGTTTGATATATTATTCCGAATCCACGAACAAATTCTGTTAAATCCTTCATAAGCTTCCCGTGTCTCCGGTTGGAAATCCAAAGCTTTTTTTATGCAATCATAGGTATACTTGAGGAAGCATGCCCTATGTCCATCGTCATATAATCTTTTGCTATATTCAAACAATCCTTGACCTTTATTTCCTATGGCCATCGCGAATTGAGGTATTATTTCTAATGCTTTATCCCAATATTCAATTGCTTCTACAGATCTGCCAATGTGATCCAGAATATTTCCTAAATTTGTATAAATCTGGCATTTTCTATAATCATCCAATTCTTCAAAACCCTTTTCATTGATGGAGCTTCGTAGATATATCAATTGTTTTTCGATTTCAATTTGCTCCCATTTCCAAGTATTTTCAATTGATATTGTTGTTATTCTTCTCATGTCTTCATAAGTATTTGCCATGAAATAGAATAACAATGCTCTTTGCAAAGATGTAATATCTCGATTTAGAAGCTTTTTAGATAATTTTATACAATGTTTGCACCCATTACTTTTCTTCAAGATGTAAGATAAATCACACAGTTTTCCAATTATCTCAATTAGTTCTTCTGTTTTTATCTCATCTATAGACTGAACTGAGATATATTCTTGGAATTGTTTCTCATTATCTAGCATAGCAATCTTAAAAAATTTGAAAACCACAAGTTTATTATACCACCTCCACCACCCACACTTCCGAATACCCTCCCTATCCCACACCATTCCTTGCTCTCCCTCTGAACCGCCCAACCCCTCAGTATGAAGCCTTCTTCGAGAGTACTAATCTCATAATACCGTTCATTGGCAATTTTGTCAACCTCAATGCCTTCACTAATTCATAAATTTCTTTATACAAATGTTCTTGCCATTACAATATCGCTCGATATTTTTACTACGATTCTTTAAAATGATTTCTTGACATAAAGAAAATTTAAGCAATTTTTATAAAGGAAAATAATATACTAAACTTAATATATCGGAGATATGGGATGCAGAAGACTCGATTAATACTTAACGTTATTATTCTGCTATTTGCAATCGGGTTACTACCCGCTTTAGAGGTTGATCCTGAAATGATTATCGATGCAGCCAAGACTCACCTTGAAATAAACAAGGATTTCTGCCAACGTCCAATGGAGGTTGCTCCAGATGCTAAGGATAAGGAATATACAATTTCTGAGATTATTCCGTTGCGTGATAATGCTTTCGATGATGTTTTAGCTTATGTAGTTACTCTTTCTCCTAAGGGATTCGTTGTTATATCAACAAACACAGATATTGAGCCGGTGATTTTCTATTCTTTCTATAACGATTTCCCTTTTGAAAATTCACCTATTAATATTCCACTTCGTCTTTTAGTTAATGATATGATAGGCAGAATAGATGCTCTACCGGTAACCTCTCAGAAAATCATCGAGGAAAACAATCAATTATGGTCTCATTATTTATCTCAGGACGAAGATTTTATCAGTTCCTATGCAACAGCAAGTGTATACGGTCCATGGCTTGATACTCGTTGGGGACAAAAATACCCGTATAATTTGCACTGCCCTATAGACCCACAAACGCACGATACATGCATTTCCGGTTGCACAGCCGTTTCTATTGCTCAAATAATTAACTATTGGGAATATCCTCCATCTGTTCATTTTGAAAGCTCAGAGAGCTATCTTTCAGACAGAACATCCCCCGGAATTTGGATCGATGCTACAACTGCCAACATGGATACAATAGAATATTACTCAGAACATTGCAAACATCCGGATATAAATACTGCCGCGAAATTGATGTGGGCTTGTGGAGTTTCAGTTCGAGCAAGTTACAGTTCCACCGCCACCGGTGCATGGTTCTGGGCTTCTACCTATACAGATAAATGGCGTTTCACAGATGCTTTAGAAATGAGAGGAACCGACCATGATTTCTACGATATTCTTCAATCTAATATGAGAAATGCTCAACCTGCACAACTTGCAATTTACGATTCATCCTGGAGAGCAGGGCATTCTATCGTTGCAGATGGTTACAAAGAAACTGGTGTATATCATTTAAATTTCGGGTGGACTGGATTTTACGATGGTTGGTATTCCCTTCCAATTGGAATGCCACTTGGATATGAAATAATTTCCAAGGTTGTTGTAAATATAAAAGCTCCACCAAGACCTGATATAACAGATTATTGCGTTACAGCTCTTACTCTTAAACCCGAGGATGAAGTTAAGCTAAAAGCGAACTATATTGAACCTGCTGGCGATATGGATTGGTATAAATTTCAGGCAAATAAGGATAGTGCTTATATTTTCTATTCATCCGGTCCTACCGAAGTCTTTGGAGAAATTTATACAACATGCAATCCTACTGAAATACCTTTTATAGATAACTTTTACATTGCACCAAATTTCCGAATTGAATTCATCCCTCCCACATCTGGAACATACTACATTAAATTTCGAGGTTTAAAAGATTCAACAGTTGGAGCATATTCTCTTCATTATTACCGAAATATTAAATCATTCATAACACTAACTTTCCCCAACGGTGGAGAAGAATTTTACGACGATACTTCAATTGCAATAATGTGGGATAAGGGAGGAATTCCACGAGTTTATAACGTTAAAATCGAATACTCTCTGAACGGTCCTTCAGGACCCTGGAATACTTTAATTAATCCGACACCCACAAATTTTTTCGCATGGACCTTGCCTGAAGTTACTATTGATCGGAGAAATTGTTATGTACGTGTGAATGACATTTTGAATTCGAATATCTATGATATATGCAATTCAGCATTTACAATTAAGAGCTCGAGTATTATATTAGACAATATTATCAAACCTACCGATATACAACTTGTTGCATCTCCAAATCCATTTAATTCTTATGTCAATATTTCATTTTATCTTCCACGTGACTTAGATGTAACATTAGATATATATAATGTTGAAGGCAAGCGAATTGAAACAATATACTTAGGTTCAAAGGAAAATGGAACTTATACATATACCTGGGAAGTACCACAAGGATACTCATCCGGAATTCTCTTTATCCAATTAAGAGCAGGTGATGTAAAAGTGATAAAAAGAATTATCTATATAAAATAAAGCACATATAATAATCCTTCCAATTATGTCATATACTCTCCTCATTAATAAATACTAATGGATTAAAATCTGGGATTAACTACGTTATAGCCTTATAGTTCCTTAAATCAATTTCTTTTAAGGTTTGAGCATTTTCCTGGGTAAAAGCTACTACTATTAAAACAAATACGAAGTTCAATATTGCAGTTCTGAACACTTTTTCCTCATAGGAAATAAAAATATATTCAAAGTGGAGTCTTAAGCTATTTTAGGTAAATAAGTTTTCCGATTTCAATATTATTACTCGATGTAACTCTTGCTACATAAATCCCTCCACACACACTCTTTTCAGGTTGCCATAATATCGAGTTATTAATGACAGGAACGGATGCATTTGTCCATATTAGATTACCTCGCAAATCATATATTTCTATTAGAGCATCCTTGGGAGCATATATCCTACAGGAAGAATTAAATGGGTTCGGATATGCAGAAATTAGATATTTATCTGGTTTTTTCCTAATAAATTCGATTACTCGAGCAGCTGTTCCATATTCATCTGCACCTATATCGTAACCAGTATCGTGGGGACGTATTCCATACTCGAAATCCATTCTGGGCGCATCCACAACAAGACTAGTAAACGGCGAAATAACAGATGCACCACCAACATCCACGCATTCCGATGCTTCTGATAGATGATAGTTTGCGTCCGCAAAGTCAGGATTTTCAAATATGTTTCCGGTACCCCATCCTATGTTATTAGGTGTGAAATAAAGACAAGCATATTGATCGACATCTGAATGGTCGATAAAAAACGAGCAACTACTTCCTGCAATCCATTTTAAGAAAATTTCGTTTCCTCCGCTTAGCGCAAGATTCTGCCAGAGAATAACATTTAGTAATACTGCTTGTGAATGCTCCATTGCGAAAATTCCTCCACCAAACCCACCTTGATTGTTAGCAATAGTTGAGTTTATTATATTTGCCTTAGTTTCACGCAAGTAAATTCCACCACCACCTTCAATATCACCAAGCCCTGTTGCAGAGTTATCAACAATCATGTTATTGACTATCTCAGCATTACTCCTTAACAGATGAATTCCAGCACTCGAAATAGAGACATTATGTTTAATTACATTATTCCATATTATTGGATCAGTATCTACACAATAAATACCACCACCAGCATCGTCTGCATCATTACCCTCGATTGTATTTGAAACTATTATAGGAGTATCTGCATTTTCGCAATAGATTCCACCACCGTAATTTGAAGTATGATTTCCAATTATCTTATTATTTCGGATACACGGACTTGCATGTCCCCTAATCCCTATTGCGCCCCCAAATCCTGCAGCGCAATTCGAAATAACGCAGTTCTGTATTGTCGGACATGCTTTTCCTGCACATTCTATCGCACCACCATAACTTCCACTACCATTAATAATTGTTATACCATCGATCATGCAGCCTCTGGGTTCCTCATTTCGAAAATAAAATCCCATGTATAAATTCATTAAATCTAATGTACACGCTTCTGCTCCTGATTGCGATTTAATTACAAGTGTTTTACCAATGAAATCAATACCCGAAAATGTCTCACCAGCGTGCCTTCCATCCGATATGACGATTGTATCGCATGCATAATCATATGCTCCAGAAAAAGCCTCACATATAGCCTCAGCTAATGTTGAATAATCTCTGGGAACATGTATTACTTGTGGCGGTCTATGAGGAGCAAAAAGATTTAAAACTCCAGAATTAACAATGTCATATCCAGCCGGAGCGCTGCCCGGTATAAAATACCAGCCATTAGTACTTCCACCCCATCCAAAGTTTAAATGAAATTCGCCAGAGTCCCTATACCCATCACAAACCACACAATGCCCCGGTCCTCCAGCACTTCTGCCCATACTAAGAGGTGCTGGTGCACCATCCTTCATATTCTCCTCAAGTTTTTCGTGGAAATTAGAATCGCTGGGTGTCATATCAACTGCTTTGGCATATTTAAACTTGTAAGTAAAGTCATCGGCTTGTACATTACCAGCAGTAGCTGATGGTCCGTAGTCTGCCTGTATTCTAACTCCGCATGCAAAGAGTACACCAGCGAATACCGATGCATCACCAGAACCCCAATCTATCGTATCCATGCTCGCTGTTGTTGCATCGACAAATATTGAGCGTGTAGCTGTAATATAGCTTTCGGCAGAGTCAAAATGTACCATTGGTGGATACTGCCAATAATTTAATACCTGTCCCATAGCAAGAGCTACACAACCTGTTATGCACCTGTTGCCGGTTGAAATATCAATAGGACATTTACCATTATACGGTGCGCTTTGATTCCAATTTGTTGTAAGCCATGGTCCGTATTCAGGCATTGCTGCAAGATTAAGCAAGAAGGTTCCATCTCGTTGCAAATATTTGGTCCAAAGATCGTTATTTCGAACAATTATATCATCGGATATGAATGAAATGTATTCCAAGCGATTTTTCAAATCTTGCGTTACAATGTGAAGCAATGCATTTTCTGGGGAATCTTTAAAAATAAAATCTGAGGTGAAAGAATACGCTATTATTGTTCTAATATCGGTATCAGGAGATATAACTATATATCCTTTAGGATTTAGGTTAACAATATACGCTAAAACATTTGCTCCACTTTCATTCCTCAGTGATTTTATATCCTTAATTGAATATTCTGCTTTGGGTAAATCCTGAAAAAACTGCTCTTTCAAATTTTGCACCTGCAAATGAACTTCAGCAACTTTTCTGACAAGTTTAATAGACACTCCGTCTGCAAAAGTTAAGTCTAATAACGCAGCAAAAAAGCATATTGCTATTAGAACTAATAAGATACTCTTTCTCATTTTTCCCCCTTAACATAAATTAGTCTTCCAAAATAAAATTAAAACTCTTCTTGTAGAATTATATTATATTATATTTTTCAAGGAAATACCAGCTTTTGTTGAAGTAATCCAAAATATTTTATTTAAGTTGCACTAACCAAATTTTTAAGATTATATATGCAATAGTATTCCATATTAATTCCAAATACTAATGAAATGAATTATTAATTGTTTTTCCAGTAAAAATTAAAAGTTATTATTATAATATCAAAAAAGATAATTTCTTTTTTTATCTGTTATAAAAAATACTCATAAAATAGCAAAAGATAATATTTTAGATTGCAAAATTTTGATTTATACATAATTTATTAACTGAGCAATTTATTTTAACTATTCATATTCTAACGGGAGGTGTAAGTGGCTTCCTATAGAATTAGTGCTCCTATGAGTAAAAATGATGTTCTTCAACTTCATATTGGTGATGAGGTTTTAATTTCTGGAACAATTTACACAGCCAGAGATAGTGCGCACAAACGTATTATTGACATGTTGAATAATGGAAAAGAGCTTCCTTTTAAATTTGATGGAGCAATTATATATTACGTAGGTCCTTCACCATCAAAACCGGGCAATCCAATAGGTTCAGCAGGTCCGACAACGAGTTATAGAATGGATCCATATACACCCACTTTATTAGCAAATGGTCTAAAAGGTATGATTGGAAAAGGTGCAAGAAACGATGAAGTAGCAAAATCTATGCAAAAATATGGTGCAGTCTATTTTGCTGCAACGGGTGGTGCAGCTGCGCTTATCGCTAAATCCATCGTATCCGCTGAGATAATAGCATTTCCAGAACTCATGTCTGAAGCTGTTCGAAAGTTGGTTGTGAAAGATCTCCCAGCAATTGTCGCACAGGATTCTTATGGTGGTAATATTTATAAGGAAGGTATTAAAAAATATAGGAAAACTTAAATTTCAAAATAAACATATTTTTTTCATTTTTTAATTGATAATATATTTACTAAAATTGTTATTTATATTATTTCTATATTAAAGCAAGCAATGGAGATTACATTTAAAAAAGCAGATTTAACTCTTCGTGATAAAATTTTGAAAATTTCGGGAGAGGATTTTAATAAATGCTACCAATGTGGTATGTGTACTTCCGGTTGCCCTGTGGCTGATGAAATGGATATCATGCCTAATCAGGTAAACATGATGCTTATGCTGGGTCAGTTTGAGGAGCTACTGAATTCACAGACAATTTGGATTTGCGTAGCTTGTTTTGAATGCGGAGCGAGATGCCCCCATAATATTGATTTAGCTAAGATTAATGAAGCTCTTAGAGAGATAAAAATTAGAGAAAACATAGATTTATTCAATATTTGGGAAACTGCTTCAACAGGTGAATTTCCAACTATTGCATTGGTGGCAAGTTTTCGAAAATTTACTTCATAGAATACAGGAGATTTTCTTAATGTTGAAATACAATTACTTCCCAGGTTGCACATTAAAAACTACTGGAACTCAATTAGAAGAAACATCTATTAAAGTTCTTCAACAGCTTGGTGTTGAACTTGTCGAACTTCCAAGATGGCATTGTTGTGGTACTGTTGTTTCTTTATCATCTGATTCTAAAATTCATTCTGCAGGTGCAATAAGAACGCTTATAAGAGCTCAAGAAACTGGCGATAATAGATTGGTAACGATCTGTTCGGTTTGCTATAATACTCTTAAAAGAGTTAATGAAAGATTTAACACAGACGAAGATTTTAGGGAAACATTAATAAAATTTATGGATGATGAAGAACCGTATGAAGGTAAAATAATAGTTCTGCATCTTGTGGATGTTATTAGGGAAATTGGGCTAGATAATATTAAGGATGCTGTAATTCACCCGCTTAAAGGTTCGAAGGTTGCCTGTTATTACGGTTGTCTTCTCTTACGTCCAAAGGAATTTTCGATAGATCCTTCCAGTGAATCACCGTGTATTTTAGAAGATATTATTGCATCTGTTGGTGGTGAACCCGTTGAATTTCCACAAAAAATTGAATGTTGTGGTTCATTCGAAACTGTACACAATCCTACACAAATTGCTTCTATGGGTTACAGAATAATCGAGAGTGCTAGAAAAAATGGTGCCGAAATCTTAACTACTATGTGTCCTTTATGCTATTTCAATCTTGATAGAACTCAAAAAATTATCAAAAAAACTAATCCTTCTTTTTTACCTTTACCGTTATTTTATCACACAGAATTATTGGCTATGGCAATACTGCCTGAAGAAATTTCACTAAAGGAAAATGTCGAACTTAATTCTACTGTTTTAGAAAGGATTTACAGTTAAGAAATAATTTAAATAAGTGAAAGGGGGTCACTCCATGAAAAAGCTCGGTTTATTGTTGTTTATCATGCTTATTATGGGCAATATTTTTGGGCAAACCGAGGGAGTTTATGAACTTTTTTCAGATGGCAAACCGATCGGCACGTGTGAATTCAGACTTGATAAGCTTCCTGAAGGTTTCAGATTGATTTCTAATTCGACAATCAATCTTGCAGGAGCTACATCAAAGTATGAATCGGAGACTTTTCTCGATGAAGGCTATCACCCAGTAATGTATTCTCTCGAGATCATCATGCCGGGAGGTAAACAATTGATCTTCGCGAAGTTTGAATCCGGCAAAGCAAATGTCACCGCCGGTGACGAACTTCATCAAGCGGAGCAATCTTTGGTGTTTCCTACTAATGGTTATATTTTGGATCAGCATATAATGGGTCAACTAATTCCTCTTGGAAAAGTTATCAACCCAACTGCTGGACAGTATAAAGCTACAGTAATTATACCCCAGTTAATGCAGGTCGGAGATCTTACACTAAAAAATGTAGCCGAAAAAGTCGTTGATAACAAAAATATTACTCGATTTGAAGGGAAACTGGGAATTTACGATTTTATTCTTGAAATCACATCGGAAAACGTTATAACATATATCGAGTATCCTCAGCAGGGTTTAATTGCAAAACTCGGAGTGCTAAACATCCTTGATATCGATCCTCACGAGCTTCTCGAGGATTACAATCCCATCACTGTAGAAATGTTAGCAGATAAAAAATTCATGAAGAAAATCCTAAGCGTTAAAGAATTAAAAGGTAAGCTTACCTTCGACCCTATGAATAACCTTCAAAGAGTTTACCTTAAAAGGCTTGAACAATCATTCGATGGTAAGATTGATCCATATAGTATTGATGGAGAACTAAAGGTTGGTAAACAATCCCATATGATTACAGTTTCTGGTTCATGGCCCTTAAGAGAACCTTTACAATGCTCACCTGAATATAGTAAACCAGAACCCGGAATTGAATCAGACGATCCAGATATAAAAGCTCGAGCTATGGAGATAGTAGAGCCAGCTAAAAATCTGGCAAATGCAACTAGAGCAATTAATCTATGGGTTAACAACAATATTCAATACGCACCAATAAGAAATACTGCCAAGGAAGCATTACGAATGGAAACAGGTGATTCGCACACAAAAGCAAGATTAACGGTTGCTCTTTTACGCTCGATTGGAATACCAGCAAGGATTGTGCGAGGTATACTTTATACTGATGATGGTCCTTTAGATCATAGTTGGGTTGAGGCTTTTTATGGATCCTCGATAGCTTGGGCACCTTTAGATCCTACACTTAAAGAAATAGATAAAATTTCAGCAGGACATATTTCAATCTGGTTAGGAGATGCTGAACCACCAGTTTATGTTAAAGGGATTACATTAGAAATAGAAAAAGTAAAATAGCGGAGGTTCGATGAAAGACCTTGCATATCACGCCCTGGAAGTTGCTAAATTAGCTGGTGCAAGTTATGTAGATATTAGAATTATTGTGGATTCCAGAGAAATTATTTCTATAAAGAACGGTGCCCCCTTAGTCAATCAAATTGAAGGCTTCGGCTTTGGCATTAGAGTTATTGCTGACGGTTCATGGGGTTTTGCTGCATCACCTATGGTAGACAAGGATAATATTGAAAAAACTGCTGCATTAGCTGTGAAAATTGCAAAATCAAGTGCTAAACTAAAGAGATTTGATGTAAAACTTGCTGATGAACCTATTCACAAGGATGAATGGAATTCTGCATACATTATTAATCCTTTTAAGGTGCCACTCGAGAAAAAAATCAGTTTATTGATGTCCATCGACAAAACTCTAAGATCGGATAACCGTATCAAAATCGCCAGAGGTGAATTGTCTTTCTGGCGAGAGAATCAATTTTTTGTTTCTTCGGAGGGTTCTGAAATTGAGCAAACATTCATAAGGAGCGGTGGCGGTTATACTGCAACAGCTGTCGACGACAAGTCCGGTGAAATTCAAACCCGAAGCTATCCAGGAGTTCAGGGTGACCAATTTCTCCAATTAGGTTGGGAGGTTATTGAATCGTACGATTTCGAGGGTAATGCCGAACGCATTAGAGACGAAGCTCTATCGTTGTTATCCGCTGAAAAATGTCCAAAATGTGAAATGGACATTTTAATATCCGGAGAACAACTTGCTCTGCAAATTCACGAGTCATTGG
Organism: bacterium; assembly: GCA_030613005.1. Lineage (GTDB taxonomy): Bacteria > UBP14 > UBA6098 > B30-G16 > B30-G16 > JAUWMV01. The sequence goes on along the minus strand of JAUWMV010000036.1, from coordinate 9,498 downwards.
GACATCCAACAGAGTTAGATCGCGTTCTGGGTATGGAAGCAAACTACGCTGGTACAAGCTTCCTCACAACCGAGAAATTAGACAGCTTTAGATATGGGTCGGAAATTGTGAATATTGTTGCTGATGGCACTCAACCGGGAGGCATCGCGACTATAGGATATGACGACGACGGAGTTAGATCGGGACGATGGTTTCTTGTTAAAGATGGAATTTTTTGCGGTTATTTAACGAATAGAGAACTCACACATGTTATTAATGACAATCGTTCACGAGGATGCAATAGAGCAGATGGCTGGAACTCCTTACCGATGATCAGAATGACAAATATTTCCCTAATTCCTGGAGAATGGGATTTAGACAACCTTATTGCTGATACTGATAAGGGTATCCTATTTGGAAGTAACAAGAGCTGGTCTATCGATCAGAAAAGACTTAATTTTCAATTTACATCAGAAATTGGGTGGCTAATAGAAAAAGGTAAAATTGTCAATGTTATCAAAAACCCCACATATCAATCGATTACACCGAAGTTTTGGGCTAGTTGCGATGCCATTTGTAATGAGAATCATTGGACACTTTGGGGTGTATCTAATTGCGGCAAAGGACAACCAGGTCAAAGAGCAGAGATGTCTCATGGTGCTGCACCAAGCAGATTTAGAAAAGTTAATGTTGGATTGGGATAATAATTCTGTTTTTCTCTAATTTATTTATGGTTTAAATATTTAATACTCTTCTTTTTTATGTAATTATCTTGTAAGGATTGGTTATTAATAACCGACCCTTACTTTTTACGGAATCTTAATGAGTTTTTAATAAACTCAGGCATTAGAAATAAATGTTCTTCGACCCACTGTTTTTCATGAACAAAACTGCATTCAGTGCAATCCCAATAACCCCATTCATTTCGTTTCCCTTGCTTCGATTTTATTTTGCACAATCCGAAAGATTTGGATACTTCATTACAATACTCAAAATCAAAGAATGGACATGCACAGAAAAGACATATGAAGTTATCAGTGGAAGTTTTCTCATGACAGATGGAATTATCCTTAAAAAGCGGACAAAACTCAAATTCTATCCTAAGTTTAGAATATTTGAAAAAATCAACAATTGTATTGTTAGTGAGCTCCTTATCCTCTATAATTTTATTAACTTTCATCCAGTATTCATTATGCCATTTTTTTAGAGGATTGCTCATTTAATTTTTATTGTTTTTCTTTACGCATCACAGTTGCCATAAACTCACCTTCACATACAACTTTACCATCCACAGTTGCTGTACCCTTAAATTTACAAATATTCCGTTTATAAGATATCATATCAGCCCTTAAAATTAACTGATCACCAGGGGTAACCGGTTTTCTGAAACGAACCTTATCGAGTCCCATAAAATATGTCACACTATTATCTGGATCTGCAACTGTTTGCATTAACAGAAAACCACCAGTTTGTGCAATGGCTTCGATGATTAATACACCAGGCATTACCGGGTGTTCAGGAAAATGCCCTTGAAAAAATGGTTCATTGAAAGTAACATTTTTAATAGCTAACGCGAATTTTCCACCCTCAAAATCAATTACTTTGTCCACCAATAGAAACGGGAATCTGTGAGGAAGAATCTTCTGGATGGCTGTAATATCGAGAAGAGCATTTGCTCCTTTTCCAAATTTTCCCGCAAGTTTCTTTTTCTCCATATATTTTTTTAACTCATGAACAAGAGCAACATTCGCTGCGTGACCTGATCTCGCACCAATGACATGTCCTTTTATATACGTTCCTAGAAGAGCAAGGTCTCCTAAAAGATCAACCAATTTATGACGAACAGGTTCATTATAATACCGGAGTTGAATATTATTAAGAGTACCGTTTTCTCCCGCGAATATTTTTACATCATCTGATATATTGAATTTTTTTCTAAAAAACTCCTCATCGCTTTTAGTGAACTCTTTATCTAGAATAACAATCGCACTATCTAATGTTCCACCCTTAATAAGGTCTTGTTCTCTAAGTTCCTCAACTTCTGAAAGAAAACAAAAGGTTCGAGCAGCTGCAAACTCATCCTCTAATTCGCTCTCTAAGGAAACTAATGTTGTATATTGAGTTCCAAGTGCTCGATTAGCATAATCGATCATTAAAGTAATCCTAAAACCATCAAAAGGAATTACATGTATATCAGTTTTCCTCTTAGAATCTGCGAACTGTATGACTTCATCTACATCTAAAACCATTCGTTCAATGTCTTGTTCTACTATTCCTGCTTTTTTAATAATTTCAACAAAAGCTTTTATACTGCCATCCATTACCGGTGGCTCCCGACCAGAAAGTTCAATTATACAATTGTCAATTTGCAAACCATACAGCGCCGCAAGGACGTGCTCTACTGTATAAACGGTAACATCATCTTTTTCTAAAATTGTTCCTCGAATCAATTCCTCCCCACAAAATCCAACCTTTGCGGGAATGGTGACATTCTTCCCAAAGTCTTTTCTCTTAAAAACAAACCATGTATTAGGTGGAGCTGGTTTAAACGTGATTTCACAAACTTCGCCGGTATGGAGACCTACACCCTTTAACGATACTTCACTAGCTAATGTCCTTTGATTCGGCATAATCCTCCAGTAATTTTTATTCGAATTTAGAGTTTAGGTAGATGCATTGCAAGAATTTTAATTTAAAAAGGATTTAATCTTCTCAAACCAATCCCCCAAAAAAAATTATATTTTTCCCTTTAAGGTTTTAAAAAGTACTCATATTGTGACCTGAGGGATTGACAAAACATCTTATATCAATATAACTTTCAACCTATTCGGATTAAGTTAAATATAGGAACCTAAAACGACCAATCCTCAGCCATCATGATTGCCCTTCTACATTTTGGGCATAAAATTTTATTGAGATCTTCTCTAATATATTCATCCCTTTTCATGTAAGTTTCATCGTCTGCAAGTCCCATAGATCTCAAATATGTAATGAATATAGTCTGGTTTTGGAATGCTTTTGTTCCCAATTTCTCTGCCAACCACAATAAATGCTTTTCGGACGTAATTGGTGCTCTACATTTCTCACAGAGGACAAGCTTACCCTCGATCTGCTCATACCCAGTATCCGAATTTTTATCTAATGTGGAAAGATCGAACTCATTAGTGATTTCTATACCATTCTCTACTGTACAATATGCTGCACATTGACTGCACCAAATACATCTTAAATAATTTCTATACATAATTCGAGTAGCAGTACCATCCTCATTAATAATGTCTCTTATCTCGATAGCATCTGACGGACAAATTTGCTCACAAGCACCACATAGAATACAATTTTCCTCGACAAAAACAGGTTTACCTCTGAACTCCGGGATAATCTCAGCTGGTGCAAAAGGGAATTTTGTTGTATAAGGACCTTTAATCAAAGCTTTAATTGCTTCTTGTAATTCTCTAAGTTTAGGCTTTCTCATCTCAATCCCCTTTATTTTTATCTGACAATGTATCTTCTGCATAAAGATCAATAACTGATCCATCCCACAATTTAACACCACCCTTATGCGAACCTCTGGCAAGGGCATGAGCTCCGGTAGGTGAAGCGATGAGTACAAATATAGCACATAAAAGGGATTTAATACCTGTCGAACTAAAACCGAAAATCAGAAAAACCCCGAAAAGAAGAAACGCTGTACCTAAAGTTACACATTTTGTTGCAGCTTGAAGTCTGTTATAAACATCGGGCAGTCTCACAAGACCAATACATCCTAGGAGGTCGAATAATACACCTATTACAATTATTATATATCCTAGTGTATGCCAAAACATCTGTCCTCCCTTATTCTCTTTTCAAAATACATTTTCCTTTATACACTCAATAAGAATTATCTTCATTCAATAAAATTTTTTAATTCATAGTTGTCTATCATAATATAATTCTATTCATCAAAACTTCTATTTTCCAAAAATTTTGCCAGTGCGATAGATCCAATATACGAAAGCAGAGCCCAAGATATTGCAATGTTTAGATAAAAATCTCTCTTAAAAGTTAGAGCTGCAAGAGCACAGAAACCAATAATAAGAGTTCCTAATATATCTATACTCACAGCTCGATCCGGTGCTGTTGGACCAAGAGCTATTCTGTAAAGGCATAAAAAGGATGAAAACAAAAGTATGTATATCATCCACATTATCATTCGAAAATCCTCCTTAAAATCGGTTCGAATCGACCAATAATAGCTTTTGTCCAATCTTCCATGTCCTTCCCTTTTACGAATATCCAATGCACATATAATACATTATCTATTATGTCAACAGTTAGGGTTCCGGGAGTAAGAGTAATTGAATTAGCCAAAAAAGTCTTAGCCATAGGAGTTTTTAATGTGGTTTTTATCTTTACAATCCCAGGTCTAATGGGAAGATTTGGGTGAATAACTCTGTAGGCCACATCCAGATTAGCAAGTAAAATATACCATAATAGAAAAGGAATATATACAATAAACCAGAATACTCTCCTAGGATTAAAAGCTCTTTGGGGTTGCATAAGAAAAACATCACCTACTAATCCTATGATAATAATCGAGACAACAGCACCAACAATTAACTGTGCAGGCTCAAGACTCCATGTTAATAAAACCCATATCACAAGTAAAAATATGAATTCACCGATATATTTCATGTTGTTAACCTCCTATTCCCAGAACCATTGAAATATAGGCTGACTGTTTCAGAATTGCGTTTGTAGCCGGATAGAAAAGCGAATCCATTAGAAATATATAGAACAATCCGGATATAAGGCATATAATCGATAGAGCCAGTAAAGAAAAAGTCATCGAGAACGGCGATTCTTTAAGATTTTGATAAATTTTCGGTAATGGACCAATAAGTGAAAATCGCATTACTTTCACGAAACTCGCAAGAGTACCAAAGGCAACGAACGTGGCAATCGCAGCAGCTAAATACTGTTTAGAAGCAAGTGCGGCAGCAATTATCAATATCTTACTCCAAAAACCATTAAACGGTGGCAATCCTGAAATAGAAACACTTCCAGCAAGAGTTCCTATGCTTGTGATAGGTAGCTTTTTCATTAAACCACCCATTTGCCGCAAGTCTCGAGTGCCAGTAGATTGTTCAAATGAACCTGCATCGAGAAACAATAAACTCTTAAAAGTTGCGTGATTAAACATATGGAATAGTCCTGCTGCAATTCCCTCAGGCGTTCCCAAACCAATCCCAAGAGCAACATAGCCCATCTGGCTTATTGAATGATATGCAAGAAGTCTCTTCAAATCGTATTGACCAAGCGCAAGCAAAACTCCAACTAATGTAGATACAACACCAAGCCACATTATGATTGATAAAATTTCCGTCGGTGCACCCATTACAGAAAAAGTAACTCTAATAAGTGCATAAATTCCAAGTGCTTTTATCAAGACACCAGAAAGCATCGCGGATACTGGAGCAGGTGCAGATGGATGAGCATCCGGAAGCCATGCATGAAACGGTACAAGACCTGCTTTAAGAGAAAAACCGAAAATAAATAGACCCAGAGCAAATATTACAGCTTTATTCAACATTGGGTTTCCAATAGTATTGGCGACATCCGCCATATTAACTGTTCCTGTGATGTTGTATACAACAGCTATTGCAAAGAGAATTACAATTGAGGCTACAGAGCCTAAAATCAAATATTTAAAACCAGCTTCCAATTCCTCACTTTCAACACCAAATCCTACTAATGCATAACTAGCAAGGGAAGCTATTTCCAAGAAAACAAACAGATTAAAAAGATCACCACTAAGGACTACACCATTCATACCAGCAACCATCAAGAGAAATAAAGCATAGAACTTAAACTGAGCAGTATATTTAGACATATAGGAAATCGCATAAATTATAGAGAAAAAAGCTATCCCGTTAATAATTATCAGCATCAATTTAGAGAGTCCATCAAGAACCATTACAATTCCTATTGGAGGAATCCATCCACCCATAATATAAGTAGTATCCTTAACGCCAAGAAGGACAAACGATAAGTAAAGGATAATGAATGCTGCCAAAGGACCAAGATAGGAACCAACACCTCTCCAAAATTTTCCAGTAACCAATATTAACACAGCGAAAAGCATCGGTATCGCTACTGTCAATGGCATTGCTATATTGCCCATCTATGATTCTCCTTTATCCTCATTAACCTTTTAGTCGATTTATTTCAGACATGTCAAAGGTTCTATATTTCTCGTACAATTTAATTGAATATGCAGCCATAAGTGCCAAAGTTCCTAACCCAATGACGATGCTTGTTAGCACTAATGCCTGTGGTAATGGGTCCACAGCTACTTGAGAAAACACGATTGGGTTTTCACCGGGGGAAAGAATTGGTGCAATTCCGTTAATACGATATCCAACTAAAATTAAGAATAGATTTACAGAATATTCAATAATAACCATTCCAATTATCTTCTTTATTATGTGACGTTTGGCTATTAGACAGTATAACCCTAACCCAAATACTAACATGTTAAGTATGTATAAAAGCATTTTATTCCTCCTCTTCTAATACCAGTCTTCCGTATATAGATAATCCAATAAAAATCGCATATAATGCAGCACCAATTTTAATTCCAATGGAAAGGTTTAGCAAAGGGATTATTCCTGCAGAAATCAAACTGAAAGGCTTTCCTTTACTAAGGAAATTGAAAAGGAAATATCCAAAGCCTAACCCAACAAACCCAATTACTATAAATGCTAACATTCCAATATTGTCCCATATCGATGCCCAGAAATCTGATAGCTTAACAAGAGCAATGCGTCTGCTAAATGCAAGCATCATTAATGTATACGCAATTGCGAGAATGACACCACCAGCAAAACCTCCACCTGGTGTTAGATGACCGTAAATTATTATGTAAAATCCATAAAGGAGAATTAAAGCAATTGTAATCCGAGCAACTGTTTTAACAATAAGAGTCATCCCAAGGTTGGGATCTTCAATTAGTTCTTTAATTTTTTCCTTTTTCATTATAAACCTCCGAGATCATTCTGGGATCCCGACTTTCTCGATGTCTTTTTCTTCTGTTTTCTTCTTACCCTTGGTTCTAAGCAAAACAAAGGCTCCTAAAATCGATGTAAATATAACAATAGCTTCACCAAGAGTATCGTAAGCTCTATAATCAAGAATAACAGCAGCAACTATATTAGCAGCACCCGTATCTGTTAATCCAGCAGATAAGTAATATTGACTAACATTCATAAGAGGTTGCCCAAAGGAGGTTAGATCGGAAAAAGCCCAATAGCAAAATGCAAGGAACAAGCCTAAGAATATCAATCCGGTCATGTTCGCGAATGTGTCCAATCGCTTTTCAATTGCTTCGTTGTCTGCATAAGTAGTTGTTCTTATTAATATAATCAAACTTAAAATCTCGACAATAACCTGTGTTATAGCAATATCTGGAGCTTGAAGGAAAAGAAACATTAAGCTAACCCCAAATCCTACTGCTCCCACAGCAATAACTGAAGAAAGCATATTTCGAGTTTCGATAGCAATAACTGTTCCAACTATTATGAATATTAAAATTATTTCGAGCATCTATTGATCCTCCTTGAAAGGAATCATTTTACTAGCACAATAAGAATTATTACTAAGCCTAATATTGCCCATGAAAGATATGCAGAAAGAATTCCATTATGCAAAAGCTTCAAAGGCTTAACTAGTATGAAATAACCTATTTTATTAATATACGAGTATGGATCGAAAGCTCCTTTTTCAGCATCAGGTAAAATAGTTTTCAATACTGGAAGTTCCTTAATATTTTCATAAAATCCTGTTCCCGGAACACGAATTGCTTCATTTGTAAACTTATGATACCCAGCTATAGTTCCGGGTTTTATACCACCAATAAACGACCTATCACGTCTTGCTTTTAGTGCCTTACCGGAAGCATAATATATATAGGTGATAATAACTCCAAGAACGATAAATCCAAAAGCTATCATTGGTTGCCATAGAGAGCCCTTAAAAGAAATCCAAAATGTATTTACAGTACCACTTATAGTAAGACCGGTAACTTGAGCAATTCTACTAACAGGAAGTCCTGGTGCTAAACCAAAAATAATGCAAATTATCGAGAGTAAAAGTGGTGGAAAAGTCAATCCAAAGCCGGGAGCTTTTACATTTCTTAAATTATCAGGTGTAGATCCCATATAAACAGAGTGTATAAGTTTAATAAACGATGCCAAGGTCAACACGCTCCCGAAAATTGCTATTATGAAAAATATCGGCTGATTAATTTCTACACAAGCTTGATAAACCATCCATTTTGAAACGAATCCGTTAAAAGGTGGAACACCAGAAATCGCAAAAGCTGCAACTATATTTGCAAAGAACAAAACAGGCATTTTTTTACCTAATCCGCCTAACTTATCAAGTTCTACTACGCCAGTTGATTTTTCTACAGCACCAGCAGCGAAGAATAGTGAAGATTTATATACAGCATGGTTCAACATGTGAAACAAACCACCTATAATGCCTATTGGATGACCTGTGGCAATACCTAAAATCATATATCCAACCTGACTAATTGCATGATAAGCGAGAAGAACTTTAAGATTATGTTGGAGCATCGCCATTACCACAGCAATGATAATTGTTGCAGCACCTATTATCATAAATGTAAGCTTAATTCCAGCAGTAATACCAAAAAGTTGCCAAGTAATTATATAGAATAAGAAAATTCCCAGAAGTTTATCCAAAGAAGCCGGCAAATACGCCATTATAGACGTTGGTGCACCTTTTGCACATGTAGGTATCCATGAATGTAAAGGTAAAGCTCCAGCTTTAGCAATGGCTGCAGCAGCAAATGAAAAATAGAGAAACGTAGAAAGCGTTGAATTAACAGGTATATAAATACTACTCATCACCAATGTTCCATTATATACCCAAATATAAAGCACAGAAATTAACATGACTGCTTCACTAAGACCCAGAATTACAAAAGTTTTGCCGGCAGCTAATTGCGTATCTTTATTATCACCAAGAGCAATTAAACCAAAAAGAAACAATGTAGAGAGTTCCCAAGCTACAGTAAGAGTGAAAAGATCAGCAGCAAGAAAAACTGCGTTGGCTGCAGAAAGAGTCAAAAGAGATAATCCGTAGTACCAATTATTATGGGTACTTTTTGCTCGAAATGGCCACGAAAAGATAATATTCATCAAAGCAAAAAGACCTGCAAAAATTAACATTAAACCGCTAAAAGGTTTAGCGATGAGTAATATATTCGTCGATAAGGGTCCAAGATCCAGAATACCAAGATTAACTACAATATCAGGATTTCGGAAAAGAATAATTCCTAAGTACAGTGAATAAACAGTCACAACAAGAGAAATAATTTTCCTTATAGTATCCAAAAATGTTTCAGCGATTGCCCCTCTGACTCTCACAAGTATAAGACAGATTATTCCTCCAACAGCAGGTATCCAAATCGATTGTAAAAGCAACCTTTCCATATTCTGGTTCCTCTAT
>JAUWMV010000001.1 GCA_030613005.1 bacterium | reverse complement strand
GCGGTTGATGTTGCTCGTAACAAAGGCATTAAAGCTGGTATGCTTAGACCAATAACACTATTCCCATTCCCAAAGGATAAACTTAGAGAATTAGCAAACATAGATAGAGTCAAAGCTTTTCTTGTTAGTGAGATGTCTAATGGACAGATGGTAGATGACGTTAGATTGGCAACTCATTTCAAGAAACCAATTATCTTTTTTGGAAGGATGGGTGGTGTTGTACCTCAGGTTGAGCAACTTGCCCAGGAATTTGAAAAAATTATTAAGGCATAATTTATTAGAAATATTTAACTGGTATATATCATTTGTATTATAGGAGGAACATAATGGCTAAAGATATTTTAACGAAACCAAAGGCTTTCTATGACAATTTTCATAGGAAACCTGATCAGAACAAACAGGACACGCATTATTGTCCTGGTTGCGGACATGGTATACTTCATAAGATGATCGCTGAGGCTATCGATGATTTCGAAATCGCAGATAGAACAATTATGATTTCACCTGTTGGTTGCTCAGTATTTGTATATTACTATTTCGACACTGGAAATTTTCAGGTTGCACACGGTAGAGCTCCAGCTGTCGCCACAGGATACAAGCGAACACATCCAGAGGCTATCGTTATCTCTTATCAAGGGGACGGCGACTTAGCAGCTATAGGTGGAAATAATATACTTCAGGCAGCAAATCGCGGTGAAAATATAACTTTTTTCTTTGTTAACAATGCAATATACGGAATGACCGGTGGACAGATGGCTCCTACAACTCTTTTAGGTCAAAAGACCATGACTAGCCCATACGGTAGAAAAGCAGAATGGGAAGGCTACCCAATGCGAGTTGTGGAACTTTTATCGTCCCTCGAAGCTCCCACATACCTTGAGCGAGTTGCATTAACAGATGCTAAACATTTAATGAAAGCCCGGGCTGCAGTGCGAAAAGCGATAAAAACACAAATTGATGGCAAAGGATTCTCATTAATCGAAGTCCTTTCTGCATGTCCCAGTGGCTGGAGAATGACCCCCATAGATGCAGTAGCCTGGATCTCAGAAAAAATGGAGAAAACTTTTCCTGTAGGTGTGTATAAAGATGTTATCAAAGATCGGGAGCCAAATAGTTGGACACGAAAGCTTGAAAATATCCCATTTGAAAAATACCATGAGATACTTGAATTAACTGGAGAACCTATGGAGATAGAAGCAGACATGTCTTCTGTACTTGATATATATAAAAATCCAGAAATATTAATCGCAGGATTCGGCGGACAGGGAGTCTTACTTCTCGGTCAATTCCTTGCTGAAGCTGGGATGAGACATGGTTGGAATTCGTCTTGGATACCATCGTATGGTCCTGAAATGCGAGGTGGGACAGCAAACTGCCATGTAAAGATCTCAGAGAAAAGGATTGGTTCTCCAATTGTAGCAAAACCTTCAATTTTAATTGCAATGAATTTGCCATCTCTGGATAAATTTGAACCGTTACTTAAACCTGGTGGATTACTAATTTATAACACAACGATGATCTCGAGAGCACCTTCACGTGACGATATCGATATCTTACCGATACCTGCGACCAAAATGGCTGACCAATTAGAATCACTTAGAGTAGCAAATATGGTTGTTGCAGGAGCAATTCAGGAAAAAACAAAACTATTTGATGAAATTATACTTAAAGATTGCTTGAATACAGTTGTAAAACATAAAAATTTCATCCCATTGAACCTTCAAGCGATCGATAAGGGTAAAGAATACGTCAAGAACTTCGGGAAATAATAAAATAATTTACTTAAGCCAAAGAACAGAAAAATCCATCATTTATTTATTCCTACTTTAAATTTACCCTTAAGTAGGGATATTTATTGTTTTCCTTGTTCGGCTTTTTATTACTCAAAATAATATTTAACTGTCCAGTAAAAAATATGGATGGTCTTATAGCAATAACATATTGATACAATGCAAGGTGCCATATGTGTAATTGTAAATTTTTACTATAAAATCAATTAATAATGTGCTAAGTTAATAATTCTATACCTTATAAATATCTTGAAATATATTATTTCATAATGTTATAATAGATTTTGTAAATAAAATTCTAACAATAATGAATATCCTAATATTAAATACTTTTCACTATCCTCGGGGGGGTGCTGAAATTTATGTTTTCAGGTTGTTAGATTTACTTAAAAAAAGTGGTCACACTCTCATTCAATTTGCTATGAAATCAGAAGATGATTTTGATTCAGAATATTCGGATTATTTCGTTAGCCACATCGATTTTAAAAAAGAATTAGAAAAAAAAACACCTAAAGCTTTATTTAAAGTTGTGAATCGAGTTTTTTACTCAAAGGAATCCTTTGAAAAAATCGAAAGATTATTAACAGATAAAAAGATTGATATTGTTCATATTAACAACTTTATACATCATATTTCGCTTTCTATAATTAAACCGATCAAAAGAAGAAATATTCCCATTGTCTGGACACTTCATGATCATGTCTTAGTTTGTCCAAATACAAATCTTTTTAATGATAGAAAAAATTCACCATGTGAAATATGTCGATCGACTGGTAGAAGAATCATCAATCCCATCCTCCAACGATGCAAAAAGGATTCTCTGGGTGCGAGTTTTCTCGCTTCAGCTGAGGCTATCTTCTTTAAAATTAAAAAAGTTTCCGAAATTCCGTATAAATTCATTTCCCCAAGTAAATTTTTAATAGAGCAACATAGAAAGATGGGTTTTCCAGTTGATAGATTTGAAGTTGTTCCAAACTTTGTAAACTTGGACAATTTTACTCCGAATACTAAACCTGGAAATTATGCTCTATTTCACGGCAGATTAAATCCTGAGAAAGGTTTAGAAGTATTAATTAAAGTTTTCAGAGACTTAAAATATCCATTGTATATAGCTGGTAAAGGTCATCTAGAAAACTATGTTAAGGAAATGTCTGAAAAGTACACAAATATTAAGTACTTAGGGTTCCTGCAAGGTGAAGATTTACGAAATATAATTGCCAGTAGCAGATTTATTATACAACCCTCATTATGTTTCGAAAATTCACCACTTGCAGTTTTAGAGGCTTTCGCCTCGTCAAAACCAGTGATAGGAAGTAATATTGGCGGTATTCCTGAACTAGTTACTGAAGATTGTGGAATTCTATTTAAGACAGGGAACGAAGATTCATTGAAAGAATCGGTATCAGGATTATGGCACGATTCTAAGAAGATTGAATCTCTGGGAAGAAATGCTCTCGAGAAAGTTAAACATGATCATACTCCTCAAAAACACTTAGAAAAGATATTAAGTATTTATAATCAAGCTATTGAACATCATAATGTTATTTAGATATTATAATATCAAGGATGGAAGTTTCAATTAGTTAATCATTTATTATTTTTCCAAAGTGGTCCTAAAACAATTCCAGCGTTAACGAAAAATCCACCCAGATCTGATAGATCAACGGTTTCCGTGATTCTAACGCCTTCTTCATTGACAATTACATACTCCCCTTTGGTTCCAGCGAACGGTAAGTGATAACCTAATCCAGCTTGAATGGAAAAATTTCCGATATTAATTGCTCCTGTGAGCTGTGGTCTGCAAAACGCATATAGTTTAGTATCATCGTCTTTGTTAAAAGGAGCCTTTATAGCAAGGAACCGTGCACCAACACCCACTCCCAAACCACCTGCAGCCCCAAAAGGTCCAAAATGTAGATAAATCTCAGGTATAAGGCAAAGACTCACATCAACATAACTCAGCTTGAAATCTGAAGTTCCTGTAACCGTACTAGTGTAAGTCTTTTTTTCCTGCCAATATTTGCCAGAAAACAAACCACCCCAACGCATAAACTCATTTGCTACCCAGAAACTGTGAAGATCTGCAACAATTGGATAGGTTTCGGATATCTTGAGTTCTAAATATTCTGCGGATTTTTTAGCAGCTTCCGAATCGTTAAACTGATAGCCTATATAGACACCAACACCATTCTCAGCAAAGCATGCAGTGAAAGAAATTATTACTAAAATTGAAAATTTAATTTTATTAAGCATTTATCCCCCCAATTTAATGATTCGATATTATAATATCATATAACAGTTACTTATACAAAATACTTAATATATTAGTATAAATACAATTACTAACTACTTGCTAATCATTAGAATAGAATACCGGTTATATTCTAATAAAATTTAGAAATATTATTATAACAGATAATGTAACTTTTTAAAAGGAAACAATTTATCTTGAGCTTAAACCATTTTGGATGCTTTTAGCCAATTGCTCAAACGACAAAGGTTTATGCATAAAATCTATGATGCCGATATTCAATAGTTCTTCATTCTTCATTTCAAGAGGATAACCAGTCATAACAAGTATCTTTACGTCTGAATGATTATTACTTAATTCTTTACAAAGTTGCAACCCATCCATCTCCGGCATAACCATATCTGTAAGAATAATATCGATCTCATCTTCTTGAGAGTTATAAATCTCCAAAGCCTGCTTTCCGTTAGTTGCTGTAATTGTTTTATATCCCATTTCGTGAAGCATGGATGTTGTAATATCCAAAATTGTTGGTTCATCATCAACAACAAGAATAGTCTCTCCATTACCTCTAATTTCCTGGAAAGTATCTTGGGTTTCCTCTTCCAGTTCTGAAACGATTTCAGGTAAGAATATACTAATCGTTGTTCCCTTACCTAATTCCGACTGGACGTCTATAAAACCTTGATGTTGTTTAATAATCTCATAAACATGCGATAATCCTAAACCTACCGTTTTAAATTCACCTTTCTCAATGTTAGCAGGCTTGAAAACTAATTTTAAATCTTCTTCTGGAATACTTGCACCAGTATCGCTAATATTAGTTCTAATCCAATTCCCAGGTTCAAGTCCTTCAAAAGGCGGAGTATCATTCTCATGCAAGGTTATGCGAGAAAGAGAAATTGTAAGTCTTCCACCATCCAACATCGCATCTTTTGCGTTTGCTGAAAGATTTAAAATAACCTGTTGAAGTTGTACTGGGTCAGCCAAAACCCAGTATTCATCTGAATCATAATTCAAGATAACATTTACGTTTTCAGGAATCGTTCGAACTAAAAACTTACCTAATTCCTTAGTGAACAGAACCAAATTTAATTGAGCTTTTTCCGAAGTAATTTTTCTGCTGAAATCTAGTAACTGTCTAATTAGTTTTGCAGCTTTCTCTGATTGATCTAAAATGACTTTAAGTCTATCTCTCGACGACTGTTTTATTGACTTGTCAAATAAAACTATTTCTGCTGATCCCATAATACCCTGAAGTAGATTACTGAAATCATGAGTTATACCAGCAGCAAGTTTACCAATAACAGCCAAACGTTCATGTTGTATTGTTTTTTCATTAATTTCACTCAGTCTGCGAAGAGTTTCCTTCAATTTCATATCAGTTTCTATAGCTTGTTTCTCTGTAGTTTTGTAATGCGTTATATCTCGTGAAATCGCACCTAACAACATACCTGTTTCACTCATAACTTGAAAAGGAGTAGATTCGATAACTTTGAGCAAACCATCGTAAGTTTGGATTTCCAAAGTATGATGCTTATTTAACCATTCTGCACTACCAGTTTTAAACAGTTTGATAAATTTCCTTTTTAATACTCTAAAAGCCTCTGGACTTTTGAAATTTTCGGGTTGAAGCTGAAAAAGAATATCCCATACAAATTTCCCAATAGCTTCCGAACGCTTTAAACCTGTAATTTCTTGCATTCCCATGTTCCATTTAACAATTCTACCATATTCATTTGTAAGAATAAATCCATCTATATACTGCTCAAAAATACTTCTAAACTTCATTTCGCTTTCTTTTATAGATAGCTCAGCAATCATTCGGTCAGAAATATCTTTAACTGTAACAACAACAACACTACTAACATCTGAATCTACCATTTGGGTTGTAACTTCTACTGGAACAATCACTCCGTCGATACTTTTGTATATAGTTTCAAATATTCGGGGTTCCTTATTTTCTCTAAATTCATCTACTTTATAATTTATATTCGTTTTATCGAAGTTAACGTCGATATCTTCAGGACCAATCTTAAGAAAATCATTGTAATCGTATCCTAATATTTTACATGCTGCTTCGTTAACATTAATAAAGTGCATATTTTCTGGTTTAATAACAAATATACATTCAGATGTTAAGTTAAATATTGATCGAAAATATTTTAACATCTCACTAGAATTTTTCCTTTCGGTTATATCTCTAATATGTACAAAAACACCTCTATAGGTTGGTTTAATATTTACACTAAACCACTGGTAAGTTCCTTGAGGTGTTTTCAGTTTTATTTCCTCTATACTTCCCTTCCTATTTTCTAAATAATATTTGAATTTATCGAACAATTCATGTTTCATAATCTCAGGATATATTTTAGTTATTTTCTTATTAAGTATCTTATCGAGAGGTCTTTTAACAATCCGTTTTGCAGCTTCATTGAAGCAAATTAATCTCCAATCATAGTCTATTACTATAATTGCATCATCAATATTTTGTATAATATCCAAATAGAGAGATTCACCGCGATAATTTTTATGAACTTCATTGACTTCTGAATCTATATCATATATTAATAATTGATACAGATCTATATTATTATTTATCGTTAATTCATAATCTACATTCAATACTAGTATATCTTTTCTTGAAATCTTCAATTTCCCTATTTTGTTTTTTTGAGAGATTAACTTCTTCCAAAATTCTACGCCATCTTTCTCATTGGATATTCCTAAGACATCCCATAATTTTTGTTTACTTAATTCCTCATATTTATAATCAATTAATGCACTTGCAGCAGAATTAATATACAACAATATACTATCCTTGTTAGCAATAAGAACACCAACGTTATCACTATCGAATATTGTATTTAAAATTTTTGGATTTAATATATCCCTTAAGGAAAAACCATCCTTAATAAGTTTATCCAATTCGAGAAATCGTTGCTTTAACTGCGATATCTCGGTTACAAAATTTGAATGGTTTTTCCCCTTATTACCCAAATCAAACCTCATTAATCAATGATAACTATTATTGCATTAAAATATAAAATTATACGCAACATATACGGAAAACTCTTATTTAGACTTATCGTTGAAACATTAAATTGTCAAAAAGTCGTTTTCAAGCATATGGAATAAGAATAGTAATCAATTATTAGAGAACAATATAAAATCTAACACAAATAATTTCTGCCCTTTTGGCTGCGTCATTAAAAGCTATCATACCTGATTTCTCAGATATTTCAATATAAAATTTAACAAATCACCAGAGAAAAGCTCGATGATACATAAATTAAATATTAAAACCTCTATCTTCACCCAACGGTTTATCCTCTGAGGAGCCAGAGTGATCAGCTATATCCGTAGTTTTAATTGAACTAGAATCTTCAGATTTCTGCTCTTTTCTCGTCCTACTACTCTCGATTTCGAATTCTTTCCACCCTTTGTCGGAACCACCAACAATTCCAGCCACACGAAGTTTGAAATCATCGGGATTTGATGCATTATTCAACGCAGTCTCTAAAGATATCATACCTCTTCGGTAGAAAAAGAAAAGAGACTGGTCAATTGTCTGCATTCCATATTGAACTGTACCTTCAGAGATCAAGTCTCTAATAGATGCTGTTTTCCCCGACTGGACAATACATTCTTTAACTGCTGCTGTTCCAATTAAAACTTCAACAGCTGGAACTCGACCGGGTGTATCAGAACGAGGTACAAGTCTTTGCGATATTATTGCTCTCAGCGTTGAAGACAGAACTAATCTAATCTCTTGATGCTGATGCGGTGGGAAGAAAGAGAGAATTCTATAGATAGTTTGGAGTGAATCCAAAGTATGAAGTGTTGAAAGCACTAAATGACCAGTATCTGCAGCCATGAGAGCTATTTGCATAGTCTCCATATCTCTGATCTCTCCTAACAATATAACGTCGGGGTCCTGACGCATGGCTCTTCTAAGAGACTCGGCAAAAGATAATGTATCCAATCCTAATTCTCTCTGAGCAATTATACTTTTCTTGTTTGTATAAAGGTATTCGATAGGATCTTCTATTGTTATTATATTCTCGGCTCTGACTGTATTGATATAATCGATTGTTGAAGCAAGAGATGTTGACTTTCCAGAACCTGTGACCCCAGTTACAAGCACTATTCCTCTTCTAGTATTTGCAATTTTTTTCATAACCTGTGGAAGTTGCAGTTCATCAAATGTTGGTATTTCAGTATTTATTAATCGAATAGCAACCGCATATGTTTCACGCTGATGGAACAGATTAACTCTGAAACGTTCGCCTGTATCTAATTGATATGCGAAGTCAAATTCTAATTCATTCTTAAAACGTTCCGCTCTAGATGGGGTTAGAATAGTATTAATAAGGTTCCCCATATCCTCCTGCGTTACAACAGGCAAATTAACCCGAATCAACTTTCCGTGGATTCTGTAAACCGGTCTAACATTAACCCTTAAATGAAGGTCGGATGCTTGAACCGATGCCATGTTTTTTAAAAGTGCAACAAAATCGATCATTATACTCACTCCGTCTCAATTAAAAATAACACCTGCCCAAACTCCACAGGTGTAACATCCTCTACTAAAACATTTTTCACTATTCCCGAAACTTCGGTTTTAACTTCGTTAAAGAGCTTCATTGCTTCAATAAGACAAACAACTTGATTTAGAGATAATTTTTCACCAATTTCAACATATGGTGGTGAATCCGGAGAGGGATTCCTGTAAAAAGTTCCCACCATTGGTGCAGTTATTTTGTAATATTTATCTTCCTCTTTTATTATGGTTTTTCCGGTGGGTTCAGACTCTGATATCTCTGGTTTCGTAATTGGATTTAAGCTTTGAGATTCGGGTCCTTCAATAACTCGTGTTGACTCGACTGTAGTTAAAAATTTTTTTTGGTTAGTTGATCTAAATTTTCTTAAAATTACTTTTCTTGCAAAGGGAAAATGAACTTCCAACTCACTAATTGAACTTTCATCGAGTAATTTAACCAGTTTTCTTATCTTTTCTATATTCATTAAATCCCCCTTTTTGTCTAAAAAAGGAAATTATATTTACATGTCAAGCTATAACATGAACTTGACATATGCAAGTAAGTAATTTGGATTTATAGATTGATTATTAATCCAAAATATCCATTATTAATTATACAATAACACTTAATGGATACAAAAATGAATCCTTATGCATTTAAAACCGACGAAGAACAGAATAGGAAATCTATAGTATTATTATTATTTATCTCTTTGGTATTTTTATTCCTTATTGCCAGGATAATTACAATCCAAATTATAGACCATGAATATTATTTTAGATTTTCCGATAAGAATCGACTTCGCGTTGTTCCAGAATCAGCAGCTCGTGGAAAAATTTTTGATAGAAACGGTAAGCTATTAGTTGGCAATCGAACTACATATACAATTTCTATAATTCCTTTTGAGTTCCCACCCGATACTCCATATGTAAAAAAATTAGCTGAATTGTTGAGTATAAAACCTGAATTCATATTTGAACGATATGAGAAAAATTTGAAACCAGGTTATCTTCCTGTGAGATTAAAAAGACGTGTTGACTTTGGTACGGTTAGTAAAATTTTAGAGCGAACAGGCGAATTTCCGGGAGTTATTTACGAGAACGAGCATATAAGATATTATGAGTATGGCAAATTAGCATCACATATTGTCGGATATGTTGGAGAAATTAGTCCTGCCGAACTCAGAGAGAGATACAGAGAAGGACTTAGGGGTGGAGACATGGTTGGTAAACAAGGAGTTGAACGATATTTTGATAATTTATTAAGAGGAACTGATGGAGCTAAATTTGTCGAAGTAACTGCAACAGGCGAAGTAATTGGACCTGTAAAGAGCTTAGGTGATGTACCTGCACAAAATGGCGCTGATATAATTCTAACGATAGATGCATCACTTCAAATGGCTGCGGAATCAATATTTGCTTGGGTTCCTGAATGTGCATTCATTGCAATAGATCCCAAAAACGGCGAGATTTTAGCAGCAGTTTCTCAACCAGATTTTGATCCGAGCATCTTTACCGAAACTATTTCCGATTCTACATGGGAAACATTAAATAATCCAGAAACGCATCCTATGCTTTGCAGATGGTATCAAGGTTTATATCCACCCGCATCTCCCCTGAAGATAATGTCAGCAGCCGTTGCAGTTAACGAAGGAATTGCAAATGCAAATTCATATATGCCCGAACCGTGCCATGGTGCAATGCGTTATGGCGATAGATACTTTATGTGCTGGAATAGATATGGTCATAAATCAATTAATTTACTCGAGGCTATAGCTCAGAGTTGCGACATATATTTTTATCAGATAGCCATTAGATTGGGTTTGGAAAAATGGCACGAATATACCACAAAATGTTTTTTCGGTATACGTACAGGTATTGAATTACCGTTTGAAGCTGCAGGCCTTGTGCCAGATAGAGATTATTATAACTGGCGTTTTGGGAGACGCGGTTGGGGAAAAGGTGTCCTTCTAAATCTGATTATTGGTCAGGGAGAAATATTAACAACCCCTTTGCAGCTTTGCCAGATGGTCTGCGGTTTTGCAAACAAGGGTTTTGTTTGGAAACCGAAAATTGTAAAATATATCGAACCACCTCTTAAACATAGAATTGAAATACCTTCTAAAATGAGAGGGAAACTCCCATTTTCTAAGATAGCTATTAAAACCTCCGTTGATGGAATGATAAGAACTGTTAATGAGGAATGGGCGACTGGTACCGGAGCATATATGGAGGACATTCTCGTTGCCGGAAAAACCGGGACAGCACAGAATCCACACGGTCCTGATCATGCATTGTTTGTGGCATTTGCTCCTGCAAACCAACCAGAAATAGTCGTTGTAATTCTCATAGAAGCTGGAGGTTCAGGAGGTTCCTACGCTTTTTTAGCCCGACAATTCTTTGATTATTATTTTCATTACTGGAAACCTGAAAGAAAT
Organism: bacterium; assembly: GCA_030613005.1. Lineage (GTDB taxonomy): Bacteria > UBP14 > UBA6098 > B30-G16 > B30-G16 > JAUWMV01. The sequence goes on along the minus strand of JAUWMV010000001.1, from coordinate 133,257 downwards.
CTCTGAAAACTAATAAATAAAGGACACATAAGTAATGTCCTTTGTAAGCTAATATATATTAAGTATTAATAGCTCTAAGCAAAGATTATTTCAAAAAATAATTTTATTGCAAAAAAATTATGCTTTACTTAAATTTTGAAACCACAGGGAAACCTGAGCTTTATGTCGAGCAGCTTTGTTCTTATGAATGACTCCTTTTTTGTGAGCCTTGTCTATTACTGAATAAATTCTTGACCTAAGATGCATATCCAATTTCTCTTTATCGACAGCAGGAAAGTTCCAAGACAATTTTTGCATAACTTCACTCGGATCACCACTACTTCTAATAGCTTTGAGAACGGCTCTCATAGAACCCCTGACAATCCTATTCCTCTCTCTGCGTTTAATATTCTGTCTAACACGTTTCAAAACAGATTTATGTCTTTTTAATGGCATATCGTCCCTCTTTATATCTGAATATATCTAATTCCGAAAATGTAAGTTATTGATCTTCCTTTTTTTCCTTCTCCTCATCCTCTTTCTGAGGTGTATCTTCAACCTGTTCTTCTGGAATAACATTTGCTTCTGCCTGTGGAATATCCTTCTCAACATCCTCTTTTGGAGTATTATCTGTAGTTTGTTGCAAGATGTCCTCTTCAATTCCCTTATGTGATGTATCCATAAAGATAGAACGTCGAGTAACCTTTGCCACATCCCTAACAATCACGGTTTTCTTTGAGTGTTTGGTCAAATATCTTTCCAAATCCGCCTTTTCTCTACTTCTAAAGTATTCATCCACAGAAAGCACTATTCTATGTTCTCTTGAATCGAACTCAATAACCTTTAACGGCAAAATATCACCAATACCAAAAGCATCCTGAGGCTTATCAACTCTCTTCCCAAGTTGTGTTATAGGAACAAATCCTTCTACTCGATCGGGCAACTCAATAATAACACCACGGTCGGTCATATGAGTGATTTTTCCCTCAGTTTCCGCACCCTGATTGTATTTCCTGCCTAATTCACCCCATGGATTAGCCTCGAGTTGTTTATAACCAAGGCTTAGTTTATGATTTTCAGGATCAATTTCAAGAACTACAGACTCAATTTTTTGCCCTCGACTGAAAAATTCACCCGGATGATTTACGCGTTTTGTCCATGAAATATCGGAAATATGAATCAAACCTTCAACGCCCTCTTCAATTTCAACAAATGCACCGAAGGCAGTTAGATTTCGGACAATAACTGTAACCTTTGAGGAAGGAGGATATTTTTCCATAGCTATTTTCCAGGGATCTGGGACAAGCTGCTTTAATCCCAAAGATATTTTATGATTCTCTTTATCCACATCCAAGATTGCACATTCAATCTCCCTGCCTATCTCAAGTATTTCAGAAGGATGATTTATATGTTTTGTCCAAGACATTTCGGAAACATGAATAAGTCCCTCAACACCCTCGGATAATCGTACAAAAGCTCCATACTTGGTCAAATTAACAACTCTCCCAATAACCTTTGAGTCTTTGGGGAATTTCTCATCGACATCATCCCACGGTGACGGAGTAAGTTGCTTAAGACCAAGTGAAATGCGGTGTTTTTCTTGATCATACTTCAAAATTTTTACATCTATCGAATCGCCGATTTTAAGGAGTTCTGATGGGTGATTTATACGGGTCCAAGACATGTCGGTTATGTGAAGTAATCCATCCAATCCACCAAGGTCTATAAAGACACCGAAATCTGTAATATTTTTAACAACGCCTTTTCTAAGCTGACCTTCAATAATATCCTCAAGAAGTTTATTGCGTTGATCCTCCCTTTTTTCCTCGAGAATAATTCGTCTCGATACTACAATATTTCGTCTAAGCTTGTTAAGTTTGATAACTCTAAATGGCATGGTTTTCCCAATCAATGCATCAAAATCTGGAACAGGACGTAACGCAATCTGGGAGCCGGGTAGAAATGCATCTACTCCCATAAGGTCTACAACCATTCCACCTTTTATTCTCTTTTTTACTTTACCTTCGACTGCATTTCTAATCTCATATGCTTCCTTAATAGTGTCCCATACTCTTATGAAATCTGCCTTTTTCTTTGAAATAACTACTTGTCCATCCTCATCTTCGAGTGCATCGAGGAACACCTCAACTTTTTCACCAACAACAGGCTTAACTTCACCAAATTGTTCCATAGGCAACAGACCTTCTGATTTAAACCCAATATCGACCATAATGTCATTACCACGGATTGCAATAATTGTACCCTCGATAACTGAACCTTCCTGAAGAAAAGCACTCCCAGTGGAATAGAGTTCTTTTTCCTTTTCCAAATCCTCAACAGAAATCATCCCTTCGATTTCATCGGTCTGACCCTCTTCTAAAATGATCTTGCCTATTGCGTATTCATCGTTCTGAACAAGAATTTCAATGTTCGGTTCGTTAGATTGTGCTTGTTGTTGACTTTTAACTTCACCCATGTAAGGTGACCCCCCTTAGATTAAATAATTAAAATGTTTACGTTTCCAATAATTAACCAATTCATAGTTTCCAATTATGTTGTTTTTCCCTCGTGTTGTTTTTCTCTACATCTAACGAGTTGCTCTAAGATATAAAGCTCAAAATCTATAGACATATACGTATTGTCAATATAAATCGCATCTTTCGCCTGTTTAAGTGGTGCTAAATCTCTAGAACTATCCAGATAATCCCTAATGCGTATGTTCTTAACAACGCTCTCAAATGCAGAATCACCACCTAATTCCTCGATATCCTTCATTCTGCGATGAGATCGTTCGATTTGGCTAGCAACTAAAAAAAATTTCAACTCTGCATCGGGAAGAACAACAGTTCCAATATCTCGACCCTCCATAACAACAGCACCATCTGAAGCCAATTTTCGCTGTAACTTTACCAACTCAACTCGAACCTTATTGTGATTACATACAACTGAAACAGCTCCGTTAACTTCATCAGATCTAATTTCAGAACTAACGTTCTCATTGTCGATATATGTAACAGTGCCATTTTGGCTAATATTGTGCTTCCTAATTAATTGTGCAAGAGCTTTTTCGTTATTCCAGTCAATTTTTTCCCTTAATGCAAGTAAAGTAAGAGATCGGTACATAGCACCTGTATCGATATACTTATATCCAACTCGCTGTGCCAACATTCGAGCTGCAGTGCTTTTCCCTGCACCTGCTGGACCGTCTATCGCAACCTTTATCCCATTCATATTTGCGGAAAAAATATTAAATAATGATATATGTCAAGTTTTTTTAATACACTCACTGAAGTTAGTATAAGTTTTCTATCATTAATGTCTGAAATGTCTTGTGCCGCAGAAAACCATTGCAACTCCAAGATCATCTGCTGCTTTAATTACCTCTTTATCGTTTCTTGAACCACCAGGTTGTATTATTGCTTTAACACCTGCATGAGCCAGTATACAAAGCGCATCCGGAAATGGAAAATATGCATCAGATGCTGCCACCGAACCCTCTGCCCTGTCTGCAGCTTTACGAGTTGCAATAATTGCTGGGTCGAGTCTACTGGTCAAACCGCCTCCAATTCCTACCGTAGCTCCGTTTCTTGTAATTAGAACTGTGTTGGATTTTACAATTTTGGCTGCTTTCATTGCAAACATAAGTTCCTTTTTTTGCTCGATAGTAGGCTCGATTTTCGTAACTATATCCCACTTTTCTACAATCAACTCCGGTTCGTCAATCTCTTGAAGCAGCAACCCACCTGAGACAGTTCTTACTGAATATCGACATTTTTCCCTTAGATTTGGAAGTCGCAGAATTCTAATGTTTTTCTTCCTCTTCAATATTTCTAAAGCCTCAGTAGTATAATCGGGTGCTATTACGCAATTATAGAAACGTTTATTAATAAGTGTCGCCACTTCTTCACCTATTGGTTGATTTAATGCAACAATACCACCAAAAGCGGACATTGGATCACTTGCTAATGCTTTCTTGTAAGCGTCAGTGGTATACTTACCAATAGCCACACCACATGGTGAAAGATGTTTTATTATTACACATGCTGTATCGTCAAATTCAGTTACGCCATATATCGCCGCATCTAAATCGAGTATATCGTTATACGAAAGCGCTTTGCCCCATAGAACCTCTGCTGAAAGTACACCTTCATTTGGAATTGTTGCATACAATGCCGCTTTTTGATGAGGATTTTCTCCGTATCGGAGTTTGGGCAAACCTAAATTGCACCCCGAAATTGCAAAATATTCAGGAAAACTGGAGTATTCCATTAACCAGCGTGCAATAATCGCATCATAATTTGCTGTATAAAAAAATGTCTCCATTGCATACTTCTTGGCTATTTCAAGAGAAATGTGGTTTTGCTCTCCAAGGTTGTCGATAATGGACTGAAGCATATTTTGATTAAAGGTAACTACTACTCTATTGAAATTTTTTGCTGCCGCTCGTAAAAGTGAAACTCCGCCTATATCGATTAATTCAATTTGATCTTCATTTGATACTTTATTTAATTTTTCGCTAAATGGATAAAGATCGATATAAACAAGATCAAAAACAGGAAAATTCATCCTTAAAACTGATGAAATATCACTTTCAACATTTCTAGCAAGTATTCCTGCGAAAACAGCTGGATGAAGCGTTTTAACTCGACCATCTAATAAATCTTCAAAGCCGGTGAGACTTTCTATAGAATTTGAAGAAACTCCGTTTTGGCTTAAATATTTTGCAGTTCCAGTAGAAGCCCAAATATTAATTCCTCTTTTGACCAATGCGCCAGCAAGAGTTTCTAAGCCTTTTTTGTTATATGCTGAAAAAAAAGCAGTTTTGATTTGAGGCATTTTACACTCCTAAAAATTATGAATTATTTTTAAAAGTCATCAATAGACATATAATTAACTTAATTTACAATATTTCATTTAATTCTTTTGCAACTTTCGTAACTGCATCATCCCAAGATAATGTCCACTGCTCCCCAATATTCATATTCTTTAATACACACTTCCCAGATTTCGCTTCATCCTCACCAATGAGAGCAACAAAAGGAATATTCATTTTATTAGCATATTCAAATTGCTTGCTCAATTTCTTAGGTTCAATAAAAAGCTCGGTGGCAATTCCAGCTTCCCTGAATTTTCCCGCAATGGCAATTGCTTTATTTGCCAGTTCCTTCGAAAACATGGCAACAAGCACTTTTGTGTATGTATTATCGATTTCAAGTAGTTTCAGTTCCTTCATTGCAGCAAGAATTCTATCCAATCCGATTGTAGTGCCGCAAGCTGGGATTTCTCGACCTAAAAAAATACCAATTAAGTTATCGAAACGTCCTCCACCAGTGAGACTTCCCATTTGTGGTAATTCGGGTAATACAGTCTCGAATATTGCTCCTGTGTAGTAATCTAATCCCCTTGCCATTTTTGGGGAGATTACAATTTTCTCTGACGAAATACCCATGGAATTCACATTCTTCATTATTTCTCTGAGATTCCTCGTACCAGACTTTATCTGTTCATTGTTTATCAAATCAAGCTCTGCCAATAGTGTAGAATTATCGCCTGTGAGATTAACAAATTCAATAAGTTTTGATACTTTTTTTTCAGAATATCCTTTTTTCATTAGCTCATTTCGTACGCCGTCCTTTCCGATTTTATCCCATTTATCTATCGATCTTAACACCGAAGCTTCATCATCTGACTCTAATCCAGCAATTTTAACAAGACCTAATAAAACATTTCTATGATTGAGTAATAACTTATAATCTGTAAAACCCAATCTATCGAGGCATTGCATGCTAATAGCTAAAATCTCAGCATCTGTTAACGGAGAGTTTGATCCAATAATATCAACATCACACTGAATAAATTCTCGAAACCTGCCCTTTTGCTTTTGAGCTCTTTCGGCTCGCCAAACAGTTTGAATTTGATATCTTCGGAAAGGTTTGGGTAGGCTATCCCAATGCATAGAGACTAATCTAGCTAATGAAATAGTCAATTCATATCTAAGTCCAAGACCATCAGCATGCTCGATTCTATAAATTAACTTATCAGCTTCAGTTCCACTTTTGCCCAAAAGGGTTTCCAAAAGTTCAATTGCCGGTGTTTCGATAGGAATATAACCCCAACTTTGGAATATTTTTCTAATAATTTTTAGAAGCTTTTCTCTGGCAATCATTTTATCTGGGAGAAAATCTCGCATACCGCGGTATAGTCTTGGAACAGCCATTCACAACCTCCGGAAAGTTCTTTACATGAATTCAATTAACTCCGAATCCAATCAATAAATCATCTGGACTCGACCAATCTGTAGATCCCATCATTACCAGAATCCACAAAAACGAATGTCAATCCTTGTTTATAATAATACCATATTTGATAAGGATACGTGCCTATTTCAAATGGATGGTCATCTATCTCGTCAGGTTGTCCATATATGATATAAGTTTTACCTCTGTCGGTTTGCCATCCTGGTCTTATAGAGGTACTAAATTGCACATCTACATAATGAATTCGTCTTAAAAATTCCTCCATCGATTCATTTTGCTCAGTTGAAGGTGTAGGATCCATTTTTTTCCAGAATTCTTCCCATAAAGAATCCCTTTGTGTAGAATCAGCTTCTTGAAAAGGTTTCATGTCTTCTGGATCTGCAATTATCTCAAGTTGTTCTATTAGATCGTTGAAATGGTATTTCAACATGGATTTCGTAGTTTGAGTAAGAGAAAAACCAAGCATTTGCTCAGTGTATTTCTTCCCTTTATCGCCATACAGAATTAAGTATGCATAATAGTCTCCGCTTTCTAACGTAGATATTGGTATAAATCCATATACAATTTTCTTGCCATCCTTTTCTTTGAACGTTGCAGTATAGGTCTCAGTCCTAATTTTTGAACTTTTAAGTTTTATATGAGCCTGTATATCATCCGGGATATCATAGGTAATCGCCGCTACACCAAGACTCTCCCAGTATGCTATGACATTATGAGAAATTAAAACCGAATCCGTTTCGGGAACAAACAACCAGAGAGAGGATAATCCAATCATTCTTGCATTTGGAACCTCGATGTTTTCATATGCAAACGCTTTTGTTTTGGCGTTTAAATCCTCAAGAATAAGAATTAATCTAAATTTCCCCCGCGGAATGATAATCGATAATTCGCCGGCATACATCGGTTCGTTTGAATTTGTTTGTTTAAATTCCTCTAAAATAATACTGTCTATTAGTTCAACGCTTTCAACTAGATTTTTCTTTTGATAAATTGTTGCTACGATTCTAAATTGAGCTTTGAATGTTTCATCATCGCGTTTTATAAACTGAAGAGAGTTATTGGTTAATTGAGTAACAATTTTAAGTTCAACGAAGGTGCTATCACGATAAAATGAATAAGATGCACTCCCGCTGAGAGGCGATCCCAACTGCTGAGGAAGCAATTCAAGTCCCATTCCTGCGATTGTTGTCGAGATAACCAAAATAAAGAAATTTATTATAAATTTCCTATTCTTCAAATCTTAACCTCATAATCGATGTGAAGTCCTTCCTCAAAATGTAAACTAAAATACTACTGAGTTATATCAACCTCTTGGATAACAACTATGATAAACGGTTTCTATCCTGTTAAGAGAAAGATGTGTATAAATTTGAGTTGTCGCAACACTTTCGTGACCAAGCATCTCCTGAACTGCTCGCAAATCCGCTCCTCCTTCCAGAAGATGCGTAGCAAAACTGTGTCTTATTGTATGCGGGTGGACTTCTTTTTCAATTCCTGCTTTATCAACCCATTTCTTGACAATTTTCCAAATACCCATCCTCGATAACTTACCACCTCGATGGTTGAGGAAAATGAATCCCCCTGAATTAGGTTTTGTCAACCGATTTCTGCCATCCCTAATATACTTTTCTATCCAATATATAGATTCCTTTCCAATAGGCACAAAACGTTCCTTTGAGCCTTTCCCAAATAGTTTTACAAAACCAGCATCTGAACGAAAATTTTGGAGTTTAAAATCTATAACTTCTGAAACGCGAGCTCCTGTGGCATACATAAATTCAATAAGAGCTTTATCTCTTAAACCTAATTCGTTCCCAATATCTATTCGATCAAGAATTGTGTTGATATCATTTATTGAGAGTACTTCAGGAATTTTTCTCGTTATTTTATCTATTTGAATACTCTCGAGAGGATCGTTCTGCGAAAAACCGTTAATGATAAGAAATTTCCAAAAAGAACGAAGAGCGGAAATATTTCTTGCCACTGAACCGGAAGCCAAACCCAATTCATTGAGAAATCTAACATACGAATTTGCAAATCCTCTTGTTAGATTCGAAGGTTTCTCGATTCCTCGTATATTAGCGAATTCAGTAAATCTTGCAATGTCTCTCTTATATGCATCCCTTGTATTTTCCGAATTCGACAGCTCCGAAAAAAGATAATCGTTGAATAATTCTTGCAATTTCTCTAATTTCAATTCCACAACATAAATATAAACTAATTATGACCAATAGCAAGAAACAGATGCATTAATAATATTTTGTTAAGAGAGAAGTAATGATGTATAACTAATTATTCTAACTTTGTTTAAGTAATCCAACAGCTTCGATATGATAAGTTTGCGGAAACATATCCACAGGTTGTACTCTGATTAAGGAATAACCATATCCCGCGAACATAGAAATATCTCTTGCAAATGTACTGGGATTACATGTTATGTATATAATTCTCTTCGGTGCAAATTTCATAATTCTTCGAACTGTTTTGCTCGGTAAACCTGCTCTTGGAGGATCGATTACAATGCAATCCGGTTTTTCATAAATCCTTTTTTCTCTGATTTCTAAAAGTACTTTTGCTACATCACCATACTGAAAAATTACTTTTTTTCCTACATTATTAAGCTCAGCGTTAATTTTTGCGCAAGCTATCGCAGATTCTTCGTTCTCTATCCCAAGAACAAAAGCAGCAGCATCGCTTAAATAAATGCCTATCGTTCCAGCACCACAGTAAAGATCCCATAAGCGTTTATTTCCTCTCAGATCTGCAAATTCCCTCGCAAAATCGAACAGTATTTTTGCTCCTATTGGATTAGTTTGAAAGAAAGACATTGCACCAACAACGTAAGATTTTTCTCCAATTCTCTCGATAAATTCTGTGTTACCGAATAAAGAGTGAAATATGCCTATAGAACTGCTCCCAGCATAATTAATCGAAACATAACCTCCTGCAATAACACCTGGGAACTTTTCAGCAAGATCGATAAACCATGATTTGAAAATCTTTAAATCGATATCTTGAGTTATTGTAATACCAAGAATTGCCTGTTCTTCGTGAAAACTCCATCGGACATTGAAAAATCGAAGGTATCCTGAACCTGTTCTGGGATCGTGTGCTTCCTCCTCCTGAGCCATTTCTTCGACATTAGAAACAATTTCCCTTACTTTTTCTGGCACTAAAAGGCAATCCTTTGCAGTTGGTAATAATTGATCGTATCTACCTCTTCTATGATGTCCAATGAATATCCCTTCTGAGTTCTTTCCGAACGAGAATTCCATTTTATTACGATAGCCAAATTCCAATGGGGAAGGAACAATTTTCCCAACTTCGGTATCTTTTACCCCAGCGATTCTCGAAAGAACATCCTCAAAAATTTGCTGCTTGTACTTTAGTTGAGCTTGATAATCGATATGTTGCCAAGTACAACCTCCACACTCACCAAAATGAGGACACTGCGAATCTATTCTATCTTTTGAGGGATTTGATACATTAATTGTCTCGGCATAAAAAACACCTTTTCGCTTCCGATAAATTCTGGCTTGAATGTTCTCTTTCGGAAGAGCACCATACACAAATACAGTCTGGTTTTGAATTCTTGCAATCGAACTGCCACCATACACCATTTTCTCTGGGACAATATTTCTAACATCGTTGATTTTCAGCTTTTCGGCCATAAGGTGCTTAAATTTTTATCTTTCTCGTGATAGTTTTCTCTAAATAATTTCGAGAGCTATACGTAGGTTCGAATTCAAATACAATTTTATAATTACCCGAATCTAATCCAACAGGTAAAGCTATCTTTTCCTCATATCCACCCAGATCGACACGCTTCTTCCTTTTCCATAATGAAAGATCGACTCCTTTACCTATGATTCGAGCTTTAACGTAAGCTGTTTCGGTTATGAAAAAAGAAACGGTAACAGAATTATCATTATTATTGTGAGTAAATCTGAATTCTTTCACTTCCAAACCAATCCAGAAATATTGTGCAGTAGCTCTTTCGGAAACAAATATTTGTCCGAATCTCTTCCATATAGTAATTCCTCTTGGTTGATCGAGTTGTTCATCCTTATAACCGCAACTACCAAACGAAGTTATGTATTTCAAATCTTTATCGAACTTGTGTAATTGGCAGCGATTATAGTCTGTAACGTGAACATTTCCAAGATAATCCAATGCTAAATATTGAAGTTTGGACCCAGATAATCCTATAGAATTTGTTCTAACGATTTTATCAATTTTACCATTGGTTCGATTTATTTTCAGAATTCTCTTTCCAAATGAATCTATAACAACAAAATAATCCCCTTTGTATGCAGACCATTTAATCGTATGAGCATCCACATCTATTCCTTTAGGTCCATAAAACCCGGTGAATTCTTTAATAAGTGAACCAGATGAATCGAAGACTAAAACCGAGTTCTTTTTGAAATCTGTTATATATAAAGTATCTCCAGGTATCGATGCAATGTCGAAGGGAGCTTTAAGATACTTTTCCCCAAAGCTTTTTACCCAGATTAGTTTGTCTTTTGGCATCCTCAAATGCACAATTCTTCCATTGCCATAATCTGCAACATAAACATCACCGTTTTCGGTGGCAGTAATACCTTTTGGCGTTCGGAACTGCCCTTTTCCTCTGCCACAACTTCCATAAATAGCTAAACCATACATAGATTTGTTATAAATAATCTGACAACGTCCAGAATTAACTCCGTAAACGGTAACCTCATCATCATCCTTTTTTGAATTTGGATCATCCCATTGTTTAAGTTTTACTACAGTTATTCCTTGTGGATCATCAAAATCTGTTTTATTCCCGAGCAGCATGTCAAGGTTTTCTTCCGTGCCTTTATGAATACCCCAAGTATGTTTAAACGGTGGGAAAAAATACGTTGGGTTTTTTTGCTTTGCATAGAGTATAACAACAAAAAATAAAATAAAAATTGAAACAAAGAAATACTTGCCAAATATATTCAAACTTGCATTTTCATTTTTTAGGATTTTCATTAAATAACCTTTCAAATTGGATTCGAATAATTTAAACTGATATTAATACGAATATTTAATATCTAAATATGTATAATATGTGGCAACTATTTTTTCCTAAATAGATTAAGTAAAAATGGCTTGATTTGATATAACGACTGAATTAAATATTTATTTTTAAGAAGGAGATTTATGTATTTCCTAGACTCAACAATTTTAATGTTAATCCCTGCAATTATATTGGCATTATGGTCACAGAGCAGAATTAGAAAAGAATATAGAAAATGGTCGAGAGTGGAAACCAAACGCAGAGTTACTGGCTCGGAAGCTGCGACTATGATTCTTCGAGCTAAAGGTCTTAAACTAAGAATCGAGCGAACAAACAGGAATCTTGGTGATCATTATGATCCCAAAAAAAAAGTTCTCCGTCTTTCACCGGGTGTATTCGATATCGATTCCGTTGCAGCTGTTGGAATCGCAGCACATGAATGTGGACATGCTATCCAGCATGCGAAACATTATTCTCCTCTCGCAATAAGAAATAGCATTGTTCCTGTTGTTTCATTGGGTACCAATTTAGCTTTTCCTTTGTTTTTCATAGGCTTTATTGCACAAATTCCAGTATTAATGAATATTGGAATTGTTTTCTTTGCTGCGGCTGTTGCTTTTCATTTGATTACATTGCCTGTGGAGTTCGATGCTTCAGCAAGAGCTTTGAAAATTCTTCCCGAGCTTGGAATATTAACTCCCGAGGAAATTTCTGGTGCGAGAAATGTTCTTAGAGCTGCAGCAATGACTTACGTTGCTGCGACATTAATGGCTATTGTAAATCTTTTGAGACTTCTCGTACTTTCAAGACGAAGGTAAATATGAAGGATTATTACCAAATTCTTGGTGTTACTGAAAAAGCTTCTGCAGATGAAATTAAGAAGGCTTACCGAAGACTCGCTAAAAAATTCCATCCTGATAAAAATCCTAATGACAAGTCGGCAGAGGAAAGATTCAAGCAAATTGGCGAAGCTTATGAAGTTCTCACCGACCCCAAGAAGCGTGAACAATACGACCTAATGCGAAAAGGCGGGATTCCTTTCGGTGCAGGTCGTGATTATAGATGGCAACAGGCTCGAGGTGGTCAAAAATTTGATTTCGGTGATCTATTCGGTGGGATTAACATAGGTGACATTTTCAGTGATCTGTTCGGTGGAGGAGTGCATCGGAGCAGAAAAACACCGCAAAAAGGAAACGACCTTCAAACCGCTGTGGATATTCCATTTAATATTGCATTCAAGGGAGGACAGAAGAGCATCGTTGTTCCAATTCAGGAGACCTGTCCTCGATGCGGTGGCACAGGTGCAGAACCCGGAACTAAAACTAACAAATGTCCCACTTGTAGTGGTCGAGGTTTCATAAATATTCAACAAGGAATGTATGCTGTCCAAAAAGTTTGCCCCACATGTCTTGGAAAAGGATCGATATCTGAGAGAAAATGTTCAGCTTGCGGCGGCACTGGAACAATTCAAACCCAAAGAAAAGTTAATGTTCGCATCCCTCCCGGAACTGTCAACGGACAGACTTTACGATTAAGAAGTCTTGGTTCTCCAGGATTTTTTGGTGCTCCGCCGGGAGATCTTTATGTAACTGTTTACGTTAAGTCTGGTCGGACTTTCGAAATCAAAGGAGACAATTTAATCGCCCATATAACTATTCCCTTCACGAAGGCTTTATTAGGTTCGAAAGTTAAAATTCACCATCCAATTGGAAAAACGATTACCGTGAAAATACCACCGGGAACTAAACCTGGTGCAAAATTACGCATACCGGAAATGGGCGTGGCAAGAGGTTCTCATGTCGGTGATTTAATTGTCGAGATTAGTTATAAGATCCCTGAGAAAATTTCACCCGAACAGGAAGAAATCCTTAAGAAATTAGACAAGGAAATGGCTGGAATATAAAATCAAACCTATGAGTATTGTGGTGTGTAATGCAAATAGATATTGCGTATTTCATTTGCGAGTTAAACAAGCTAAACATTTTAAAATTACTTCCAAAGTAAGAAATTTGCATGAGTCTATCTTAGGGATTAGACATTGATTATTCAATTAGAAGTCTTCTAATCGATGAGAGTTCTTATTTTCTCAAGAACTTCGAAAACCACATTTTCGTGTACCTTACAGACGAATTCTGCGCTTCTTACATACCAATCTAAACTTTTTACTTGGTCGGAGAGAATGACACCAGTAATGACACCTTTTGGGGGAAGCTGCACTTCAAAAGGATAGCCCTTTATTCGAGAGGTTATGGGACAAAATAGAGCAAGACCAACTTTAGAATTGTATGCTCTGGGAGAGATAACTATGGCTGGTCTGCGACCGCTCTGCTCGTGCCCTTCATGCGGTTCAAATGTCATCACCTCTGTCGGGTAGATAGAAAGCGTTCCTTACCATGATTCTTTGCCCACAGGACCTTTTGTATCGACTTCACCGTGTAAGTTATTTTCATGTATCTGCAAAAGGAGTTCGGAAAGTTTACAATGTTTCAATTCCATGGGTATAATCATCAATTTCCCATCCTCTAAAACAAGATTTACTTTCGAACCATCTTCAATATTTATTTCACGAGTAAAAGCCTTTGGGATTCTGAGAGCTAAGCTGTTCCCCCACTTCTGTATTTTAACAAACATAGATCCTCCAGTATAAAATGTGTCTACAATGAATATACAGATCAGAATTAATATTTCAAGAAATGTTCTCTTTTAGCAATTTAAATTATTCTAATTAAGATTCAAATCTTAAAAATGTTTTGTGTATATTTGATAATCTTATATCCAATAGTCTTATTTCTACATCAACCCAACAAGCGATTGTAAGGAAATGATACTTTTTTTAAAAAAAATTACATCCTAAACTTCGGACCTAAGTAAATCTCCCGAGCTTTTTTATCGCTTAGCAGGAATTCCGATGAACCCTCGATGAGAACTCTACCCTCGAAAATAATGTAAGCTCGATCCACGATTGACAGCACTTCTCGGACGTTATGATCTGTAATAAGCACTCCAATGCCCATCTCTTTAAGTCCAATAATCAACTTCTGAATCTCCCTTACAACAATCGGATCGATGCCCGAAAATGGTTCATCGAGAAGGAAATATTCCGGATCAGCACAAAGCGATCGAGCAATTTCTACACGCCTTCGTTCTCCACCGGACAAGGTGTACGCCTTTTGTTTTCGAACATGAATTATGTCGAGTTCTTGGAGGAGTTTTTCAATCCTCGGTTTTCGAGCTTTTTTATCCTTTTCCATGAATTCAAGAACTGCCATAAGATTTTCCTCAACTGTTAGCGTTCTGAAAACTGATGGCTCCTGAGGTAAGTATGTTATGCCTTTTCGAGCGCGTTTGTACATTGGCATTCTTGTTATGTCATTTCCACCTAAATAAACTCTTCCTGCATTCGGTCGAATAAGTCCTGTTATCATGTGAAAAGTTGTAGTTTTTCCTGCACCATTAGGACCGAGAAGACCCACAACCTCACTTGGACTAACTACCAAGTCGATGCCCTGAACGGCAGCTTTCTTGCCAAAATTTTTCTTAAGTCCTTCCGTTCGCAAAATATTGATCGAGTCCATATTTGAAGTTTCTCTATTCGAAGTCATAGTAGACATCATCCCGAAATTGTACCACTTACGTTTTTAACTCGTATTTTCTCAAAATTTGGGTCTGAGGTAAATCCGATCCCTTTAATAATCTCATTACCACGAACAACTTTTACTTTTGATCCGCTTTCCACCTGTCCTTTTTGTGGATTCCATCGAAGTGAGTCGGAATATAACTTTGTGCCATCCGGAGCTTCTAAGGATACATTGCCAAATACTGAAACCATTCTACGACGACCTACTCCCTGCCCTACATAGCCAGAATCTGCCAACATACCTCCGTTTGGTATACTATCCTTAGGTTGATAAAATTTGACATTAATATTCCAACCCCAAATAATACTACCGCGAGTTTCCATTTTATCTGCATCCAATATAGCTTGAAGCATTCCCTCTTCTGTGAAAATAATTTTTGCCTGCTCCAATTCTGCTTTATTCTGAGGTTTCCTTTTCCCATGAGCAAGATCATCTCTTTCGCAAGAAATACCTAAAAAAGAAAAAAGCAAAAAAACTAATAGTAAACACCTTATCAGTTTTAATCTCTGAGGAAAAAACCAAGGTAATGTATTAAATGAGAATATTTTATTTTCTGAAAATTTCATCTTAGGTTTTTTTCTCCTTTTTTTCTGCTGCAGGAAACAGAACATTATTTAAAATCAACCTGTATCCTGGAGAATTTTTATATAACGAAAGGTCGGATGGAGGATCACCGATATAATGGGCATAATCCTCTGGATCATGACCCGACATAAACACAAAAAAACCTTTGCCAATATTTCCATACAAGTATTTTGCTGCAGAACCATCGTCGTATTGTCCAAGAATAATAACATTCTTTTTTATACATTTAGAATTAAATGAAGTAGTTTGTCCAAGGAAATCCTTTATAATAGAAGTATGATCTTGAACCAACATCGTCGGAACAGGATCAAATTTTGCTGAGAAATCAAAAAGCCTAAAGAACCGTTTGTCTCTGTCCCTTGCAAATCTATCCGGTTGAATGTCAATATCTGAGAATTCATAGATCATAGGATTCGGTATAAGCTTAAAGTTCTCAAATGCAATACATTTTGAGAAATCAAGTTTAGATTCATAATCGGCATCAACCGGATCTCCATCGAAGGGAACATCCACAATATCACAATTTTCCGCTGCAAGAGCTATGTCCCATGAATCAGTAGCAGAACACATGGCAAATAAAAAACCACCATTTGCAGCATATTCTTTAATTTTTCTTGCAACTGCTTTTTTCATTTCGGTAACCTTAGCGAATCCCAGTTTTCTCGCAGTTTCTTGATTTAATGCTACATCCCTTTGATACCATAACGCACTTCGATACGAAGCGTAAAATTTGCCATACTGACCAGTGAAATCCTCATGATGCAAATGAAGCCAGTCGAATCCCGATAACTTACCGAGCATAACTTCCGGGTCCCAAACCGTTTCGTATCTTATCTCTGCATATTCAAGAGCCAATCTCACCGCATCATCCCATGGATCATGCGTTGGTGGTACATAAACGCCAATCTTTGGTGCTTTCTCGAGAAGAACGACCTCCATATTGGAGTTTTCAATTATGTTATAAATTTCTGCAATCTGACCACCACTAACAACTACATAGGATACACCTCTAACCTTGCAGGTTTGTTCGATATCCGCTCCAGCAGGTGTAAGGAAACTTCCACCCCGATAATTCAAAAGCCATTCTACATTATATCCTTTTTCGAGGCACCAGTATGTTACACCATACGCTTTCAAATGATCCGATTGTGTTTCATCCATATATATCAATAAATTCTCTGCATTTGCCAAGCTAAGAACCCCACATAAAAGCACAGTTATTATAAACCTCATCACTTCCTCTCCTCCAAATAACTCATTGAGTTTTAAACTCTTGAAAATTTTCATAACATATCATTCCAAATATCTTGACCTTGTTAATCTAATCAACGATTATATAAGTTATGGTTTTTAAAAAAAATCGCAATAGCTAATGAACATATATGATTTTCATTTGGTGTATTAGAACTTTGAGAATTAGCTATAGTTAAGATTCACAATTAATTTCTTTTAAATGTTAGACCTTGTAATGGAAAAATATATAAACGTACAAAAAGCTCGTGAACACAATCTGAAAGAAATTTCAGTGAAGATTCCTAGGAATAAGTTAATAGTAATTACTGGCTTATCCGGCTCAGGTAAGAGTTCACTCGCATTTGATACGATATTTGCCGAAGGACAAAGAAGATATGTGGAATCTCTTTCAGCTTATGCACGACAGTTCCTCTCATTAATGGAAAAACCAGACGTAGACAGAATCGATGGACTCTCTCCTGCAATAGCAATCCAACAACGAAAAGCTTCACACAACCCAAGATCTACTGTTGCAACAGCAACGGAAATATACGATTATATGCGACTTCTATATGCTAGAATCGGAACACCATACTGTTGGATTTGTGGTAAACAAATTGAGCGATGGACAGTTAAGGGAATTGTTGATAGTATCCTGTCTATGCCGAAGAACCACAGAATATTTTTACTTGCACCCATTGTTAGGGGTCGAAAGGGTGAGCATAAAGCACTTTTCGAGAAGCTTCAAAAGGAAGGCTTCCTGCGCGTTAGAGTCGATAGCCAGATTCGCATGATGGATGAGCATATAATTTTAGACAAGAATAAAAAGCATACCATCGAACTTGTTGTTGACCGACTCAAAGTTGATAATAAGTATCGACAAAGATTGGCTGAATCTGTCGAAACAACTCTTTCTTATGGTGATGGACTGATAGCAGTTCTTGATTATGAAACCGAAAAAATAACTTTGTATTCCGAGAAAATGGGTTGCCCAATATGCGGGACAAGCTTGAGTGAGCTCTCTCCTAGAATGTTCTCATTTAATTCTCCGTATGGTGCGTGTCCTGTATGTTCCGGTTTGGGAGTCCAAATGAGAGTCGACCCAGATCTTATTATTCCTGATCTAAGACTTTCTATTCATGAAGGTGCAATTTCAATATGGCAGGATAACGTTGGAAGTTGGCATTTCAGCCAATTAAAATCACTTGCTAATAAATATAAAATACCTCTGCACAAACCATGGAAATCTCTATGCGAAGAACATAAAAACATTGTTCTATATGGCAGCGATGATGAAATTAAAGTCGAATACGAATCATCAAATGGAAAGCATAAAGGAACCTGGTTAGGAAAGTATGAGGGAGTGATTAAAAACTTACAAAGACGATATAGACAAACGGATTCAAATGCTATTAGAGCCTGGATTGAGCGATTTATGGTTGCGCAAAACTGTTCAGAATGCGGTGGTTCAAGATTAAGACCGGAATCTAGAGCTGTCAAAGTTGCCGGTATCACAATCCAAGAAATGATTACTTTTTCTATCGAGGAAGCAAAAGATTTTTTCTTAGAACTTCCCAAAAAATTAACCACGACTCAAAACAAGATTGCTAAGCAAATAATAAAAGAAATAAGTGACCGATTAAACTTCCTATGCGATGTCGGAGTTGGATATTTAACCTTGGATAGAGTCTCGCATTCATTATCGGGTGGTGAAGCACAGAGAATACATCTCGCCACACAAATCGGCTCCAGACTTGTAGGTGTTCTTTATGTGCTCGATGAACCCACAATAGGTCTTCATTCAAGGGATACGGAAAGGCTTATCAATACTTTAATACAGCTCAAAGAACTTGGCAATACGGTTATTATTGTTGAACATGATAGACTAGTAATTGAAAACGCGGATTTCATTGTGGACCTTGGCCCTGGTGCAGGTATTCAAGGTGGAAAAATTGTTGCAACAGGGGATCTAGAATCTATACGCAAGGAAACCAAAAGCCTCACTGGTCAATATTTGAACGGTAAACTTAAAATCCCGATACCCACTAAACGTCGAAAAGGAAATAGTTGGAATTTAACTTTATTTGGTGCTAAAGGACACAATCTTAAAAATATCAATGTAAAAATCCCACTTGGTCAATTTGTTTGTATAACTGGTGTATCTGGCTCAGGAAAGAGTACTCTCGTAAACGAAACATTGTATCCTATATTAGCTCGATATTATCACAGAGCTCATCGTAAGCCATTAAATTATAAGAGAATAGAAGGTTTAAATAATCTCGATAAAGTAATAAACATAGATCAATCCCCAATAGGTCGCACTCCAAGGTCGAATCCTGCAACATACACGAAGGTTTTCGGTCCTATAAGAGAATTATTCGCATCTTTACCAGAATCGAGAGCAAGAGGTTATAAACCAGGAAGATTTTCATTCAATGTTCGCGGTGGTCGTTGCGAGTCCTGTAAAGGTAACGGCGTTATAAAGCTTGAAATGCACTTCCTTCCGGATATCTATATTAAATGCGAAGAATGTAAAGGAAAACGTTACAAACCTGAAACTTTAGAGATAAAATATAAGGGAAAATCCATTGCTGATGTTTTGAATATGACAGTTGAGGAAGCATTGAGTCTATTTGAAAATATCCCTCCAATCGCTAAAAAACTTAAAGTTGTCAGAGATGTAGGTCTTGGATATATAAAATTGGGTCAACCTGCAACAACTTTGTCTGGTGGAGAGGCTCAACGAGTTAAACTGTCCAGAGAGTTGTCACATACAGCCACTGGGAACACAATCTACATCCTCGACGAACCAACAGTCGGACTTCATGCATTCGATGTCAAAGTGCTCCTTGGTGTACTTGACAAACTTGTTGAAAAGCGTAATACAGTTCTGATTATCGAGCATAATCTCGATGTAATAGCTCATTCCGATTGGATAATTGACTTAGGACCGGATGGTGGAGATGCAGGTGGAGAAATTGTAGGTCAAGGAACACCTGAAAAAATTGCCCAAACCGAAAAATCGATTACAGGTAGTTTTTTAAGAAAATTCCTGAAGAAAAAAGCTATTCCGATTTCAAGTTAATTAGAGTCGATTATAAAGATATAAACATAAAAATTAAATTCTATAAAGATAAAATTATTTTTTCAATCTCTCAAATAACTTTCCTGACTATAATATGTTATAGATGAATTATCCGATTCCCAAACAGTTACAGCAATTAATTTTGCATTTTCAGGGAGCAGACTAGACATACCTTTTGAAATAACTATCGCAAGATTTTCGGCAGTAGGATTCAAACCCGATAAAAATGGATTTTCGTTTAAATATGTGTGATCGAGGGAACCTATTACTTTCATTAAAATCTTCTTAATTACTTTAAAATCCAAGGACATACCTATTCTATCGAGCTTATCTGCGCCAACACGAATTTCAACAACCCAGTTGTGTCCGTGAATATTTGCACATTCTCCCTCATATCCACATATATTATGTGCAGCAGAAAACGTACCTTTTACTGAAAGCTCAAACATTTTGCTTATTCCAAACTTCTTCTTATTAGATTATTAGAATTTTTCTTAATATATGTTATATTACATAATAAATTAAAGAAAATATTTTCTCATCTTTTCGGTACATGATCAACATTATACTTTTTATTCTCTTCCATCCTAATACTTGCTATAATTTCATCAGCAGTTGCAGTAGCTGTTCCAATTTTTCCAACCACAATACCTGCCGCATGAGATGAAAATATCGCTGCTTCTCGCAATGATGCACCGGAACTTATCGCAGCTGCCAATGCAGCAACAACTGTATCACCTGCACCTGTAATGTCAAAAACTTGACGTGCCATTGTGGGAAAATGCTGTATATATCCATCGTTAGCAAATAAACTCATTCCTTTGGAACCCCGTGTTATCAAAATATTGTCTACCTTTGAAAGAGTTTTTAATTTTTTTCCAGCCTTTATCAGAGATTTCTCATCACAAATTTTTATCGACACTGCATTCCCAGCTTCCTTTTCGTTCGGAGTGATTAGTGAAGCTCCATTATAAAGTTTAAAATGACTCTCCTTAGGATCAACAATAATAAAGACCTTTTTTCTAATGGTTTCCGAAATTATTCTCTTTAAAAGCCAAGAAGTGACAACTCCTTTTCCATAATCAGAAATTACAACGACCGAGACGGAATGGATAATTTCCATAAATTTTTCCAAAACCTTTTTCCTTAGGTTATCTCTTAAATCATTATTACTCTCTCTGTCAACTCTTGTAATCTGTTGATTGTTAGCTATTATTCTTGTTTTAGTTGTTGTTGTTCTTCTTATATCTTCTATTATGTATTTTGTTTTTATTCTCAGTCCTTCAAGGCTTTCTTTTAGAATTTCTCCGAAAGTATCTTTTCCAATAACACTTACAATAATCGGTTCCGCTTCTAATTCTTTTATATTCCATGCAACATTAGCAGCACCTCCCGGTCGTTCTGTTTCTGTCTTAACTTTTACAACAGGAACAGGTGCCTCAGGAGATATTCTCTCAACATCACCCCATATATACCTATCTAACATTATATCGCCTATTACGGCAATTTTTTTCTTCTTAATTGAGATTATTATTTTTTGAAGTCTATCTTTTTCTATGACCATATTTTACAATCCTTTATCTTCTAATGCTGAAAGTGATATTTTAACCTCAGGATATTCAGGGAATACTTCTAACGCTTTTTGATAATATTGTTTAGCCATTATCTTGTCACCTTTATGTTCAGCAATTCTTCCCAATATCCATATTGCATTTGCAGTTACATTACTATCTATCTCTGCAAGTTCAACTGATTTTGCTTCAATAGCAGCTTTGTCTAGATTATTTTCCTTTATATATATCTCTGCTATTAAAAGCTTTGCCTGCCAATATTTAATTCCTTTCCCAGAACTATCGGATAACATGCATTCTATTATCGGGATAGAGTTACTATAATCATTTATGCTCTTCAAATTTATTATCTTAATCATCGTCTCATATTTAATCTCATTACAGAAACCTAATGCAGTTCTCCATAGCGATTCCAATTCTATATTTAGATACTCTTTCATTTCTTTTCTTACACCAGACTTTTTTAAAGCTATTAATTTTTTCTCTATATACTTTTCCTTATTAACATCACTTCTTTGGCTCTGCTTCATATATCTTTGAATTAATGGATTGTTTATAGCTATGCCGTTGATATGTAAATTAATAGTATTAATTATATCATTAAACGATTTAGCATTCCGCTTTATACCTTTCATAATTTGCGAGATAAAAGGAGTGAATATATATCCCTTTTCTGTTGAACTAATAAAAAATATCATATCTTCAATATTATCTTCACTCAGGTTGGGCAGTGATGCATATATTATCTGTTTCTTCACTGCACAAAACCAATCACTACATTCCTTTTTTGCATCATCACCAAGAATGTTATATAATATATTAGACTGCATTATACTGTCTTTATAAAAGTTAACAAAACTATCTACTATAATTTCTGAAATGTTCAATTTAACTCTTTGAGCCAACGAATCATCAATAAATTGTACAAATTGACCATCTGAACTAATCGGTCCGTAGACAGAGCAATATAAACCACCTGGAGACATAAAAGAAAATCCACCCTTAAAAATCATGGAAAAATATGGTTTAATATCTTTTTCTTCTAATTTGTAAAAATTAGCAATTTTTGGTAGTATATTTTTTGAATTTATATAATTAATTGCAGTTGTGAGGCTTGGAAATATCACTTCAATGTTATTATTAAGAAACTCAAAAAAAATCGTCTCGTGTGAGAAATAACGTACCTCGTTGACCCACTTTTTTAATTCCTTTATCGTTTTCTTTTGGTTCATACCATCGATAAAACCCTCAACATTTTCTATAGGGTATTCAAGCTCCATTTCTGGCAAATCTCTGTAGTGAAAAAGCACAAAACATGCCTCTTCGATTGTCAAACCTTTATCTAACAAATTGCTGTACATTTTAATTGCTCTATGACCTGAGAAAGAATCGAAATATGCAGTGACATTATTAAGGAAAGCATTTGAATCTGTGAAAAGGTAATTCTCTCTATCAACGGAATCCATTGCATAATAAGATAATACAGCCAACAGCTCAAGCTTATTATTATGGAAGACGTTTACATCTGGCATTTGAGTAAAAGATACAGATATTGCGATAATGATAATTAAAATAATCGACTTATACATTATTCCTCCTTTACAATTGGAAGCTGAGCTTCTCTAAGAGCCTCCGATTGCTTGAGATTATTCAACTCAACTAAAATTTCCTTGAACTCCTCAACGTCTTTAAACTCCCTGTAAACCGATGCAAATCTCACATATGCAACCTCATCGAGTTTCCTCAGGTAATCCATAACAATAACACCAATTTTCATTGATGGAACTTCTGACATTCCTAATGAAAAAATTTCAGCTTCGATATCATCCACTAAATTATCAATAGCATCAGCAGAAATAACGCGTTTATGACAAGCATCTCTAATCCCTTTAAGTAACTTTTCACGTTGATAGTTCTCTCTATTTCCATTACGTTTAATGATAAGTAAAGGAGATCTTTCGATGTATTCATATGTTGTAAAGCGCTTTTTACAAGACTGGCATTCCCTTCTTCTTCTTATTGCCAGTCCATCGCGGACTAACCGAGAATCCACAACGTGATCATCCAATTCTCCGCAATATGGACATTTCATTATTTGCTCTCCTGATAATCCAAAAAATGAATATTAGGTTTAGGAATGAATGAAACCTTAATGTTTAACTCACTGAAAATTTTATCCGAAAATTCATCAGGATAATCTTGTGAAATGTATATTTCATCGACCCCAGCGTTTGCAAGAATTTTAGCACAAGTTATACACGGTTTTGTCGTAGCGTATAACTTAGAATTCCGGGTAGAAACACCAAATAATGCTGCCTGAATTATTGCATTTTGTTCGGCATGAATTCCCCAGCAAAGTTCCTGCCGTTGACCTGACGGAATTTTCAATTTCTCTCTTAGACAACCTATCTCATCACAATGAGGAAATCCCGATGGCGGTCCATTGTAACCAGTGGCTAAGATTCTTCTATCTCTAACCAATATTGCTCCCACTTTTCTTCGCAAGCATGTTGATCGTGAAGATACAAGAAAAGCTACAGCCATAAAATACTCATCCCATGTTGGACGGTTAATATTGGAAGTCAAGACAACCTCCGTTTCCTCTTGACCTTTCACGTTCTATTTTATAATATTATCGTAAGATAGCAATTTAAAAATGCGAGGACACAATGAGAATAATTCATAACTGGTTTTTTTGGTTAATTGTTGCTCTAATACCGTTTGTTCTTACCCTTGCATTCGGTCTAAGTCGAGAATTTATGACTGTAGTATATTTATTCGAAATTTTGCTTACAATAATTGTCTGGGGATTATTCGAGAAGTTTAGAGCAAAAAGACCTGGTGAATTCTAATAAACTGTCAAACTTTCAATCCTTTTGAAGCAATATTATTACCTAATTCAATATAATAAACCTTCATAGGTTTTTTGTTTTCATACCGGTTTTCTTTTGGCAATTTCCTCAGCAATTTGAAGAGCATTCGTAGCAGCACCTTTTCTAAGATTATCCGCTACGATAAAAAACTGATAGATTTTTTTATTTTCGGTATCCTGTCTAATTCTGCCCACATAAACCTTGCGACAACCAGTAACATGAATAGGAGTAGGATACGGTTCGTCGAACTCTATTCCCGCAGCAGATTGTAATGAGCTAACGATTTCTTTATATTCTATCTCACATTCAAACTCGACAAAAACGACCTCACTATGTGCATTAATAACGGGAACTCTAACTGCTGTAACGAATATTTGCATATCTGGAATATTCAGAATTTTCCTTGTCTCGAGTTTCAGTTTGGTTTCCTCTGCACTGTCACCACAACTATTCAAATTTCCGATAGCTGGAATAACATTTCCAAAAAATGGGATCAACTCATCACTTATAACCGGATTTTTGCCAAGAATATTCAGCAAAGAAACATTCTGTATATGTTCTGAAGTATTTTTACACTCCTTAATAAAACTCATAAGTGCATCTTTTCCTGCACCGGAAATACCCTGATACGTAGCAACAAAAACCTTTGCCAATCCAAATTTCATAAGAGGTTTTAAAACCACGACTAATTGTATCGTGGAACAGTTGGGATTGGCAATCAATTCTGAATTGGCAATCAAGTCGGGATTAACCTCAGGAACTATTAGAGGTGCATTTTCTTTAAGTCTAAAAGCGGAGGAATTATCGATAACTATCGCTCCCTTTTTTATGAATTTGGGGACATATTCAATAGCAAGAGCAGAATCTACCGCAAACAAAGCAATATCGACAGCGGGAATATCTTGCTCTATCAAAGAATGAACGTAAATATCTTCCTTTTTGAATCTAATTTTTTTCCCCGCTGAATCACCAGAGGCAATAAGAAATAGCTTGTGAATAGGAATATCAAAATCACCGGAGGCAAGCTCATCGATCATAATCCTGCCAACCAAACCTGTTGCACCGACGATTGCGATTTTCATTTTTATGCCTTATTTGAGCTCGATTTTATATGGAACTAAATAAATAAAATCCTCATTGAAATATAATGCATCCCCTAGAATATCCAAATTTAAGCCTTCCGGAATTAATCCAAGCTGAGACAATGTCATCAAAAGTCCAAATCTCGGATAATGAGAATAAATTTTTATTTCATACTCATCTTTAAGGTTAAGTTTATTAGAAAGGTCATTCACAACCTGTGAAAATCCACCTATTTCATCGATAAGTCCAAGACGTTTAGCTGTTAAACCCATATGAATTTTTCCTTGTGCCATTTTTTCGAGAGAATCTGCATTCAAACCACTGCGACCCTCGAGAACTCGATCCTTAAAGATATCGTATGTATAGAGCATATTCTTCCTATATCTCTCACGTTGGGAAACTGTAAATGTATCTAAGAGCGACCATATATTGGCATTAGGCGAAAGGTAAATTCGATTAACCGTTAGTCCCAACTTATCAAATAAATTTGAGAGTGAAAATTTGCCTCCATAAACACCAATGGACCCGGTAATTGTAGTTTTGCTTGCATAAATTTTTTCAGCAGGAGTTGCAACATAATATCCACCACTACCTGCAATTCTCCCCATAGAAACCCATACAGGCTTCTTCTCTGCTGCCTTTTTAACAGCTTGCCAAATCTCTTCTGAAGCAAAAGCCGAACCACCACCAGAATTTATTCGAAGAATTATCCCTTTTACATTCCGATCTTTCATAGCTTTTTCGATTGTCTTTACAATGCTCTTATCACCCATCGATTTCGAACTAAACAAACCACCACGAGACGAATTCCCAGTGACTATAGAACCCTCAAATGGTATAACTGCAATTCTTGGTGGTTTACTCCAAATATCTGCAAGCTCATTTTTCTCAAACACATAAGTCGAGAACTCAACTGATTTGTTCCAATCGGATTCCTTCATAAATTCATTCCAGTGAACTAACTCGTCAACAATCCCGGATTCCTTTGCATCATTGGGATTCTGAGGAGCATTATCGATCCATTCTCGAACAGTTGCTATACTAACACCTCTTCCCTTGGAAACTTTTTCAACCACAAAGGTATCTATGGTGTTAAGGATTTTCATAATCTCTTCTCTCATCTCGGGAGACATAGTATCTCTTGTAAACTGTTCATATCCAGTTTTATAATTTCCTATGTTTACAATGTCCGGAGTTACACCAATTTTATCGAAAAGCTGCCGGAAATAGATCATCTCCACACCTACCCCAATGAAAGTAACCGAGCCGACTGGATTTAAATAGATGGAATCCGCTACAGAAGCCAAAAACATAGAGCGGTTATCAAGATAATCAGAATAAATAACAATTTTTCCACCTCTATTTCGGAAAAACTCCAGAGATGCCCTAATTTCTTCGAGTTGTGCAAATGATAGACCAAGCGAATTTAACCTTATAACGATCTTTTCAACAGATTCATCCCTACAAAGCTTATCGATTGATCGTGAAAGATATATAAAACCATCCTTTTTAAATAATTTATACGTTTCGGAATAATCACCAGATAAAATTAGTTTAACCTTTTTTGTCTTATATTTCACAGGGCTTTTGAGTCGCTTACGCGATAATGTAAACGATGCTTCATTATTATTCTCGTCGGTATAACCCGCATGAAGAGAGATATGAGCTAAGTCGAATTTAAATCCTAATTGATATTCCTCATCATCAGGCCAATAGTTACAATAGAAATGAATACCACGAGCAGGACAAATATCCACACCTGCGAAATATGACTCGGGCTTCCTATCGACAATTGCGGCATCTGACCATATTGTTACAAAGTCTTTATACGGTCTAAATGCGATACCTATTCTGGTATCATCCCCCCAATTTTTTCCGGTTCGTAAGCCCAATGATATCCAATTAGTAGGTCTAATCAGACTGCCAATACGCCAGCTATGAGATCTAGAACCTTCAAAGTAAATGTTACGGTCGATATAACCGATGCCGAATTCCTTTGCCCCAATTCCTAAACCCCAATAAAGATTCCATTCCTTTGCTCCGCTCTCGCAATTAATATAATCGCCACCGAGAATATATCCCTTACCTGCTATGTACGAACCATATGATTTTACATCATGGCATTTATTAATGCTTAATTTCCAATAGTTACTACTGGCTGAACCAATAAATCCAGGATTTACAAGAAAGTCATTGCCAATCTCTGGATATGAAACCGGTGACTGAGCTAAGGCAATCGAAACAATAAAAGTGAAAACAATTATTAAATACGATCTAAACATTTCTCCTCCTAAGTTGTTAGAAATTCATAAAATTAATGAATGTTAAATAAGCAACATCTATTTTCTAAAATAATCAACATTTTATTATCAATTGCGTTATATATGATAAGCATTTTTTTGGATTACAATAGTAATTTCACAATATGGATTAACAGAAAGGTTGCGATCTTGACATTTCCAGAGCAACTAATCAACAAAATTTCTGAAAACCACAAAGAAAAATAATAGAAATACCCAAGTTCCCTTTTCAGTGCATTTAGCAAAGAAATCTTGAGTTATTATTGAAGAATTGTTTTGTATCGATGGAAATAATTAAAAATAATAGTCGATATTTCAGTGTTGAGAAAAAAGAAAAGCAACTTCCATAAAAATCTTCAAAAAAATTCCTATCGGCTTCAAAACTCAGTCGGGAACAAAGAAATTTTTTAATTTTACTAAGAGCCTATTTCACAATTACCCATACACCATTGAATTCGTTTATCGAAGGAGTATTAGTAATATTATCATAAGTACCCGAATCTACATTCAATAAATACAGGTCCCCATCGAAACCAAAAATTATATGCTCATCATCTGGTAACCAGTTACCCATATTAATAAAAATTTCTACATAATTTATGTGGAGAATTGCTGACGCATTTGAACCATCATAATCAGAAACCCATATCTCCTCTGGGTCACCAGGCCAATAGTCCTTTCTCCATGCAATCTTTAAACCATCATTTGACCATCTCACGTAATTGTCGCAAAGACCATCTTCTGTTATTTTGTAAATTGTGGATAAGTCCGGTGAGAAAACAACGATTTCCGTAGTGGGTGACCAACACCCATTTTGGCAGAAAGTTGCAAATAAATTCCCTTTAGGTTGTTCAAAAATCGTGAATATTTCTGCTTTACCACTCCAAACCTCTGGACCATCATACATATTTGTAGTAATTCCAGTTGATAAGTCCAAGCTCCATGCATCTCGATTGCAGCTACCGGTGCCACAATCATAATAAAGAATATTGTTATTAGGGGACATAGATATGCCATCAGCACAATCTCCATCTTTCACTAGGTAACCATCACCTGTCAAAATATCAACTGAGTAAATTTGACATTCAGAGAATGAACCTTCGACTATATAATATGCAATTCTTCCATCATGTGACATGGCAATATTTAATGAGTAAACTCTATGATCATGATTAGTTAATTGCACTTTTCCTGTTCCATCGGTTTTCATCATCCAAAGATTTGGAATTCCATTCTCATCTGAAACGAAAACAATTAATGTATCAGGAACAACAGCTCCCGTATCCACAACTTCTACTGTAACATTTCCATATACAGTGTAAATACCATCAGACACACCCACATCTATAATATACCAACCAGAAATATCGGGTGCTACCCAGTTAGTTAATGTACTATCTGGAGTGGATATAATGGTTCCTTTATCAGCATTCCACGTAATGATAATTGCAAGGTTACCTTCATATGTGTATTCAAGTTTTATAAATATTGTATCGTTGATAGAACATATGGGAGGATAAGCTTCTATAGCGTTGATAATTGGAACAGCCGGAACTGGAATGGGATGTGGATCTACTGGATCTTTTGGACCTACTGGATTTTTAGGACTTTCTAGCCCTTCACAACTTATAAAAATAGTACCCATTAGAAGAAAACCAATTACAACGACAAAAAATGCATAATATTTCATTATCTTTCTCTATGTAATATTTTTACTTCCAATTATTTCTATTAAACCAC
Source organism: bacterium (assembly GCA_030613005.1). GTDB lineage: Bacteria > UBP14 > UBA6098 > B30-G16 > B30-G16 > JAUWMV01. The sequence goes on along the minus strand of JAUWMV010000001.1, from coordinate 103,881 downwards.
ATTTTTATGTAAATCAATTTTAAAGACTATGTCAATGTAAATTTTAACTTTTATAAGAAAATTATTGTTTTTTACTCCTCCATAAAGAATTTTATGAGTTTTTTTCTATCTTGAAAATCGCCAGAACAAACGAAAAATACCAGTTTACTTACCGGTCCATTTAGCAAAGAAATCTCGAGTTATTATTATGGGATTCCTTGGTAATAATAGGGCTATCTGAAAAATCATCCTATCGGAAATCAAACTCGATCTAAGGTTCCAGCTACTATCACATTCATTGAATTATATCATTAATGCCATTTACCCAGGATTGCCTTAACATTACATGAGAAGTTACACTCACTGATTTCGAATTGGATTTTAGAGTTTTAGATATCTATAAGCCGATAATATACATCAGGAGTTTTTATACACATATTCTTATATTCATCGAACGGTGTAATTTCTGTCATAACCGTTCCAGAACCAAAGACAATTTTTATAGACTGTTTTGCATTGTTGAATATTCGGATACACCTTCCTCCGCTTACTACTTTTATTGTTGCGCTCGAGTGATTGAAAACGTCTATAAATCCATCTTCCACCTCAACAATCTGAATATATCCACCCTTAGAAACAGCGGATACTTCTTCGGTGCTATCAATTTTATTCACTCGAAATGGATTATCCAACTTTGCAGCTTCGATTTTATCGAGCAATTCCTGAGGATTTATTAAATTACCTGTTTCATCGAATCTTATTATTCCCTTTTTGTCAATAATTACTGTTCGGGGGATTGCAAATATACCAAAAACTTTAAATCCATCCTTGCTATTATATTGTGGCCAATTGAATTTCATCTTTTCAGCAAACTCGAGGAGTTTTTTATAATCATCCCATATTGTGATGCTTAAAAATTCAATTTCGGAAGTGTCAGACATATTCAAAACATTAGAAAGAACAGGCATTTCAGAAATACAGGGGCTACATCCGCGAGTCCAGAAATTTAAGACTAAAACTTTTCCAAAAAAATCACTAAGCATCATGGTATCACTCGAACTTGCTTCGATTAGCTTGAAATCTGGTGCTTTATCTTTGGCAGTTGTTAATTGAGTTTGTAAGCTATCCCAAAGCTTTTCAGGCGACTTGCCAAGTTTTTCAGTAACCTCTGCAAACATATTCAGTGCTTCTTTTGATCCCTTCCGTCCTGCATTGAAAAAATGAATTAGAGAAGCAATACTATCTTTTTTAACTAAGGCTAATTGTCCAAAGTGTTTCTGTAAATTGCTCGAGGTGGATCTGGGTAAAATATTCACATACTCTTTTATTTGCATAGCGAGCGATTCCGCTGCTGCATAATCTTTATCATCCATTAACCAGATCATATATGACATACCTTCATACCTTGCAAAACATGCCGCTTCAAATGACTTCATCGATTTGAATCTTTCAATATCCTTTCGTCTAATCTCATCTGCAAATGTAGTATCTCCCATTCTTTTGAAGGCTTCTGCTGCAAAGGTTGTTTGCACATTAAGATTATTTGAGACACGATAGTTATAAATTTCCATTCGTTGTTCAACTGTGTATAGTGAGTCAAAAGAAGCTGCAAAAGGATAGGAGGAAAAAAGTTCCGAACCGGGATTCTCCAGAAAAAAGTTTCTTGCCATAAGTATAATTGAATCAGAAACAAGTTCTGGTTCGCCAAACACAAGAGGGTTTAGCAACATGTGGAACAACCTAGTCTGACAATAATCCAATTTTACACCACTTTTCCCTACTTCAAGCGTATACTTGAATGCACCTACAGCATCTTCTTCATACATTTGTCTGTATGCTTTCAGCACTAATACATTTGGATCTAAAGAATCCTTAGCCTCAATCTTAGCGAGCATAGCTTTGAGCGAGTCCGATCGTCCTTTAACCTGCATCGTAATAAAATTTAAAATCAATCTCGTGTAATTCTTATATCTTTTAGGATCAATAGACAATTCCCAATTAAGACCTTCGTTCTGTTCAAGAGTTCCTCCAATATTCGAATACGAACCGAACACAGAATTGCTATCCTCGTCTATTACATATGTGCCAGTGATGTTCCCAAAAGATAATGAAAAATGATTAAGGGGTTCTGTGTATATTCGAAATTTGAAACCACAAGCACTCTCAGGCACAGTAAATTTTTTGGCATAATACTGTTTAAACTTAGACATTGGAATTGAATCGATTACCGAAGAATCTGGGAAATATGTCTCTCTAATCAAAGTGACTTTCTTTAAATCACTCTCACTTGGCCAATATGTCACCCAAACATTCTCATTAAACATTGGGTATTTCGGCGTTATCTCAATTTCCCCGACCCCAGATGGTTCAGGCGGTCTTGCGCATCCTGTTAATATCAGGATGAATATAAAGGTAAATAGCATAAAACTTTTAACTCTGTACATGTTACTTCTTTCCCTTGGATAATATTTCTCTATTGTAACATATGTTTTGGGATGATTTAAACAATTGAAAAAAAACATAATTAAAAAACGAAATTTTAATGTGATACCTTTTGTTAAATATTAATACTTGGAAATAATTAAACAGTAAAGATTATGTATGAAAAACATTTAATTTTGAATTTAACTCAAAAATTGCAATTAATGTAATTTCCTTAAAATACCTAATGCCATGCAAACTTCTGCTTCATTTGAAATCTTAAATCGGGCATAATCTAAAATAAAGAGTATCACTTTAATATAAATAACTTTTGCCAATTAATACACAAAACAATATTATAGGTTTCATAATTAAAACTCATCGATATAGGAGGATACAATGGCGATAATATTGGATGGCTCAGGCTTAACAACCGAGAAATTAGTTCGAATTGCAAGACATAATGAAAAGGTGGAACTCAGCCCAGATGCTCTGAGAAGGATTCAGATATGTCGCGATATGCTTGAAGAAAAGATTGCAGCTCACGAGATAATGTACGGTGTCAATACAGGTATTGGAGAGTTCTCAGAAGTTGTACTCGATGACGAACAAGTGAAGCAGTTCCAAAAATATCTTATATATAACCATGCTGCCGGGATTGGAGAGCCATTGGAAATCGAGCAAGTTCGTGGAGCCATAGCCAGCAGAATAAACGTGTTATCTAAGGGCTATTCCGGATGTCGAATCGAAATTGTTGAAACGTTCAAAGAGATGCTGAACAAGGGCGTAACTCCAGTTGTCTGCAGAAAAGGTTCGGTTGGTGCATGCGGAGATTTAGCTCCTATGTCACAAATTGCATTGCTCCTTATGGGTGAGGGTGAAGCATTTTACAAAGGTGAACGCATGCCGGGCAATGTGGCACTTGAAAAGGCTGGGATTAAAGTTCCTGGATTAATGGCTCGAGATGGACTTGCAGCAATTAACGGTTCGAATGTTTTGACTGCCATGAGTGCAATTCAACTCTATGATATAAACCGCTGGCTTAAACAAGCTGAAATAGCATGCGCAATGAGTCTTGAAGCTCTTTATGCTAACATGAAGCCATACGATGAGCGACTTCATAAAATTCGTGGATTTGCAGGTGCCGTAAGAGCCGCAAATGCTATTTTGAAATGCATCGAAGGCAGCGATCTCCTATCTGGAAAACTCAAGATTAAAGTCCAGGATGCTTATTCTATGCGCTCTAGTCCTCAAGTTTTAGGTGCAGCACACGATGCAGTTGCTTTTGCAAGATCGCAGGTAGAAATTGAGTTGAACGGAGTCGGGGATAATCCTGTATTTTTCCCAGAATACAAACTCACAATCACTGGAGCTAATTTCCAAGGCTCACCTGTATGTGTGCCTATGGACATGGTTGGAGCAACGGTTACAATGATTAGCGTTCTGTCTGAAAGACGACTCAATAGAATGCTGAATCCTGCACTCAGCGTTGGACTCCCAGCATTCTTAACCAAAGGCGCTGGAATGTTCTCAGGACTTATGCTTAGCCAATATACCGCAGATATGCAAATCGTAGAGCAAAGAATCCTCTCGACACCTGCATCGATTCAGTCCATTCCAGCTGCAGCCGATCAAGAGGATTTCGTATCGATGGGTATGAATACAGCACTTAAGAACGAGCAAATTCTCGATAATGCATACGGTGTTCTGGGAATAGAGTTTATGGCTGCAGCACAAGCACTGGATTTTAGGGAGTTTAGTCATGGTAAAGGAGTTGCCAAAGCCAAAGAAATTATTAGGAAATATGTCGATTTCCTTGAGGAAGATCGACCTTTATATCCAGACCACAATAAAATGAAAGAACTTGTTAAATCCTGTGAAATTCTTGAGGAAGTGGAAAAAATTATAGGTAACCTTGAATAACAACTCGTTATATTATAAAACACTCGATAAAATGTAATTTTAACATTAATTAAATTCATTTTCCCTAATGGAAAAAAATACCGATAAAAAAATCGGATTGTTACCTGTATTAGTAATAGGTATCGGCGGTATGGTTGGAAATGACATTTTGGCAAATGCAAATTAAAATTTGAATAATACAGCTTTAAAGGATCTACTCGAAAGGGATCGATATGAAAATCTTAGCTTTTGTTGGAAGTCCCAGGAAAGATGGCAATACAACTAAACTCGTAAATGTAATTTGCCAGGAGGCAGAAAAAAAGGGGCACATTTGTAAAACCACATTCGTTTATGATCTTAATCCCGTGGGCTGTAAAGCATGCGGAGCATGCAAAGAAGGGGAAGTCGAGTACTGTGCTCAGGATGATTTTATTACGCATTTGATGCCTGAAATTGCTGCTGCCGATTGTTTGATTTTGGCATCTCCCATTTATATGGGATATATAACCGGACCTATGAAAACCTTTATTGATAGATTTTACACATTTGTACAAAGAGCTTTTAAGACTAGAATTCTTAATGACAAGCAAATTGTTCTTGTTATGACATGCGGGGCTCCAGTGAATGTTTTTGAGAAAGTTATGAAAGATTTAGAGTATTGGTTTACGCAATTCTTCAAGATGAAATTAATGGGGAAGTTATTCGTAGGTGAATTGAGTAACGGAAATATTCCTGCAGAAGCATTAAATAAAGCTAAGGAAATTGGTAATTCTCTGTAAATCATGTAAAGGAGTAACTACAATGGAACGCTTTAAAAAAACAATAGAAATAATGCAGAAGAAATTGCTATGCGTATTGCTGACTTTAATGCAAAGCAAAAGGAAAACTGGAATGCAATAATGTTTGCTGGATATTACATACATCTCGACACTGTCAGGCTTCTACAGGATTATGGTGCTAATCTTCAAACTTGAAGTAAACTAAATCTATAATTTACAAGATATGGAAATCAATTACTCCTCTGCAACACAGTTTAAAATATTTTGTTATTTTTTAAATCAAATTTCTCTCATCTAACTAATTCCCAATCTCTTTCTATAATAACCTGAATATAATGCTGCTGCTGAATTATGTGCTAAAACTCTATCCTTAACAACCAAAGTGGTGACCGGAGCGTTGCAGTGCTTCGTGAAAAGTATGTCATGACCGATGCATAACCCTAATATTATATTCATATCCGTTCCCTCACGGTTGAAAAGTTCTGCCTGACCTATTGGGTTGCACATTGCTTCATAGCGTTCATCTATTATCTTATCGAAATTATACTGCTCTTTTGGAATCCCGCAGACCTTGCAACATATAGAAATTACTTCAAAATGTTTCTCAAAAATCTTATGTGCAATTTCTGCTTCTCCAGCAAGACCTATGCAAAATGCTATACCAATTTTTTTGAAATTCATCATCTGTGCAAATTTGATAACTTCCTCTATTCTGGTAAGTTTCATGTAACCGCTGCTTTCGATATGTGCTGCGATACGCATCATTTTAATTTCATCATCACTCAAAATTTTCTCCACATCCTCTCTAAAAGATGCACAATCTTTACCTTGATAACAGGCTTTCTCCTTACAATATGCACATTTCATAAAAATTCCTCCAAAAAGTAGAATTTCTCTTTCTAATCTCCAATTTAACACTCAAAGCTATTTGTGATAAGCAAGAATTTTCGTATCGTAACATTAAAGTAACTTATAATTCCAAAAGAAGTTCGATTTCTGAAAATACATATAATTAAGAACCGGATATGAACAACGAAATCCTTCATTTTCAGAGAATTGTCATCCTTAAATAAAATATTTTCGTAAATATTTGATCCATATTTTTACACCAAAGTAAAACCGAAAAGCAATCGCATCAAGCAGATTCTCCAACGATCCTATTATGATTGAATATAAAAACATGGTTCTAAAGGTGAGATTTAAAACTTTACAACCTAAATAAGCTTATGGGATTTTTAAAAATATTGTTTAAATAAATAATATTGATGTTTATTGGAATTCTAATCTTTTTATTTAATTTAAATATTTCAAATTTTTTTATGAAATAAGGTCAAAATGAGATGTAAAATCCCCATTATTTCATTTTGATTATCCTGAACTTCTTTTCTCACGTCGATTGGATTAAGACATACAGTGAAAATAGTTGGAACGAAGGATATTCGGTGATACAGTTCTCGTTTGATTGTGGATATATTATAACTGGATATACTACAATATCAGAATCCAGATATGTGTATCTCATTAAAATCAGAGTCGATGGCTTGTTGAACAAGAGACTCAAAAAATGGATAATTCGTTTTTAACAATTCACACTATCCTTTTAACAGTGATTGTAAAATTACTGCACCTGCAGATGCAACAATAGAGATTGTTAATTTGCGCGGAGAATCTATATAAGCAAGTCTCACAAAGAGTTCTTGTGCTGAAGCTAATAACAAGAGTTCTCCATACATTTAGCAACCCTACAAATCCACCAACTGTGGAGTATATCTTGTAAGAATGATTACTGAAAATAGAATCATAACAAAACGAATTGTATTTCTGAAATAAGAATTATACAAAATACTTTTCCAAATCTATTCAATTACTCATCTAAGATAAATTTTAATACCGAGCATTTTTCTATATTTGCAATCTTAAAAAACCCTCCTTTATAACAAGGAGGGTCTAAAATAAGTAGTTTATGAGTTTACCACAATTCACCCTCTTTAATCAAATCACCAGGTTCACCGAATTTTAACGCAGCTTGAGCAGCAGCAAGTCGAGCAATTGGTACTCTATATGGAGAACAGCTCACATAATTCAAACCGATACGGTGGCAGAACATAACCGATCGTGGATCACCTCCATGTTCGCCACATATGCCCAACTTTATTCTTGGGTTTGCTCGACGACCGTATTTTACTGTCAGCAACATCATTCTTCCAATTCCAATTTGGTCTAAAACCTGGAAAGGGTTATTATCATAAATTCCTAATCTTACATATTCAGGAAGGAATTTTACGGCATCATCCCTCGAAAATCCAGCACCCATTTGCGTTAAGTCGTTTGTCCCAAATGAGAAAAAGTCTGCATATCTCGCCACTTCATCCGCAGTTATCGCACCCCTCGGTACTTCTATCATCGTCCCAATTAAGAAATCGATTCTATCATTCCTTTCCTCAAAAATCTGCCTTGCGACTCTCTCTATTAATTCTCTGCTAAGCTGAAGTTCTTTCCAGTGTCCAACCAAAGGAACCATGATTTGCGGTCGAACTTCGATACCCTCGTTCTTGACAATCAGCGCAGCTTCAAGAATCGCTCTTACCTGCATTTCCGAGACTTCTGGATAAGTCAATCCTAACCGGCAACCTCGATGACCTAACATTGGATTGAATTCATGAAGGGAATCAACAGTACGTTTGATCTTTTCAATCGGCACATTCATAGCATCCGCCATCTCCTGCTGACCTTTCAAATCGTGTGGCAAGAATTCATGCAACGGTGGGTCGAGTAGCCTTATCGTTCCCGGTAGACCCTTTAGAGCTCTAAAAATCCCAATAAAATCATTACGTTGCAAAGGTAAGAGTTCATCTAAAGCTTCCTTATATTGTGTTTCCGGAGTTTTAAGTTTTTTGGCAATTGCTTCATATTCTTCGCTATCCTTATCGAGCCCGACAAGACGCATTCTAAGGTTCTTAACCTCTTCTGCAACAAGAATAAGCTTTCTAAAGGATACAATTCTGTTTCCCTCGAAAAACATATGCTCGGTACGAGTTAAACCTATACCTTCCGCACCAAAATTAATAGCTACTTCAGTGTCGTGTGGTGTATCGGCATTAGTTCGAACACCAATCTCACGGAACTCATCTGCCCATTCCATAATTATTCTAAAATCTCCAGCAAGTTCAGCCTCAACCGTGGGGAGTTGTCCCAAATAAACAGTTCCCTTTGCTCCGTTTATAGAAATGAAATCTCTTTGTTTAACTACTGTTTCACCAACGATGAATTCCTTCTTGTTATAATCTATTTCAATTTCACCAGCACCGGCAACACATGGTGTCCCCATACCTCTCGCAACAACGGCAGCATGAGATGTCATTCCACCGCGTGCAGTCAAAATTCCTTGAGCTACATTCATACCGCCAATATCCTCTGGAGATGTCTCAAGTCTCACAAGAATTACTTTTTCTCCATCCTCATTCCATTCTTCTGCTTCATCTGCTGTGAATACAACCTTTCCAGTGGCGGATCCTGGTGAAGCTGGAAGACCACTTGCGATAACTGTAGCTTTCGATTCTGCAATAGGATCGAACGTAGGATGAAGAAGTTGATCTAAGGACTTTGGAGGTATTCTCAAAATTGCAGTTTCCCTATCGATAAGTTTCTCATTAACCATATCCACAGCAATTCTAACAGCGGCTTGAGCAGTTCGTTTTCCTGTTCGAGTTTGAAGCATCCATAATTTCCCACGTTCTATTGTAAATTCAAAGTCCTGAACATCTGTATAGTGCTTTTCTAAAATATCCTTAATTCCCAAGAGTTCTTTAAGCACATCGGGTATCTCATTTTCCAAACCCGCGATCGGCTTTGGTGTTCGGATTCCTGCAACAACATCTTCACCTTGCGCATTAAGTAAATATTCACCATAAAGTTTGTTTTCTCCTGTGGAAGGATTCCTTGTGAAACCCACGCCTGTTCCAGAATCATCTCCCAGGTTGCCAAAAACCATGGTTTGTATATTTACCGCAGTGCCCAGAAGACCAGTTATCTCATTTATTGCACGATATTTAATTGCTCTTGCATTATTCCAAGAGCCAAAAACAGCATCTATGGACAACCAAAGTTGCTCATCAACGTCTTGTGGAAATATTTTTCCATATTTCGAATAAATTTCTCCAAATTTAAATATAAGCAGTTTTAACGCTTCTAAATCCAACGCTGTATCGGGAACTAATTTATTAAGCTGTTCTTGCTTCATATCTTCAACATCTTTTATCCCCGCTTTTTTTCCAAATTCGCGCTTAACCTCTTCCATAGCATGTTCAAATTCATGATGAGGAAATTCCAAAACTACTTCACCAAACATCTGTATGAGACGACGATAGGCATCCCATGCAAACCTTGGATTTCCACTCTCTTCTGCAAGTCCCTGAACACTTTCATCATTGAGTCCGAGATTTAGAATCGTATCCATCATCCCAGGCATAGAAACTGCAGATCCAGATCTAACGGAAACTAATAAAGGTTCCTTAGGATCGCCTAATTTACGTCCTCGAAGTTCTTCAAGCATTCTTAAGGCATCCGTCACTTGTTCCTTCAGTTCTGGTGGATACGTCATATTATTTTTGTAATAATAAGCACAAACTTCAGCCGAAATAGTAAAACCGGGTGGAACAGACAGTCCTATTTTACTCATTTCTGCAAGATTCGCTCCTTTCCCCCCAAGAATATCTTTCATCTGTGTTGAGCCATCTGCATGTTCCTTCGAAAAGAAATAGACATACTTCATCACTAACCTCCTGAATCGTTTTCTATATAATGAAATATTTTCGAGCTAAAAGTATAACTATCAGTGGATATTTTATACAATCGATAGAACCTGTGAATATAATCAGTTATTTATATTGTTATATTATATATATTCTTTGGGTTCTTCTTCACCTCTTAAAATCCTTAATGCACCCAATGCAAGTCCCTCCATTTCATCTTCACCCGGAAAAATATAAACCTGTGCAATCCATTTTACTTGGTTTTTTACCCGGTTCATAAGGTACTGGTTATTTGCTAAGCCACCTGTAAGAAGTATAGCATCCACATCTCCAGCTAAAACAGCAGCATAAGCACCTATGTACTTTGCTATCTGATATCCCATTGCATTAACGTAGAATTCCGCTTCAGCATCCCCCATTTTTATTCTCTTATCTATTTCTTCTACATTATCTGTTCCGAGATAAGCGATCAGACCACCTGCTTTAATCAATTGTTTCTTGATTTCTTTCAAGTTATGCTTTCCCGAAAGACAATGATTAGCAAGACCCGTAATTGGTAATGTTCCACATCTTTGGGGAGAAAAGGGTCCCTCGTCGTTGGCGTTATTTGCATCGATCATTTTTCCTTTTAGATGCGATGTAATCGAAATTCCTCCTCCAAGATGAGCAACAACTAAATTCATATCCTCATACGGTCTTCCAATTTGCTTAGCAAACTTTTTTGCCACCATTTTTATATTAAGAGCATGTGCTAAGCTTATTCGAGAGATATCCGGATGACCAGATACTCTTGCTAAATCGTGAAACTCATCGACACTAACTGGATCCACAATGTATGCTGGTACATTAACGCTTTCTGCGATCTCAGCTGCAAGAAGGCATCCAATATTACTTATGTGATCCGCCTGATATCGTCTGTCTTTGACATCTTCTTTCATTGCTTCGTTTACATAATATGTTCCTGAGACAAGAGGTTTAAATGGACCTCCTCTTCCAACAACTGCCGAAAGAGTGGAGATATCCATATTATGCTTCTTTAAAACCTCTCGAATTGTACTTGCTCGAAAATGATACTGATCGTAAGTCTCAGAAAATTTTGACAGTTCTTCCGGAGGATGCTTAATGGATTCAACAAATATCGGAGTTTCATCTTCATAGAGTGCCACTTTAGTAGACGTAGAACCTGGATTTATTGCTAAAATCTTAAACATAACTCCTCCTTTAAATAATCATCCTTGCTTAAAAAAAAATCTCTGATAAAATAAAAGTTTCAGTATAAAAAAAATTAACTTGAGAAGGAAAATGCAAATAAAAACTAAAATTGAGCATAAATACCACGTTGTTCTCCTATATTCAGGGGGTTTAGATAGTATATTGTCTGCCAAAATCCTTTTGCAGCAAGGAATATCAATTTTAGGTGTTAAATTTATTCATCCATTTCTTCACGGTATCCAAACTTTTGAAGAGAAATTCTATTACGAAAAACAAATAGGCATAAATATATTAGAATTGCCAACAGATAACAAGTACTTAAAAACAATCGTTGAACCACAATACGGTTATGGTTCTCAAGCCAATCCCTGCATCGATTGTAAAATATACTTTCTTCGAAAAGGTTGGGAACTCGCTCAGCAGATTGGCGCTATGGCAATCGCTACAGGTGAAGTTCCAGGACAGAGACCTTTTTCTCAACGAAGTGATGCTATTAAGTTAATAGAAAAACGATCTGGAACTGCGGATAGAATTATAAGACCTTTATCTGGAAAGCTTTTTCCACAATCTAAGGCAGAGCGCGAAAGCATTGTTAATAGCGAAAAATTATATAGTATTAACGGACGAAGCAGAACTATACAATTGAAGCTTGCTAAAAAATTCGGAGTTACTCGATTCGAACCTATTGCAGGTGGATGTATTCTGACCGATCCTGCATACGCAAAAAGGTTTTTGGAAGCTCGAGAACATAATGAAATAAATATAGAAACCACACAACTACTTAAAGTAGGTCGACATTTCCGAATTAACGGGAAACGTGTGGTAGTTGGCAGAAATCAAAAGGAAAATGAAATATTAGAGAATAGTTTCTCGACAGGCAAATTTTTCCTTATTAATCCCGAAAGGAAAGGTCCTGTGGTGTTAGTTGATGGTTCAGCAGAAGACAAGACAGTAATTAAAGCCGCTGAGATACTTGCAAGATACACGAATAGAGAAGGCATCGATACGTTTGAAGTTAAAATTAATGCTCCAACTGGAGTTACAAAAATAATTAATCCAAATCCCGCTAATCCAATATGGGTTGACAAATTACTCATTAAAGTCTAATATATTACATGAGAAATTATTTTTAGGGAAAAGATACATACTAACTTATTTATAGTCTATTCCGGTTTTTATATAAAAGTAACTTGTAAATAAATCAATTAGAAATTATTATCGAATATAAAATAATTAATGATACATCTCTTACAGTCATTTTGAATGAGAGGAATTTATATAATTAAACAAGGCAGTTTGTGAAAAAAAGTTGTGCCGGGGGCGGGACTTGAACCCGCACAGGCCTTAGCCTACTAGCCCCTCAAGCTAGCACGTCTGCCAATTCCGCCACCCCGGCGATGGGGATATTATATTTATGATAATTTTTTAGTCAAGATAATTTTAGAGGTTGTTAATGGCAAAACGTGTAATAATATTTATTGATGGTAGTAATTTATACCATGGGATGAGATCTATGCTGGGCAAGATCAATCTCGATTATGAGAAATTTATTTCTATTCTTGTACGTGATAGGGATCTTATAAGAGTTTATTATTATCTTCCTATTGTAAACAAGGAAGAAGCTGAAGCACAATATAAATCTCAGCAAAGGTTTCTATCATATTTGCAGGATATCCCAAACGTACATGTGAAATTTGGAAGATTAATTAAACGTGGAGAGACCCTTGTGGAGAAAACCCTTGATGTACTTATTGCTATTGATATGGTCAAATATGCGTATCAAAACCAATACGACATTGCCATTTTAGTAAGCGGCGATGGTGATTTTTCCCCAGCAATAGAAGCAGTAAAAGAAATTGGTAAGCAAATAGAGACTGCTTTTTTCCCTAATGAAACTTCTATTTACTTGAGACATCTATCAGATAGATTTATAGAATTGAATAAAAATTCTCTTAAAAGCTGTCTTTTCATAAAGGAAGAAAACGATCTCTAATGACAAAATCCACAAACTACATACTCTATGCCCTAAATCTCGCACTAATACTATCGGTTATTGCCCTTAGTGGTTTGCTTTTTACAATCAGAGCATATGTTATTGGTGTATTGGACATGCCTTATACCATGGGAATTATAGTTGAAATTTTTTATTATTTAATCATAATTCATTTCATCTTTGCGGAAAGAGCCATAAATCCAAAATTATGGGTAGAATCATTCGTTACTTTTGTTGTTATTAGATCGGTACTAATTTTAGCATCAGGTTTACTATTTAAGTTTTTATCGTCCGAAACATCCTTTTTACAGGCTTTTTGGGCATCCGCTTATGGAAATCCTATTATTTTTATTACACAGGCATTATCGACTCCTTTTTTAGCCTATCCTTTAATTCTCTCATATGAGAAAAAAACCCGGTTCGGGGAAAAAATTACCCTTTCAGAAAAAGATATTTCTGAGTCTATACGTCCAAGAAATCTCATGAAACCTGAGGAAATATCTAATCAAACAATATCGATGGAAAATTGGGCAAAAATAATTACTACTAGCAACCCCGGCGAAAAAATTGAACTTCCGCAAGACATTTATTTTTCAGATTACTTTAAGAATATTGTTAGAAGCACAATGATAATTGAAAAAGATCAGGAAAAAATTCAAATTAAAACAAAACCAAAGATTATACCGGTAATTCCATCAGTTAAAGGTGCAAAAAATGAGATAGAAGAGAAAATAGCGAAGCCAAGAACGGATCAAATCCAACAAATTACATTGAATGAAGGACAAATAGAAAAAACCTTCGAAATAGAGCTTCTTGAAGATCCAGATGCAGAATTCAGAAAAACAGAGCTAATGAAAACGTCACAAGGAAAAACTGGAATTGAAGAAGTTATAATAGAATCTGCCGAAGAATCCTTTTCGACACCGGCTGACAAAGAACTATCTCTTTCAGAACTTCTTGATGAATATGAGGAAACTTCAGAACAGGATATTGAAACCGAAAAAGAATATATTGTAAAATCTGTTGATGATGAAGTTAAAATATCTATTAGGAAAATTATTGACCTAAACAGAAACAGGGATAATGCAGGTGCTGCAATCCTTGATAATCTTATTAAACGCGGTACAGACTATGTATTGCGAATACCACTTACTGATATTATAACTCAACTTAAATTAGGCGGTATAACGTATAACGCTTCATATATCTATGATGAAATACCTATTGAATTAGTCAATTTCATTTCTTCCCAATCTGAGGGCAGACTCAGTGATTACGATCTTTTTATACCTTCTGAGTATATTTTAGCTCAAATTGAACCGGGAGTTCTCGAAGAAGTCGGATTGTTAAAAATACCCCAAACCGCTGAAATTAGTGACGCTGACATTGGTATTACTTCAAATCTCAAAATGCAACAAATAAAAGAAATTGCAGAGGAGGTAAATCTCGATGCAGAGATTATCAAATGTGAAAAAGCCTCGATTATATATTTAAAACCGCAGAATATGGAATTCAAAAATCCTGAAAAAACTGCTGAGATGTTTGAATGGTTTGCAACAATAGATACCCCAGAATTCGAAAACGACATTAAAGTTTTTATTGAAACAAATGATTCTTTTATTGTGGCAAAGATAGGCATTGCATTTGAAACCACTATGGATTCTATTTTAGTTATCGGCTCAAAACCAGTAGAAATTAATAAGGCATTTGCAGCAATAGATTCAGTCCACCGTGGGTTCTCACCACCTGAAAAAATTCCAATTTATGACAAAATAAGGTTAGAGGAACTTACTGTATCTCATATGAAAAAAATGGAAAACATTAAGGATAGAAGCGGATTTTGGATTGACCTTCCAGGCAAAACTATTGCAGTAATTAGCGAACTAACTACCAATGAAGATCACATAATTCACATAACAACCATCGGTGATAAAATTTCCGAATTATTAGCCGGTTTAGGCAATAGATATGCCAGCTGGATTCATTTCTATATTTTTGCTGAAAATTGGAACGCATCGATAAGCTCGGTTCCGGGAGGCATTTTGATATTTGAAGCGTCAACCGAAGATGAAACCGAAAAAGTGATTGCAAACACAGAAAAGTTATGTGAAATTTTTAAAAAGACCTAAATGATAGATATTCTTTTATAAATTGTTTTCTTCATAGAAATTCTCACAAACATATTCCTCAAAATTTCAGTAATCCCCATTTATTATTAAAGAAAAGCGGTTATTTGATCATAGATGCTTCGACAAACGCCGAAAATATTTTTTTTGAGTATTCATTATCGATAGATTCAGGATGCCATTGAATCGAGAGTATGAACCTTTCACCATTAAATTCTAATGCTTCATTTGCTTCATCCGGACCTATTGCAGATATTTTAAGTCTATTGCTAATAATATTAACAATCTGATGGTGCGATGAATTAACGATAATTATTTGACAACCTAAGATATCAAAAAGCTTGCTTGGTTTTAAAATTCTAACTTTATGCCATGACCTTTTCTCTTTCTCACCATGCCTTCGATGCTCAATTTTAACAATTTGTTTTTTGCTGTTCCACATCTCTGCAATATCCTGATATAGATCTCCTCCGAGGATAACGTTTAAAACTTGATGCCCTCGGCAAACTCCTAAAACAGGTTTCTCGGTGTTTTCAATGAAATATTTACCAAAATGAAACTCAAAAAAATCCCGACGAGGACTCACGCCTTTTTCATAGGATGAAAGCTTTTTCCCGTAATATTCCGGTGAAATATCTCCTCCACCACTCAATAATAGTCCATCAATATTGTGTGCTATCTCACAGAACAGTTTTTCATTCGGTTTTTCGATATTAGGGAGCAGAACTGGGATACCACCTGCACTATATATCACATGAGAATATTCGGACTTTGTTAAGTCGGTTGGGAGACCTCTCTTCGTCGAACCAGTAGAGGTTGTAATTCCGATTAATGGACTTCTTCTAATTCTAATGCTCCTTCTTTAACAATATTGATGCTAATAATGGCATCATTATTTCATGATGCCCAATAAAATAAAATCCTTTATTTCCCGAACCGGCTGTGGGTCTTTTAACTATATTTTCAACGGGTCTATATTGAAATATCATATCAAAATATCCTACATAAAAATCATTAACTAAATAACCTAGATTTCTCACAGCAGAAATTGACTTTAAAAAAACCTCGGGCATAACAACTGCAGAACCCCATCCTAAAAGGACTCCATTCTCTAAACGTGAAACAAAACTGCAAAAGCGTCTGAAATCCCGCATGGCTGTTATCCCAATTGCTGCATCGTTTACTGAGGGATGAATGTGATTTACCTCTGCACCTGGAATTGTATGAAGAGTAATTGGCACACCTCGGATAAAAAGACTACATAATATAGATTTTTCTGCATAGGGAGGATTCTCAGCAATGAGAGCTCGGGCAATCGACTCCCCATAACCATAACCCAATTTGGAACCTTTGGATATTGCTTTGTTGATGAAATCAGCAGTTTCTTTTGTGGTTCCAAAATTTCCTTTTTCAAGCTCAGAACCAACACATTCAGAGGTTTTTCCAAATAATGCAATTTCAACATCGTGAATCCCCAACGCACCATTTGCCGCAAATGAAGTGATAAATCCATTCTCAGCCAACTGAATGATTATTGGAGCTAACCCTAACTTTATAACATGAGCGCCAGATAGCCAGAGCAATTCCTTCTTTAAATTTTTAGCTTCATTTATGGCTTTAACAAGTCTTTTCAAGTTCTTCGAGGCTAAACAATCTGGCATTGAATGTAGCTGGTCGAAATAGTTCTTATCAATTATTATAGGTTTAGAGAAATTCTCGACACTCTCTTTGCTTTTTCTTTCGCTAATGGAAATAGTTCTCAGATTAGCAAATGAAATCTCTTCGTATTTGGGAAATTTTTCATCCATTTATGAAAATCTAGGAGCAAATAGTTTTCTAATCTTAAAAATTTGTAATATAAGAACTGCAAAAATTGCATTGTAAAGTGCGGATGGAAGCACAAATCTCCATAACCCATATAGAATAGCGACATGGTATGAGCTAAGAGAAAGATAGATCGCTCTATCGATAAATCCTGCAATAAAAACTATAAATCCTATAAAAAAAGGATGATTAATATTAAGCTTACCTCGCATCATTGAAATGAAAAGAGCAGCAGTAGCTCGTGCAACCATCCCGGCTCCCATCCATTGAGGATTAAGACAGTCTATAAGAAATCCAGAAAAAGCACCCCATAATATAGTTCCCGGCCTCGAAGTACCTAAACCTACAAGGACAACCGCTAATAATCCCAGATCGATATCCCATCCCATAATTCTCAGCGGTGCAAGAAGAGAAGTTCCCGCATAAGTAGCGATGACAATTAATATAAATCTAAATATAAACTTTTTCATTTTATCTAAATTAATAACTCAAGTTAAATTCATTCATTCTCAATATTCAAGAATATTTATTCAATATTAACTACAAACATTTATGGGATAATTCTTGTAAATCTACCCTTTCCTTTCTGAGCTTTTGTAGCCTGCTCGATCGAGGTTATAATAACTTCTTTACCACCATTTTCAATAAAATAAATTGAGGATTCAATTTTAGGACCCATTGAACCCGGTGGAAAATGGTTTTCTTTGTAATATCCCTTTGCTTCCGAAACGGTCATTTGAGAAACATCGATCTGTTCAGGTTTACCGAAATTTAAAGATACTCTATCGATACTTGTAATAATCAATAATTTTTCAGCACCAATACCAAGCGCAAGAACCGCTGACGCTCTATCCTTATCTATGACTGCATCCACTGGCACGAGAGAACCGTCTCGTTTTCTTAAAACTGGGATACCTCCACCTCCTGTGGAAATAATAATCATTCCCGCATCCATAAGGTTTTTTATTGCTTGTTTCTCAATTATTTCCATAGGCCAAGGAGATGCAACAACTCTTCTCCAACCTCGACCTATATCCTCTCTCATTATCCAGCCTTGCTCTCTGATGAGCTTTTCAGCTTCTTCATATGTATAAAATCGTCCAATAAATTTCGATGGATTTTTAAATCCCGGGTCATTAGGATCGACTACAACTCTGGTGACAATAGTTGCTACTGGGTGATTAAAACCAATTGAATTAAGCGTATTGCCAAGTGCTAATGCCAGAAGAACTCCTATTTCCCCCTGAGTAGTTGCTCCACAAATTGATAATGGCATAGGAACGACTTCATGCTGTGAGAGCTCGACTCTCCGCAATGCATTACCGACTTGAGGACCGTTGCCATGAGTAACTGCAATCTGCCAATTTTCCTCGACTATCGGTGCTAATATAGCCATAGAACGCTTTGCTCTTTCCACCTGAACCTCAAAAGGATCGGTGCCTTTCATAGAAATTGCATTTCCGCCAAGAGCTACAACAATTTTTCTTCCCATGTCTACAAAATCCTATTTTATAATAAATAACTTCTTTGAAACAGTAAAATCTTTCCCAGAAAGCCTAACAAAGTAAAGACCAGAGTTTAAACAACTTCCATATATATCTTTACCAAACCATGTTATTGCATAACTTCCATTCACCTCACCAATGACATCGATAATTCTACCCATAAAATCTATTACCTCGATTATACCCTCATCCGGGGAATATCCGCTAATAAAACATGATGAATTAAACGGATTAGGTGAAATGGAAATAGAAATTTCATCCGGTTTGGTGGTATTTCTTTGAGAAATCTTCAATCCTCTGTACGTATTAACAACTCCGGTTCTTCGAATATCATGCCTTGAATGCAGCCACATAAATTTATTTTCTTCATACTCAGCGTCAGTATCCCAGACATAAAGTTTCCCGTCATATGCCGCTACAATAATTTCAGCTAAGCCATCGTTATCTATATCATCGATTGTGGGATATGCAACAATAGCCACCTCAGCTGTAAGCGGAAAACCTTGAGAAACTTTGGAACCATCCATATTATAACCCTTCAAAATCTTATCATTCGTAAGTAGAATTTCCACATCTTCAACATCGTCGTCTAAATTGCCAATTATTGGTCCTGCCCAATGAGTATTCCCAATTGGAATTGGAAACCCAGGATATTCTAAACCATCGTAGGTTATAACCCAAAGATTATCTTCACTTTGAATAAAAATTTCCTGCTTTTTATCCCTATCGATATCAAATAAAGAAGGTGACCTAATACCATCACCAAAACGTCCTCTTTCAAGGCAGGGAAATCCATCGAGAATTGTTCCGTCTCCATCGATAGCAAATATTCCTTTCCCTTTCACAAGTATCACAATTTCAAGATCTGTCGTATCATCATCAAAATTCCCCATAACAACAGAACCTAATGGGTCTGCTGGATTTGAAGGAGTTCCGTTTATTTTATAGGGGAAACCATGAACGCGAGACCCATCATGATTCCATGCGTAAATATATCCATTTCCCAAAGTATCGATTCCACCGCCTACAACAATTTCCGGTAAACCATCACCATCGATATCGCCTATTGCAGGTGCCGATGAACCTATTCCTTTCTGAGACATAAAAGTAGAATCTATTAGATAAGTTGAGCCAATATATGGCATTCCGTAACAATTTACTATATGAAGCCTTCGAATTTGATCTAACAGTATGATTTCAAGAGTGTTATCGTCATTAAGATCTTCTAAAACAAAAGAAGCTAATATCCCAGCGCCTAAACTCACAGGAAACCCGGGTTTTGGTATTCCATAAGGATCGAGAGCCCACAGTAAACCCGGATGATTTCTTATAGCCACTACAATTTCAATTTCTCCATCGTTATCGATATCTGCAGCAGCAGGTGGTGCCCAAAAACCATCTCTTAATCGAACATCGACGGACAGAATCGGATCAACCCCTGATGTAGAATCAACTAACTCCTCGCCGTTATATCGATAAGCAACCAAATTTCCCTCAGCATCTGCAACATAGATCTCTTTCAAATTGTCTCCATCGATATCAACAGTCATTGGCGCAGAAAGAACCCATGCTCCCACAGGAAGGTCTACTGGAAAACCTTCAGCCAATTGGAATGAAAGCTCTCCTGAAACTATTAACGATGGTGGACCACAAATCTCGTTTGAATCTGCTGCTATGACCCGATAGCTATATTTTTTGTTTTCTATATTTCTATCTACATAAAAAGAGTTATGTATAGGAAAATCATTTAAATATTCGAAGTCTAATGTATCTTCCCCACGCAGAACAAAATAACCTTTCGCAGCAGCAACAGGTTCCCAGTCAAGCCTTACATAACCTGTATTTGAAGTTAGTTTCAAATCAGTAACAGTTTCAAATGAATAAATGCTATAATTATAAACGAAATCTGAATCCATATAACTAAGATGCATTGTAAAAGGAAACATATAAAAGCTTGGCAGAATAACATGAGTGGTAATATCCGAAACACCTCTTGGTGCAATATTTATCACTATCGAATCCTCAAGAAAGGAATATCCAGGTCCACTTAATCTAACAATCACTTCTTTTGCGTCTGCAAATCCTCTGTTACCGAGTCTTATTATTAAAATTCCGCTATCGCCTAATGATGGAATATTATCTTCATCACTCCATAGACCAGCAATAAGTTCAAAAGAGGGCGCATAAAGATTGAAATCAAAAGTATCGCTCGAGCCACTTTTAAATTTGATTATTGCTTTTGTTTCCAAATCACCTGAAAAAGAAGAATCTACCTCGAAAATATTCGATTTAATTTCTACTATATCCAATGCATCTACTACTAAGTGTTCCTTGTTCTCCGATTCCGAAAATCCCTCGACAGACATGAACACAGAGTCGATAGCAGTCGTAGTACTTAAATTCACGATTTTCCATAAAACCTGGGCAAATTCACCAATTTCGACTAAGTCGTCAGAATCCCCAGAGACTTCATTAACTTCAAAATCCAAAACTCTCATTACACCATAATCTACAGGAACAACAGGGAGCTTCTCAGTCTTCCGTGGTAAAGAATGAAGAGTTACTATTACCGAATCTTCAAATATATATGGTAAGGATATTATCACTGAATCGCCGGTTATCCAAGTTCTTTCAATAACTCTTCTATTTGTAGAAATTGTCAACAACGTTCGATGTATAAGAGGTGGTTCAATTACTGCAATTAGTGTATCATTAAACGAATAAATCTCAGAATTGATTAAAATCAAAGTTTCATCTACGGCTTTAAATGGACTAACCGGTGTTAATGGCGAACCGACTAAGCCAACAATCGCCTTTTTATAATAATGATCACCCATTCTATATTGCCATTTATTGAGAATCTCTCCAGTCGTTGTCGAAGAATCTTGAACGAAAGATTGCCAGAACATCATATCGATCACCCTCTGATATGTCCAAGCTATGTTGGAATGAGCAAACATTGCTACTCCACCACCGGATGGATTGTTTACCCATCTTCTGGAAATATTATCGGTATTAAAACCGTTAAGCTCGCAGGAAAAGCTGTACATAACCGGATAATATTCATTGTCCATATCAACAATGTCTCTGATATGTAAACCACCTTTCCCTGTGAGAGATCCTAATGATATGTATGTCTGATTGCCATGTTCGAAATGATTAATGGTGGCAAAACCACTATTTAGAAGAGCAATAAAATTTTCCGGAGAAATTTCATAATCACCACCTGTTATGCTTTTATTTGAGTATAATTTGACAATATTTAAAAGCGTATCCAATCTAACTACTGATAAGATATATTTTTTATAATCTGCTCCAAAATTGTCGTCTCTATTCTCAATCGACCCACCTACAAAAAGGGATTTATTAAAGAACTCTACTGGATGATCGTACATATACTTTTGTTGCTTGTTTGAGAAAGCTATAATCTCAGTCGAATTCTTAACTTGAAGACGTGAATAATATATCTCTGGATAGAGATCATCCGCAGATAATTCACCAAATATATTATCGCCATTAGAATTAATTGACCCATCCAAACAGGCATAATAGAGATCACTTAAGCAATCATACCATACAAGAGAAGCTCCTCTCTCCCTTAAATATCTAATTGGAATAATTTCATAATCCCCAACAAGAAATAAAGCCCATATTCCCCAGTTTTCATATGCATTAATTATAAAATTTCTTAATCTTTCAGCATCATCTGAACCCTCATATGCAGATAATACATCTTCAATTGCCACATACCGTTGTGAAAATCCATGTCTTATTTCATTAAGATAATCTCTAACAGTTCCAATTAACGAATCTGAAGTAATAACCAAAACATCTGTTGGTTTATCGTCAGATCGTGGTGGAATATTAAAATCATCTGATCCAATTAACTCAAACATCGGTATAATCTCAGACTCTGGATAATCGAGCATCGAGATGCCGTAATTAAAATAACTACCAATTGTTTTCTCTCGAATATGTTCGACGAAAGGACTTAATTTTTTAGGTTTTCTGCATGATTGACCTTCACCAGTCTCTATTTCAAATTTCACATATTTGTGAATAATCAGACCTTCATTAAGATTAAAAATTGCAGGATAATAATTCACAAAAGCAACATTATATCCCATTGCACATCCGGAAGATGTAAGCTCGATTACGTCGTGTTGAGGATAATTTATTTCGAAGGTATCTATTCTTCCTGTTCCATCAGGTACGGGAACTTCTGTGACGATCAATGGTGTTTTCAATGGCAATAATTCGATTTTTTTTTCAAGAATCTTTATCGATGAAGCCTTATATCCGGGTGGCAATAAAATACCTAATAAAGCATGTTCTATGTATGGTTGACCTGGTAACGGCTCAAAACCATCTTTAAGCCATATAGAAAAACCGTCCTTTGCTTGAATAATTTTAGGGTCGAAATCCTCATAATTTACCTCGATCACAATAGGATTCGCATAAATACAAATTGTTACTGTTAGTATTATTCCTATACATAAAAGAAATCTCATATCCAACCTTTCATTTCATACTTAGCTAATATCTCAGAAGCAGAATTTAAAGGATCATGAACTTCATAAACCCATTCCTTGCCTTTATCACCCAGTTCCTGTCTTAATTGTTCCGATTCGATTAATTTTTCCAGAGCAACAGCCAAATGCGAAATATCGGCATTGACAAAAGGATGAACTCCCAAAAAATTTTCAAAATCGGGCATAAGTTCCACTACTGAAGGTATTCCCATTGTCATAGCCTCGAGAGAGCTTATACCGTATCCTAACTCCCCAACTTGATCGACAAATATATCTAAAGTCGACTTTTGTTGCAAGGATTCATGATAGTTCAATCCTTCAATTATAACAATTTTTACATTAGTATATTTATTAGATATATATCCAAAAACTTTAAGAATCTCGATAGTTCCTTTTGAATTCCTATTCGTTGGCGAATGTCCAATTCTTACTTTACTTGAGATTCTTTGTCTTTGCGGCATCTCCTGTGCAAAAAAAGGGAAAAATAAAAAATTCGCTCGAGGATGTATTAAAGTGTGGTCGAATTCAAACGTAAAAACTAATTGAGATAAATCTTCTATTTCTTTAATAACACCTCTTCTTCTTAAATCATCACCATAGAAAATCGTAACCAGTCGATTGGTTTTTTGCAACCATTGACATATAAACTTCCCTGATCTAAGAAATCCTACTCCACCATCGAGTACTATTATATCATAATTATTAAGTTTATCAGGGAAACCTTTTCTTCTAATATAATGTTCCCAAATCTTATCCCTTATATTGAATAGTATTTTCCCCCATGGTCTCGGTGACCAAACAGGAGGGAAATCCTTACCTTCAAACCTTTTATTAACTAATCTATCACTACTTTTAGTGATTCTCCTTAAGAATCTGTTAGTAATGCCACCATAGAAAGGAAGATTCAAAGATTCCTCTTGCGGATGCTCCCTTATAGGTTTGGAAATCGTAATTAAATCCGATTCCATTCCCAAAAGCCTTTCCGCTCTTACAAGTGAATAAGGAACTCCTGCAAAGTTCTCGGTGGCAATATGAAGAATTCTATTTCTCATAGTGCAAATCTAAAAATATATTATGAAAAAATTCCACATTAAGTAGAAATTTAAAATAGTTAATTTAAAATTATATCACTCTCCGGGTGTTTGCACCCTTGGTGTACGTTTGGCAGGAAAATCAACCGTCATTCCAATTCGGTGAACATTATCGATAATCGAAGCAACGAATGCATAATCGAAGTTAATCAATCCGACTCTCAGACCTGCCCCAGCTGTAAAATCTGTCATATCGATGCCACTTCGAAGGTAAATCAAGTTCCAAAATGAAATTTCCGTGCCTATATGCGGATCCGCACTAATTCCACCTGTTGCAAATAATGTTGCCTCTTCATACCCCTCAAATTTCATTTCAACATCGCAGGCAATGTAAGCGTTTATTTTATCTCCCCATAACGGAACAGTATATCCACCTCCAATTCTCGCGGTGGGAAGTTTAGACTCGGTAAAATCTGTACTCCAAAATAAATGCAGTCCCGTAAAATCTAAAATCGATAAACCGAATCGCCAGCTATCCTTCACATATATTGCACCAATATCTGCACCAAATCCAAAATTTTTATACCCACCAATATCCTGCCTTAAAACCTTAATCGAGAAACCGATACTTAAATCGCTAATATCCATCCCAACGCTCATCCAACCTGCATAATCTGCTTCACCAACCAATTTGAAAGCTGTAGGATCCACAGGCTCCAAGGGGTCCCAAATGCCATTGCCTTCACCCGGATCACCTGTACCGGGTATTCCATCTGGACCGTAATCGTAAAATCCATCTTCATCCGTAAATGGAATAGCATCAGTTGCAAGCCTCAGGACAGCAGCACCCATGTCTATTTTTCCTACTTCCCATCTGGATGCAAGAGCATCGAGAGTGTACATCTGCGCATAGAGAAGTGCATGCATAATGTAAATCTGAGGAGTTTTAATTCCTGTTAGTGATGCGGGATTCCACCAGATTGCTGAAGGATCATCTTTTATTCCAATTAACGTTCCTCCCATTCCTGCAGCTCTCACACTTGTTCCAATTTCCATAAACTCAGCTACGTATTTCCCACTCCAAGCATTCGAAACAAGCATAATAATAACTAAAACCATTGAGAATTTTGACATTTCAATCCCTATTCATATCGAATCTCACATACTGGAGTTAATTTCAACAAAATAATCATATTCTTTTATCATTCAACAAATTTGTGATGAAATCGGTATAACTACTTACATATTTATTTAATAAGAAATTTTCCTCAATACGGTTTCTTGCTGCAATACTAATCTTTTTTCTCAACTCTACATTGTTTATAAGTTCGACAATAGTTATAGCATCGGTTTCGATATCTTTAAAGTCTATAAAAAAACCATTTTCTTCATGATTTATTATTTCTCTTAGCACTGGAATATCTCTTACTACTACCGGTAACCCAGAAGCCATTGCCTCAACAACAGCAAGTCCGAAAGTCTCAGAGCGAGAAGAACTAATGAATATATCAGATGCCCAATAGACACGAGTCAAATCATGAATATAACCCGTGAAAACAGTATTTGCAGAAATACCTAATTGGTTTACCTTAAGTCTAAGATTCTTCATTTCCGGTCCATCGCCAACAATTAAGAATTTTATTGTTTTGGTTTTGTTGCTTAATTTCGCAAATAGCTCAAGAGCTTCATCTATTGCCTTAACTTTTACAAATCTTCCAATAACACTTAGAACAACTTCATCATCTATAATTCCAAAGCTTTCTCTCGAATTACGTATCTCTGATTTTGTTGGAATTCTGAATCTTTCTGTATCCACACCCAAATGTATAACATGGAACTTTTCTGATCGAATTTTATGATACTCCTCGAAAAAATCAATGACTACAACTGAGTTTACTAATGCAACATCGATAATTCGGAAAAGTATTCTAAACACGAGATTTGCAAAAAACTTCCTTCGAAATTTATCCAGTGATTGATTGTTATAAACTATATACCGTACACTTATTATTTTAGCAGCCAAAGCAGGAATAAGATCCAAAACACCGCTATGAAGTATTACAATATCAGGTCTGTATTCTTTTATCAATTTTGCAATCCGAGGAATTCGAAGGAAAAAGAATGGATATTTAAACAAGCTACCACTTATCCCTCCCACAGTTGCGACGTAATAATTCATTTTCCTAAATTCGCTTCCAAGCTCACCTTCAGTATCCAGATTAATCAGACCAAAATCGAATTGCTCCGAAAAAGCTTTTATAGTCTCCAAAAGCCACGCTTGAGTTCCACCAAATCCATGTCCTGTATGAATATGAAGAATTCTCGGTTTCAAGATGTATTGCTCCCGAAATCAAACTGCATTTCATATAGTTCTCGATATTTAGGACATATGTTAAGTAGTTCGTTATGAGTTCCCTCACATATTTTCTTTCCCTTATCGATAACAATAATCGAATCTGAACGTTGAACAGTCGACAGTCGATGAGCAATAACTAATACGGTACGTCCTTGAACAAGATTATCTATGGCATTCTGGACAAGTCTTTCGGAATGCGAGTCTAAGGAGCTTGTAGCCTCATCTAATATTAATACTCTTGGATTCCTGTAAATTGCTCTCGCAATAGCGACTCTCTGTCTCTCTCCTCCTGATAATCTAATTCCTCTATCCCCCACTTCAGTATTAAAACCATCGGGCATCTTCTCAATAAAATCCAATGCATAAGCAGCTTTTGCAGCATCGTATACACGTTTTATATCCGGATTGTCGTCTCCATACGAGATATTCGCTGTTATTGTATCATTGAAAAGTATTACCTCCTGACTAACGATACCCAAAATCGATCGCCACGAATCTTCATTAATATCCTTAAGATCGTTACCATCGACTCGAACGCTTCCATCCTGTGGAATATAAAACCGAGCTAAAAGGTCGGCTGTGGTAGATTTGCCTGCACCAGAATAACCAACCAAAGCAACGACATTACCCGCTGGAATTCTAATACTAAAATTTTTCAGTGCATAATCCTCAGAACCATCATACTTGAAGCTTACATCTTCAAATGAAATTTCCTTTTTAATATCAGAAACCATCAAATGACCGATAGGTGGCGCTGTTCTCCATTTAAGATCGAGCAACCAATACACTCTTTCCGCAGCTCCAAGCCCTTCCTGAACTCTTGTTACTTTTGAGGAAAAGGACTTTATAGGCTGTATCATCATGAAAAGATAAGTTAAATATTGAAAAAACTGCTCGGCATTAAGACCGATTCCAGCATACACTTTGATCCCGCCATACCATAACAATACAGCAGCAATAATACCACCAAGAATTTCATTGAATGGCATTGCCAAACGCCGCACGCGGAACATTTTCATTATATTTCTTAAATAACTGTTTGCGAATTTGCTGAATTTTTTATTCTCGTAAGATTCAGCATTAAAACCCTTGACTACTCTAATAGCAGTCAGTCCCTCCTGTAATACCGAAGACACCTGTGCCATTTTTGCTTGCGTTCTGGCTCCATATCGACGAAGAATTTTACCGATTACCGACATGAAGAAAATAATTACAGGAACAACAAGAGTCACACTAAGAGTCATTTTATAGTCTATCGTCATCATAATAAAATAATATCCACAGAGTTTTAAAGGCTCTCTTATTAAATCTGCTATCGTTACACCAATCGATTCTTGCATCATTTGAACATCGCTTATTACTCTCGAAATCAATTCACCTGACTTGGTTTTATGAAAAAAACCAAGCGGCATACTAATAATTTTAGCAAATAATTTCTTTCTAATATCGTTTGTAACATTCTGAAGAAGTTGAAGTGCGGCAATAGTTTGAATATAATGGAATGTCGTATTCAAAAAAACAATTACTAGCAAAACCAATATCAACCTTTGAAGAGTTGCGTAAAAAGAATTTCCATATAGTACAGGTACAATAGAAGTCCATATCCTATCGCTTATAGAAGCCAATCCTGAATATTGACTTAGCTGGGATGTTATTGTTGCGGCGTTTGGATCGAAAAGCGAACCTAAAACCGGTCTAACCATATAAATCATTGCAACATCACAAACTGTATATACAATCATCGCGATGACAGTGAAAACTAGAAGATACCACCACTTGAAAGTGTGCTTGAATATCCTCCACCACAATTTCATCGAACTTATTGGTACATATGTGGTTTTTTTTGATTCTCTTTTCATTTAGCAAATATAATGCTTAAGATGCCAATTAACAGGCAATATATTCCAAAAAACCATAGCTTTCCTCGCCGAACTATTGGAACTAATACTGTTAATGAGAAATAACCCACAATAGCAGAAATGATAATTCCGATAGAATAGACAGAATAAAAAGTTGATGTCCCAGATACAACCTCAAAAATCTTAATTATCGTTACACCAATTATCACAGGAACCGCGAGAAGAAATGAAAACTCTGTAGCATCCTCACCAGATGCACCGAGCCATAATGCTGCTACAATAGTTATACCGCTCCGTGATATTCCCGGCAACATAGCAAAAACCTGCGCAAAACCAATTATAAAACTGTTAACGAAATTCCATTTGAAATTAATATTTCTTTTGGTTAGATGCGTTGAAAAAAGAATTAAAGATGTGATAATAAGCATTGCTGCAGCAAAATGTGCATTCGGAAAAATGGATTCCAAAGTTGCTTTAAATATCAAGCCAACAACTGTTGCAGGTATAGTTGCTAATAATAGAAATAGGCAAAGACGACCACCATTCGATTTGAATCGCAAGCTAACTAAATCCATGAAAATCTCTGCAATTACCTCTCTATAATAGAGCAATATTGCAAATAAAGTACCAGTATGTAAAAAAACTTCTAAGGTCGCATCTGGTTCCGAAGTTCCGAAAAAAGATTCAATAATGACTAAATGACCTGAACTGGAAATAGGCAGGAATTCCGTCAAACCTTGTATTACTGAAAGAAATATTATACTCAATGTATTCATACTTGCTCATTGCTTTGAATCAATATGGAGATATATCGAATGAGGTCAATATATTTCACTTGACTTTAGCAAACATGGAATCAAATCTTATTGGTTCAATTGCAAAAAGGAAGGATGCTGCATATGAAAGTTTATGTGAAAGACAGTCTCCCATGGGATGAGAGTATGTTAATATTCCATTCTTTGGGTTATTTGAATATCCCAGCACTAAATATTGTTTCACCGAAAAAACAATTTGTTAGTGTCGGTTACTTTCAAGACCCAAAACAAGAACTTAATATGGAATACATTAAAGAAATCGATCTCCCAATTTTCAGACGTGAAATTGGTGGCGGTACAACTCTCCTCGATTACGATCAAATTTTCTACCAGGTGATTTTACCAAAAGGACATCCACTTCTCAAAGGTACCTTGGAACAGATATACAAAAAACTCTCTGAACCACCAATCGAAGTTTATCGCATGCTCGGGATAGAAACTAAGTTCAAACCGATCAATGATATAATAACTTTGTCTAATAAGAAAATTGCTGGTGAAGGTGCTGCGGATATCGGCGAATCCTTTGTATTTGTGGGAAGTATTATACTCGATTTCGATTTCGATAATATGGTCAAAGTATTTAAAGTTCCTGATGAGAAGTTCAGGGACAAGATATACAAAGGTCTAAAAGAAAATATGTCCACTGTAAAACGAGAACTTGGACTTTCTAAAGAGGAAATTAAAGCCTTAAGACCTAAAGTTCAGGAGATGCTTATACAATCATTTGAGAAGCTCTTCGGTGAAAAGTTAGAATACGCAACCGAAGATGAAACGCTAAGAACAAAGACCAAGGAACTCAAACTCAAGATGTGCAACGATGAATTCATATTCCAAAGATACAAACAAAGTAAACAGAAACTCAGAATAAGATCTGGTCTAGACGTAAGATACGGAATGTATAAAGCTCCTGGCGGCTTAATTAGAGCAATGAGTATTTGGGAGGATGGAGCTAAAATTCATGATATGTCTCTGACAGGTGATTTTACGCTTATACCACATACTTCTCTGGAGGACTTAGAAGAAATACTCCGTGGCGCTCCAAAAAACGAAGAGGAAATTACAAATAGAATTAAAGGTATTTTTTTCTCAAAGGATATTCAAGCTCCGGGAATTGCACCCGAAGACATCACACAAGCAATTTTTTCGTGGAGTTAATAATTTGCAATTATTCGTAACTCACACTAAAAAAATTAAATACAGAATGAAATTGCTTACTGTGAAATATTAACTTATTATTGCCAAAAGAACTTCACAAGGGATAGCAAATGTTTAGAGTTCTATTGCAAATCGGCAACTTTCAGCTTTACACGTGGGGCGTAATGGTCGCAATAGGATTCGCTACAGGTTTATTTGTAGCATCCAGAAGAGCAAAAAAATTCGGGGTAAAACCGGACACAATCGTTGATCTTGGCGTATTCTTAATCCTCGCATCATTAATTGGTTCCAGATTTTGGTATGTAATAACCCACATTAGTGAATTCAGCAATAATTACTGGAACATAATAAATCCATTTCAGAACGGTAAAATTGGGATATCCGGAATGGCTATGGTTGGCGGTGTGATCTTTGGTATTGCAACAGTATTAATTTTCTGTGCTATTAAAAAAATTAACTTCTTTAAATTCATAGATATAGTTGCACCATCTTTTTTGATCGGAATGTTCCTCGGGCGTATTGGATGTTTTCTCAACGGTTGTTGTTTCGGTCGTGAATGCAACTGCTTTTGGGGAATATCTTATCCACCTAACAGTCCTGCTGGATATGTATTTTCCGGTATACCTATTCACCCAACACAGCTTTATGAACTTCTACTTAATTTAGTTTTCTTCATCTTTGTAATCCATTGGGAACCAAAAGGAAGGAAATTCTATGGCAATACATTCTGGATGACATTCTTCCTATATGGATTAGGTCGAGCATTTGTTGATTATTTCAGATACTACGAATCTCATGAAATAGCATTTAATTATCTCGGTGGAAATATCTCGATTCACGGGCTTTTCGTTCTTATCTTTTCTTGCATAGCTTTGATTTTCATGGTATTTAAAACCGGAAAGTCTATTCAACCAACAATGTCCAAGAATGAAAAATCTTCGTAATATTTTCAAGAAAACTTTAGTTTGCATTTCAGATCTTATTTATCCTCCATCCTGTGCAATTTGTGGGAAGCCATCAGATGAAGCAATATGTGCTGAATGCGCAACTAATCTCACCAAGATTTATTATTCCTATTGTCCAATTTGTGGATATAAATTGAAGGATGATGATTTTTTCTGTCCAATGCATGAAGAAGCTCCATTGCTTTTTGTAAGACCCTCAGCACCATTCGACCCGGTTTATAGAGAGTTAATTCATGAACTAAAATTCTATGGAGGTGTCGACATCGCAAATTTCTTTGGGATTATTCTTGGCAAAATAATTAAGGATGAAAAAATATTTGCGGATTACCACGTAATCCTTCCTGTACCACTTCATTCTCGAAGATTGAAGGAAAGATCGTACAATCAATCTGAAATTCTAGCAAAAATGGCATCCACTATTTCCGAAAGAGAATTTATTAACGATTGTGCATTAAGAATCCGAGAAACCGAAGCGCAGACGAAACTTGGCGTTAAAGAGAGAGTTGAAAATGTTCGAGGAGCTTTCGATATAATAAATTCCGATAGAATTAATGGCAAATCCATTATTATTATCGATGATGTAGTAACAACCGGCGCTACAACAAACGAGATCGCAAGAATCTTGAAAAAAAACGGTGCAAAGAACATTTGTGTAGTTTGCATTGCTCATCCTATCACGGAAGATTCCTTAAAATACAAGATATAATTATTTAATTTTTCATTCAATATGTGAGTTTGCCTTAAGCTTGCAAAAAATAATCTGTCAAATCTTAGCTTTGGAATTTATCTTGCATCGAAAGAAAATAAACTTAAGAGTTAAATTAGACGTGAATATCCTATTATAAGCAATGGCTAAAACAATATACATATTATTATTAATCTCTTTATTGGCGTTTGCATATGAGCCGGGATGGATCAAATTGGAAACCGATTCGGATGATTCCATAGTATCCATAAACTTAATAAATTCAAATACCGATTACATAGAAATACTCTACCAAATTCCGGGTTTTGAGATAGATACTTTATCTGAAAATCAAACTTCATTTTATAGAATTAGCATAAAAGATATATTTGCTTCAACAGATTCTGTTGGACTACCCGAGTTGCCGTTAATAATTGATCAAGTCGCAATTCCAGAATGTGATTCTTTCATTGTTACTTTGAATTATGAAATTAGTAAAACGTTCCACAATATTTTAATTTATCCTGTCCCTAAGTTCATCAGAGATTCTATAGGCTACCATTATGAATTCTCAATGGATTCGAACTATTATACGAGTCAGGATACCCTTTATCCTTCCATTAATTTTAATACATCGATTGGTTATATAAGAGGGCAAAGAGTTTTAGAATTTACTTTAACTCCTTTTCGTTATAATGCCTATGATAGTATATTAACTGTCCATTCATTTATAAGTATAAAAGTTGATTTTTATGGCTCATCATCTGAAGTTTGCACAGATGCTGGACCTATGTCAAATATCTGCCGTTCTTTCCTTCTAAATTCTGAGCATATGCCTGCATTCGTTGCACCTTTCCATCCGGAAAGTACTGGCGGTTCATATGACACGGTAAGTTCTATTACAGCTTTATTTTCTATGGACACATGCGATTACTTAATGATCGTTGCAGATACATTCTGGGGTAACAGCTGGATTGACACAATTGGAAATCACAGAAAAAATTTGAATCAATTTAAAGTTTTAGCAATACCCTATAAAGCTATTCACGATCATTATTCCTCATTAAGTGAAGAATGGGAAAAACTTAAAATGTGCATAAGAGATGTTTACGATTCTTGCTACGCTCCTTCTTTCTCTGATGGCAAATTAGGATTCATACTCCTTATTGGTGATGCTAACGACAATGTAAGACGCACAAACTACCTTATTCCTGAGTATAATCCAGATAGCACTTTTGATAGTACTCATGGATTTTGGATGGATGAATCAGGTTCTGATATGGAATACGGTGATATTGATAGTTGCACTGATAATTTACCTGATATATATGTGGGTCGTTTCCCAGTGGGTAATACGACACAGCTTAGGAATATTGTAAAGAAAACTAAATCGTATGAAAACGCTATTCCAAATTCCCTCCCACCCGATACAGCAGCATATTTTCAAGTACTCTGTGTATCTGGTATGTGTGGAGCAGGTGTAATGTACGATGCAAGAGATGAAGCTAAAATGTGGAATTTTGCAAATCAATTCCCTATTGAACCTATTAATTATACAGATTATTATCTAGTTGGTGAAGACAAACCACCAACTTTATCTTGGGATAATGTGATCCTTGTAGACACTTTTAGCACTGACACTGCTGAAGCCAGGGTCACAGGTGAAAGCATTGTAAATCAAATTAACAACGGTAGATTCTGGGTAATTCACTACAATCATGGTTGGGCAGGCGCATGGGGTTGGGGTCAATTCGATAAGGAAGACATTGAAGATATTTCTGATGGAGTCAATTCGTTTTATATCGTCCATAGTTGCTATACTGGAGAATTTTGGCACAAAGATTTTGATTGCATAGGTGAAGAACTCACTAATGCTGCGAACAAAGGTGCAATTGGATACATTGGCGCTGTCCGTACAAGCACAAAAGGTGACATAATGATTAAAAATATATTTAATAATTACTATTCACTTGCTGGCGAAATTTGTGCTGCAAAATATATCGATAAAAACGAATATTCTCTTTTTGGTGATCCAGCTCTGAAAATCATTCCTTCATTTGGTCTTCCAAATCTCACAGTAGGCAAAATAAAAATGAGTTCAACACCGTTCTACAAGGGATGCACCTTAGAAGTCAGTATTGCAAATCTATCTGAAGTAGCAGTTGAAAGTTCCTTTGTTTTTAAGACAATATTTTATTCTTTCTGCGACAGCTATGTTACCTATGACACATTGCCTTTTCTGGGAGCTTATCCCGATACTGCCGTTTTTATCATTACTCGAAATGATCCTCACCCATTATATAACAGATTCAAAGTCGAGGTTGATATTTATAGCGATATTAATGAATGGAACGAAAGCGATAATATTCTAGATTCAAGCTATACAATTATGTTCTTTCCCGATTCTTTCTTTAATTTGCCAAAGCTAAACTTATGCAGCGGTGATCCACAAGACATTACTGATTATACTTTCTGCGAAAAGTTAACTTGGATTTTTAGTTCAGATTCGATAAAATTAACATATTTTGACAATTCAACTCAATCATATAGTTTTCACAGTTGCAGTACGTGGTCACCAGAGAAATTCATGGGATTTTGGTTCTATCATGATAGTCTGAGCTGGATAAATAGCGAACTTAGAATAAATTTTTTCAATCCTGAATCGATTCCCGACACCTCAGTTACGTTTCTTCAAGGCTGGAATTTATTCGGACCGTGGGATATTCCTATTCCTTCTTCATATTTTCGTTCGGATACACATTTAAACCTAACAATATGGGATTGGGATAGGATTAATTCAAAGTACATTAGAGCAGATGATTATCTTGAACCTTCAAGAGGATATTGGCTCTTTGCTCATGAGAATACTGCAATCCATATAAATTGTGACATCTTTCATGCGTGTATAACGGATACTCTTTTCTTTCCACAATATGCATGCACGTTAACAGCTATCGATGCTTTGGATGATACCATTTCTGTTTTGATTTTTGGAATGGATACGACGGCATTAAACACTTTGGACAAGAAATTCGATGTTCCTTATCCTCCTTTCCCACCCACTTTCGATCCGGATAGAGATAAAGCTGTTTTGATTGACAATTTCGGTCCAACTGATGTCAGACTTATCGTCGATGTAAAGCAACTCACCGAAAGCCAAGTTCATATCCATAAAATTAAAGTATTAGGAAATGATACAGTTTCCCTCATTGCCAATTTACCCTCGAGTTTAGTTGGCTTTATACAAAAGGGAAATTGTTGCTGGAACCTTATTAATAATGGTATAATCGAGCTTGCTCCCGGAAATTATTTAATTAGACTTTGGAGAGAGACTTATATGCATAACATCAACATCGATGCAGCATTACTTGGCTGCGACAGTGTGATACCTTTTCCTCAAGTTAATGAAGACATACCCCCAGACAATACAAACGCTCGATAGACTCGTTTTTCTGCATAACCCTTAACCGTTTACATTCGAAATAGTCAAAGCATGTATACTATAAAAGTTCAAATATAGATTAAGTTTAATTAGGCTCGAACCTTTATGCTCGGGCTTAAAGTAAGCTTATCTAAAAAGGATTAATCTATTTTTCGTAATATAGACGGAATTTCGTAATCTTCAGGCGCAAAATCCATTAGTCCTGGCAATTTAATTTTTTCTACTTCTTCAAAATCAGAATCTACTTCAGTCTCCATAGCATCGATCTCTTTTCCCAAATTTTCTTTCATAAACTCAGATTCCGGCACAAAATTTGGGTTTCGAGTAGTATATAATTTATTCTTAGGCGCATCATTATAAGTTGTATTGGTCTCTTCGGTTGAATTATCACCTTCCGCATAGTCGAAGCTTCTTGAAAACCTTTGAGCTGCTGTAACCGGTGCTCTCATACGACGGTTTCTCTGATTCTGCTGGAATCCTGCTGCGATTACTGTAATTCGAATCTCGTCCTGCTTATCATCATCGACAACGACACCAAAAATTATGTTTGCCTCTGGTCCAGCCTGTTCAGCAATTAAATTTGCGGCATCAGATGCCTCAGCAAGACTCAATGATAGATCTCCTGAAACGTTTATTAATACACCCTTTGAACCGGTTATATTAAGATTCTCAAGAAGAGGACTGGAAATTGCATTCTTGGCTGCTTCAATAGCACGATTCTCTCCAGATGCAAAACCTGTTCCTATTAGAGCATCACCGCCCATTCCTTCAAGGACAGTTCTTACATCCGCGAAATCGAGATTAATCATTCCCGGTTTGGTTATAAGCTCTGAGATTCCTTGTGTCGCATGAAACAGAACTTCATCTGCCATAGCAAATGCTTTCAATATTGGCGTATCTCTATCCACAAGACTTAACAATCGCTCATTAGGAATAACTATCAGCGTATCAACGATGCTTTTAAGCTCTTCAATCCCTTTTTCCGCATTGAGTTGTCTACTTTTTGCTTCAAACTTAAAAGGTTTTGTTACGACAGCTACGGTGAGAATACCAATTTCTCTGGATAGTTTAACAAGTACAGGAGCTGCTCCTGTTCCTGTACCACCTCCCATTCCTGCTGTAACAAATAGCATATCCGTTTCTTCAAGAAATGATTTTAATTGATCTTTATCCTCCTCTGCAGCTTTTCTTCCTATTTCTGGATCTCCACCAGCACCAAGACCTCTGGTCATCTTTGAGCCTATATGAACTTTTATAGGTGCAGCACATCGGTCCAGAGCCTGAAGATCAGTATTAACAGCAAAGAAATCCACGCCATATAGCCCGGATTCGATCATCCTTGTTACGGCATTGCCTCCAGCACCACCGACACCAAAAACTTTTAACCGTGCTACTTTTCTTACATCGAACTCCTCTGGAGCTAATTCAAAAGACATGACTCCCTCCTTGTTACTTTTTTAAGATTTTTCCAAGTCATTATTTTCGTATTTACAGCCTTTTTCACCGGCAATTGCTTATTGCTCATCTTTTCTCCTTTATATTTTCAATTCAGATATTTCCAAGTATCCATTCTTTCAATGTTTCCCATAAACGCTGAGACTTATTGCATTCAGGTTCTAAAGAATTCTTATATCCTTTTCTTATTCCAACAAGTTTTGTTGCACCCATTATTGTCGATAATGTGGCAGGCTTATAAAAATTTGATGAAATATATTCCGATTCTATAACAGGTATGTTTATGGGAAGTTTAAAGACTCTTCCCGCTAATTTGTCAATATCGGATATTAGGGAGCAACCGCCAGTTAAGACAATCCCAGCTGGAAACATCTCAGAATTTATTTCAATCCCTTTTGAGTTAATAAGTTTTTTTACTAAATTAAAAATTTCTTCTAATCGAGCTTCAATTATCGATACAAAATACTTATAGTCTAAAGTCTCAGGTCCATCCCCGTTCCCTCTATCAATATTGATTTTCTCATTCTCATCGATACCCTCGGATATTGCTTTACCATATTTCACAACTATATTCTCAGCGACATCCGGAGAATAATTGAATAAGTATTTCATGTCATTGGAAATATTATTCCCTGCAATAGGAATAACGCCTGAAAATATCGGTCGCCCTTTAGAATAGGCTAACACTTCAACGCTCGACGCTCCAATATCCAAGACGATTACACCGCTTATTTTATCTTTTTCCTCGATAACCGCCTGAGCAGTGGCAAGAGGTCCTGCAATAAACTCCTCTAACTCATATCCTGCATTCATCACAATCGAGAAAATCTGTTCTAAATACGTCTTTTGAGTATGGAAAAGAAGAACTTCACTTTCAATCTCTTTTTGTAATGACTTAATGAATATTTCTGAGCCCGGAAGGACTCTCGCCTTGAGTTTTGGTAATGCAAAATCAAAAATTTTATGGTCTGCTGGAATCGATCGCTTATTGGCAGATTCCAAAATCTTTTGAATGTCTTCGAGCACAACACCCTTAGCATCATCTGAGGTAATTTTGTAACCCTTAGCTAATGTAGATTCCACAATTATTCCACTAACAATTACATAAACACTCTTGATATTTTTGGCTGACAAACGATTAGCATCACTGACAACCCTACCGATGGATTTTGAAAGTTTTTCAGCATTATTAACAACACCCTTTTCAACACCCGTAATTGAACCAATAGATAATACGTCTATAATAACTTTATTGTTGTCAATATTACATACTGCCACAGCCAATTTTGATGATCCTATGTCGATTACTGTAAAATAGTTATTTTTCATACTCGCTCCGTGATGGGGATGAAGCCTCATTTTTATATCTGACTATTGCTTGACCCGTAAATCTGAAATCTATTTCTCCTACTCTTTCTCTTTCGCAACTGATATTGTCTAAAAGGAGTTCAAGTTTGTGGAAAATATCCCAGTTTCTTCCTAATCTAACTCTCAGTCCGTCATTTTGTAAAAACAGGTTAATTTCACCCTCAGAAGGGGACATCACTTCAGAAATAATATCCAGTACATAAGAATTATTTTCAGATAAGTAATTTAGGAACTCTAATGATCGAACAATCGATTCGTATTCTAATTTAGTCTGTTCTTTAATATTGCAACTTTCAATAGGTATGATTATAGGCTTATCGATTATACCTTTGAGTTCTGATTTT
Source organism: bacterium (assembly GCA_030613005.1). Classification (GTDB taxonomy): domain Bacteria; phylum UBP14; class UBA6098; order B30-G16; family B30-G16; genus JAUWMV01. The sequence goes on along the minus strand of JAUWMV010000001.1, from coordinate 65,382 downwards.
GGTAAAACTATTCCCTCAGATGTCAAGTACCAAATATCACCGACATTGAGAAGATATTTGCCAATTTTATCTTTAATGTAAATATTCAATCCATTTGGCCAGTGCATATTCACCTTAGCTTCCGCGATCCTGTTTTGAGCTACCATTTTTTTACTCATTGCAATAAAGTCCATCAACAAAATATTCTGACCCGATTCGATATTAAGAATTCGCAATACCCCATCTCGATTAAGGTTCGTATTGCCAGAGATATTGATCTCATCGAGTTTGAAGAAAGAGCTGTTCAATGCCCAACACATTGCAAGAGCAACTGTTGCAAGGAATACAAGCATTATTTTAAGGTTTTTACACATCAAAATTTCCTATTAGTTTTATTTCTAATTCCAATTCAATTTCGAATATCTTCTTAATTCTCTCTCTGATAATTTGTATTAATTCCCAAACATCTCTTGCGGAAGCTGCTCCTTTATTTATTATGAAATTTGAATGAGCATTTGAAATTGTTGCATCTCCAATAGATGATCCTTTTAAGTCGGCTTGTTCGATCAGGAATCCCGCATGAGAATTCCTGGGATTCTTGAAAATGCATCCTGCACACTTTTCTCCGAGTGGCTGGGTGTGTTTTCGCATTTGAAGGTATTTTTCGATATTTGCCAAAACTTCCTTTGATTTAGCGGGTTCAAAGAATAATGTCGCCGAGAGAATAATTTCGTACTCGCAAAGCCTAAAATGACGATACGAGACTTTAAAGTCCTCCTGTTTAACTGTCTTTATCCCATTGTATGGAGACCATATTTCAACTTCTATTAGGTTATCATCAAACCAGACTTCATAAGCACCTGCGTTCATAATCACTGCGCCACCAATAGTACCCGGAATTCCCGCTAACGGCTCGTATCCTCTATAACCTTCATATGCTAAATGCGTTATAGCGTTTGATAACAACACTCCACACTCGAAATTCCATATTTCATCATCAACTTTAATCATTCTTTTCGGACCTTCTCTGAGAACTAATACTATCCCATCGAATCCAGAATCGGAAACTAGAAGGTTGCTTCCTCGTCCGATAACTATCCAAGGTTTCTTAACGGATTTTATGAGCTCCAATACATTAAGCAACTGTTTTCTATCTTCAGGAAATATTGCTAATGATGCAGGCCCACCTATTTCAAATGTCGTGAGCATAGAAAGAGGATAATTTTCCTCGATTGCACATATGGCTGCAAATTTTTCTGTTATTTCGTGTTGTGTGTTCATTTCAGAAAAATGGATTAATCTAATCCTTCTCCTTTCCCGTCTTTTCTTTTAAAAGTTCTATATATTCATCTGCAATTTTTCCCACATTCCCAGCACCTATCGTCAAAACAAGATCATTGGGCTCGGTAATATCGATAAGCAGCTGAGGAATTTTTTGCTTATCTGGTTCATAGAAAACATGACGATGTCCATATTCCTTTGCAGCACTGGCAATCATTTCGCCTGTTATCCCTTGGATAGGTTCTTCCCTTGCTCCATAAACATCTGTAACCACAAGAATGTCACTGTCTAAAAATGATTTTCCGAAATCAAGATTAAAATCCCTTGTTCTGGTGTAGAGATGTGGTTGGAAAACCGCCACAATTCTTCTATTGTATGACATCTTTGCCGCTTTAAGAGTCGCAATTATCTCGGTGGGATGATGCCCAAAATCGTCGACAACAAGTATATTGCCAAATTCTCCCTTGATCTGAAATCTTCTAAATACTCCCTTAAATTCTTTTAATCCTCTCTGGATGTCTTTAAAATCGACACCCAGATCGATGCTAACTGCAATTGCAGCCAATGAATTCTTTACATTGTGAAAACCTACTTGAGTTGTTTGGATACTTCCCAAGAACTGACCGTCGGTTAGAACATCAAACGTAGTCATTCCTTCTTTAAAATTAACCTTAACCGCTCTGATATCGGCTTGAGTTGAGAAACCATATGTAAAAATTGTCCTTTCAATTTTAGGGAGCAATTCTTGAAGTATAGGCTCATCTATACATAGGATTACTCTACCGTAAAATGGAACTTTATTCATAAATTCAACGAATGAGTTAACTAATTCATCCATATCAACATAGCAGTCCATATGTTCTCGCTCTATATTAGTTACAACCGCAATAGTAGGCGTTAAACGTAAGAATGACTTATCAAACTCATCAGCTTCAGCAACTAAAAATTCTCCAGTTCCAAGTTGTGCACTAGAACCAAGGTTAACAACTCTACCTCCTACAATAACAGTCGGATCTAACCCGGCTTTGGTTAATATTTCCCCTATGATAGAAGTTGTTGTGCTCTTCCCATGAGTGCCAGAAACGGCTATACCATATTTTTGACGCATAAGTTCCGCAAGCATCTCAGCTCTTCGGATAACAGGAATTCCTCGCTCTCGAGCCATTATTAATTCAGGATTATCAGGATTTATTGCAGAGGAGATAACCAAAACGTCTGCATTTCCAATATTTCCGGATTTGTGGTCGTAGAAAACTTTCACACCCAAAGATTCGAGATGTTTTGTTATGTCGGTCCTTCTCAAATCGGAACCTGTAAGACTATACCCCAGGTTTACCAATATCTCTGCAATACCATTCATCCCGCTTCCTCCAATGCCCACAAAATGAAGAAGCTTAATTTTGCGATACATATATCCGGAACTGGGAGTCATTTTTTCCTCCCGATAGTTTTTCCAAAATTCGACAAATTGTCGTATATCGATTTTGCAATTATTTGAGCAGCGTCCGGTTTGGATAATTGCTTCATCCCCATCGACATTTCACTCAAACGCTTCTCGTTTGTTATTAGATCATCGATACTTGCATATAGAATCTCCGGTGTTAAATCTTTCTGTTCTAAAATTATTGCAGCATCTCCTCCAATAAAAACCTGTGCATTGGTTCTCTGTTCGTCGTGCTTTGCATAAGGATAGGGAATGAGTATCGCGGGTAAACCCTCGAGTGCTAATTCAGCAAGTGTCAATGCTCCAGCTCTGCATACAACCAAATCACTAGCATTATAGGCTGTAAACATATCATAAATAAAATCCTCAATTACGATTGGATAATTTCTATTGTCTAAGTATTTCTTTAACTGCTGATAATTGTTGCGACCAGACTGCCATAACATTTGAGTATTCTCCGGTAAACCGAGCATATCTATCATTGCTATAAGATTATCATTAATTGCCTGAGAACCTTGACTTCCGCCGGTAACGAATACAGTTTTAATCGATGGGTCTAATCCAAGTGCAATCCTGCTGTTCTTTGTATCCACTGTTGTTTTTGATGAGAAAATTGGATTACCTGTAAATAACGTATTTTCAGATCGCCAAAGTTTTCCCTTGCATTCCTCGAAGCCCAGATAAATTTTTTCTGCAAAAAGCGAGCCTAATTTAGAAGCTAAACCAGGAGTCGAATTCTGTTCTTGAATAAAAACTTTAATTTTTGCTAATTTTGCTGCTAAAACAACCGGAGCACTTACATATCCTCCTGTGCCAATAACGCAATCAGGCTTAAATTCTTTAATTATCGACTTTACCTCTAAAACTGATTCTCGTAATGGTTTCACAGATTTCAACCCGTTCCAAGGTCTAGCGGATATCATTCGAATATCATATCCTCTCCGTGGAATTACATCCTTTTCCAATCCTTTTTTTGTTCCAATAAAAAGGAATATCGCAGCCTTGTCTATTTCCTCGATTGCTCGGGCTATGTTAACTGCAGGGAGGATATGCCCACCTGTACCTCCTCCTGCCATTAAATATCTCATGTTTGTTTCAAAAGTTTTAATTTATAATCGATTGGATCTCTCATTGTCATTGCTATATTCATCAATATTCCAATACAAAACATATGCACGAAAAGTTGCGAACCGCCAAAGCTCATGAAAGGTAATGGTATTCCAGTAGTTGGAATTAGATTGGTAACAACAGCAATATTTATTGCACTGAAATAAAAAATTTCCGCGGTAATACCAAAGGCAAGATAAGTTCCGAAATCATCGGGTGCTCTAATGGATATTCTAAGTCCACGCCACACTATTATTCCTATAAGAACTAATACAAACGATGCACCGATTAATCCAAGTTCACTGCAAACCATTGAAAATATGAACTCTGTATGTGCTTCAGGGAGAAAGGAAAGTTTTTGCAAGCTTTTACCCAAACCCACTCCAAGAACACCTCCACTGCCAATAGTAATTAGAGATTGTCTAATTTGATATGATTCGTCATACGGATCTGTGGGATTAGCAAAACCAAGAATTCTCTGTTGAGCATACGGTAAGGCGATAATTACGATAATCATCACTGTAATAAAAATCATTAGCATAATTACTGCATATCTTACTGGTATTCTCCCTAATATAAATATCGACCCAACAACAAGACTTAAACCGACAACCATCCCGATATTAGGTTGTAAAAGTATCAATAGTAATATCGCTGCAATTGGAAGAATCAATGGAAGAACGCTATCATTAAAATTAGTCCATTTAAAGTTCTTTAACGACAATTTCGATGCGATAAATACAATAAGAGCGAACTTGGCAAATTCAGAGGGTTGAATCGATGCTATTCCGAAAATCTGTATCCATCGTTGTGCACCCTTCACTGCGTCTTGTCCTGCAAGAATTGGGATTAATGTAAATACGAGTAATACCCCCACTCCAATCAAAAGATAATTTGAATATGTTTCCCATCTTTTATAATTAATCAATAAACCAAATGCCAAAGCAATAATACTTAACAGAACCCTTAGAACTTGTTTTTTGAAAACAAAATTCATATCATTATACTTGAAGTAGCTGACAATAGATGATGCACTATAGATCATTATCGTTCCTAAAAGAACTAGAATAAACGTTGCCAATAATAGTTTAGGATCAATTGACAACATTACTGTTTGGCCGCTATGATATTTTTTACATGTTCTTTGAATACTTTACCCCTATGTTCAAAATTTTTGAATGCATCGAAACTTGCACAACCCGGAGAAAGAATTACAATATCTCCGCTTTCGGCTATCGATACTGCATATTGAACCGCATCTTTAAAATCACCGATTGTAATCTGAGAAGGTACCGTATTACCTAATTGCTTAGATAACTTCTCGGCTGTTTCACCTGTGAAAACAACAGACTTAACCTTTTCCGCAAAAATCTCTCTAAGACCAGAAAAATCCATGCCCTTATCATATCCACCAGCGATAAGAATTATTGGTCTTGAGAAAGACAAGAGTGCAAAACGAAGAGAATCAGGATTAGTAGCTTTTGAATCATTAACAAATAATATATTATTCCATTCAAGAAAACTCTCAAGTCTGTGTTCTAAACCCTTGAATTTTGCAAGAGCTTCAGCCACAAATTTCACAGGCAAACCAAATGGAATTGTTGTTGCCACTGCTGCTAAGGCGTTAGACAAATTGTGTGGTCCCGGAATTTCGATATTATTTACTGCAATAACCTTTTCATTGTTGCGATAAATATTTCCACCGGAAACAAATGATCCTGGTGTTTTATGATATTTCGTAGAAAAATACAGTTTCTTACTTTTTAAATGCTCGGTCCGAGATTTAACGTAATCCAAATCGAAATTTAAAACACTGTAATCGTTATCTCTTTGCATGTCGAAAATATCCAATTTTGCATTATAATAATCCTCGACTGTTGGATATCTATCCAAATGATCGGGAGTTAGATTTAGAAGAATTGCCACATAAGGATTAAAATTTATCATGGTTTCGAGTTGAAAGCTTGATATCTCAAGTACAGTAACCGTTTCTGTATTTGTTTGTTCTACAATTGTCGAGTAAGGAAGCCCTACATTACCAGCCAGAAAAGTCTTCAACCCACTATCTTCAAGCATTTTTGCAATTAATGTAGCAGTTGTGCTCTTTCCGTTTGAACCCGTTACAGCCACAATTCTTCCCTTCTCGAGCGAGAAAGCGAATTCAACTTCACCTATAATAGGAATATTTACCATTTTGGCTTTTTCCAAAATTGGTATATCGAGTGGCACGCCCGGGCTTAAAACTATTTCATCCGACTGAAGAATTCGATCCGAATTTTCACCCAATTCAACATCGATGCCTAATTTTTTTAAACTACTGGCAATAATTCTCAATTCGGTATTATCAGCATAGTCTGAAACAAAAACACTAGAGCCATGCTTTTGCGCAAGTTTTGCTGCTGCTTCACCGCTTCGACCTAATCCTATTATAGAAATCCTCTTCATATCATCTCACCTTAAAGGAAACTAAGCCTAAAATTGCAAAAATAATTCCCACTATCCAGAAACGGACAACAATCTTAGATTCATGCAATCCGTTTAATTCAAAGGAATGATGTATTGGGGTAATCTTAAAAATTCTCTTGCCACCGGTAACTTTGAAATAGGAAACCTGCATAATCACAGTCAAGACTTCAATGACAAATACACCACCAGCAATAAGCAACAGAAATTCCTTCTTCAGCATCACCGAAATTACCCCTAAAGCAACTCCCATTGAAAGCGCACCAGTATCCCCCATAAAAATTTGTGCAGGATGTGTGTTATACCACAGGAAACCCAGGATAGCGCCAGCCATCGAAATGCAGAATATTGACAACTCCCCGGTTCCGGGTAAATATACAATATTAAGATATTGCGTAAAGTCTTGACGTCCCGATACATAAGCTACTGCTGTGAACATTACAGATAAAATACCCACGAGTCCTGCTGCCAATCCGTCCAATCCGTCAACTATATTTACTGCATTTGTGGAGGCTACAATAACGAATGTAGAAAAAATAATATAACCGATGCCCATATTTATATATACATTTTTTAAAAACGGAAGCTCAGTAGTATCGCGCAACCCAACGCTTATGTTGAAAGGATCTGTGTACAACATTAAAGCAATTGCTAACGCTAAGAGTATTTGACCATACAGTTTGTATCTTGCCAAAAGACCTTTCGGATCACCAGCGACATCTTTAATGTAGTCATCGACAAAGCCCATGACACCAGTTAACACTAAAGATATTAACGCCATCAACACATACGGATTATCGATTCTAGCCCACAAACCTGTCCCGACGATAACGCCCCCTATAATAACTAAGCCACCCATTGTAGGAGTTCCTCGTTTCTGAAGGTGCCTTTTGGGAACATCTTCTCTTATTTTGCTTTCGATCTTTTTTCTTTTAAGGTATTTTATCATCGGACCACAAAGAATAAGCGACACCAGAAAGCTAGTTGTTGCTGCCATTGCGATTCGGAAAGTAATGTATCGCAATAAATTGAAAATAATATAATTTGATGCCAATGGATATAGCAGTTCGTAAAGCATCTCTAATTACCTTTCTGAAGTCTTATTAATCATAATATCTTTGATTGCATCAATAATTTTCGACATTCCCATTTTGTTTGAACCTTTGATTAATATCACATCATCTGATTGTATGTAATTAATCAGTTTATGTTTTGCGAAAGAAAAATCCTTTGTGTATACAAGTTCTCCTGTGAATTTAAGTTGCCGAAGTTTCTCAGATGCAAAATTCATTCTATCACCATACAAAATCACCATATCAACATCATTCTCGTAAAGCCATACACCGATATCTTCATGAGATTTCTTCTCATGAGTACCCAATTCCAACATATCACCTAATACAGCGATTTTTCTATTTCCCGATATTTTATTTAAACAATTCAAGGCTTCTTTGACAGAAATAGGGCAAGCATTGTAAGAATCATCAATGATTTTTATCCCATTAAGTTTAACAAGTTGCATTCTATGAGGCAATGCTTCTTGAACTTCTAGGACTTCCTGAATTTTTGGAAATGGTATATCGAAATAATCACCCACAGCAATTGCAGCCAAACTTGCATAAACAGACTGGTAACCTAACATTTTTAACTTAAATGGATAACCTTTAACTTTAAAATCAGGCTTACAATCCTCAAAATTCAAGTCAACTGCTCTATAATCACCTGAATTAATTCCGTAGGTTATTACGGGGTGATCTACTGAATTTCGTATATTTGACAATTTTGGAAAATCTGTATTAAGAAATAATGGTGCTTCTGGATCCATAGCGAAAGTAATTTTAAGTTTTTCATGTAAGATTCTATTAATGTTGTCAAGCCTTTCAGTGTGTACTCGAGCTACCGAGGTTATTACCGCTGCATTAGGTTGAGATATTTCCGACATACGAATCATCTCACCCGGCATGTTTATCCCAAGTTCTACAACGGCAAATTCGCAATCGTCTGGCATGTCCAAAAGCGTTAAAGGTAAACCGATGAGATTATTATAATTGTTTTTCGCACTAACAGTTTTAAACTTTGTTCTTAGTACACTTGCAATTATTTCCCTAGCAGTTGTTTTTCCCACAGAACCCGTAACCGCTACAACATTCGGATTAATGCGGTTTCTGTAGATTCTCCCAAATTCACCTAGTGAATCCAACGTATTGATAACGACTATCTGGGGTAATTTTGTGGGAATTTGTCTTTCTACAATTGCAGCAGCAGCACCATTATCAAATGCGTCCTTCACAAAATTATGACCATCTCGAAGAGCTTTTAAAGCAAAAAACAACTCTCCAGGCTTAATTGTCCTGGAGTCATTCGAAACTCCCCTTACGTATACATTACCGGCGTCTTTGGGAAATAATCTCCCAGAAAGAAGTATCGATATTTTTGTGAGCCTTTCTGGCTTCAAAATAACCCCCAAATCATGTCGAAAGCCTATTAATCAAACAGATTAACAAAGTTCTTCTATAGCTGACTTCGCTATCTCATAATCATCAAAATGAATTGTCCTATTCCGCAAAATCTGATAGTCCTCATGACCCTTGCCTGCTATTACTACCATATCTCCTGGACGGGCTTTTTTAATTGCCCAATTTATGGCTTCTTTTCGATTCGTTATACTTATCCAATTATCCTCAACTACTCCCTTCTCGATCATTTCTATAATATTCGATGGGTTTTCGGATCGAGGATTATCGGATGTAATCACGGCAAAATCTGAGAATTGAGTAGCGATTCTACCCATTACTGGTCTCTTTATCTTATCTCGATCCCCACCTGCACCGAAAATAACAATCACTCGACCTTTTGTAATGCTTCTCATGGTTACAAGAAGATTTCGTAATGCTTCAGGAGTATGTGCATAATCTATAATTACGCCGAAAGCTTGCCCCAAATCGACCAGTTGAACACGTCCCTTCATTGCTTTAAATTCCTCTATTGCTTTAATTATAATTTCCGCTTCATACTCTAATGCAAGGGATGTCGTCATCGAGGCTAGAATATTGTAAATATTAAATTCTCCAATTAATTCTGTCGCAATATCGAATTTCCCCCATGGAGATTTAACTTTAAATCTACTTCCATATATCCCAGTATCTATTTGTTCTGCAATAACATCGGCAGAACTATTATGGATTCCGAATGTCCACATATCTCCGGGAACACATTGTGCGACAACATCATAAACTTCATCATCGGAATTAATAATCGATAGCGATGATTTTGGTAGGTTACGGAAAAGGATACATTTGGCATCTAAATATGATTCCATATCTCCATGATAGTCGAGATGATCTTGAGAAAGATTAGTAAATATTGCTACTTCAAATGGTACTCCCCAAACTCGTTTCTGTGACAACCCATGAGATGACACCTCCATTGCCACAGTTTCTATCTCGTGTTCTTTCATCTGAGATAAAATTTTCCATAGTAATTCGGCGTTGGGAGTTGTAACTGGTAAATTTTTATAAAATCTATCCTCGAACATATAACCGAGAGTTCCGATCAAACCTGCTTTTTCTTCCGATTTCGTAAGTATTTCCCATAGCAAATGCGTTACAGTTGTTTTCCCATTTGTTCCTGTTACACCTATTATTCTTTTTGGAATTCGACCGTATAATTCCTTCAAACCAAGAGCCAGAGCTTCTCTTGTATCTTTGCATTTAATAATCGGAACTTCCTGAAAGATTTCTGAATACTCGAGAGAAACAATTAACCCCTTTGCTCCCCTCGATAATGCATCAGAAATAAAATCATGTCCATCGTATGTCAGCCCTTTTATAGCTACGAAAATAAATCCCGGCTGGATTTCCCTAGAATCGCTTGTGATACCAATAAATGGACAGTCTATTATTTTGCCTGAAATTTTACAGTCCAAGCTTCGAGCAATTTTATCGAATACATCACATATTGTTTTCATTAATTTCGACATCGTTATAATTCTTTGTCCTGACATTTTAATTTGACCTTTAAATTTTTTGGCACCTGAACATACGGTTCAGGAAATTGCTCTCGAATTTTGCCATATCCGCTTAATTCGAAATCCAACCCAATCTCGGTAAGCTTTTTAATTGCAGTTCTAACAGATAAATTCGTTAAATTGGGAACCAAAACAGAGTCCAAAATGTTAATCATATTGTTTCCTAAATAAATAGTAACAGTATCATTATTTCGTAATTTTATTCTTGGAGATGGTAGTTGTGCAACAATAAATTCACCAACACCAGATAATCTTCCAATCAGTCCTCTTTCGTTGAGTATTGATAATGCTTGATTTGGATTCATATTTTTGACATCAGGAACATGTATTTCGTATTCATTATTGGATTTAATTGTCAATTTCTGTGAGCGTGAGGAAGCAAATATACCTGCGCTAATTGCTTTTTCAATGATAGATCTGAAAACGGGAGCTGCCACAGAACCACCATAATGTCTACCAGCCTTTGGATTATCTACTACAACAATTCCTATTATATATGGGTCCTCTACTGGAGCTATTCCCAAAAACGAGGAATAATATTTGTTCTTATCATACCTTCGATTATCCTCACTAAACTTATGAGTAGTTCCGGTTTTACCTGCAATTTTTATAAAAGGAGATTTGGCAGCCCTACCTGTTCCTCTGTTAACTACTTCGCCTAATACCAAAAGAATTGAATCCGCAACAAAATCAGGGATGACTTGTCTTACAAGAATTGGTTCTCTCCTCAAAACAACCTGATTATCGAAACTAACGATCTCTTCAACTATAAATGGTTGCATTAATTTCCCGTGATTAGCAATTACTCCATACGCTCGTAAAAGTTGCAAAGCGGTGGAAGAAATCTCGTAACCCATGGGCAAAGTTAACATCGTCGTCGCACTCCATTTCTCTGGTGGACGAAGAACACCATCCATTTCCCCCGGAAAATCGATGTTAGTGATTGTTCCAAACCCAAATCGCTTCGCGTATTTATAGAGAGTTTTTTTTGTAAGTTTTTGAGCTATCTTAACTATTCCAATGTTACTTGAATAGATGAGAACTTCTGCTGCTGTGATTAAACCCATTGGTTTAACATCTTCTACTTCACGGCTATCGAACTGACATATTCCCAGACCCGCGTCTATTGTATCCCCAAGCTCGATCTTGTTTTCAGTTAATGCTGCGCTCATCGTAACAATTTTGAACATTGAACCCGGTTCGAATACATCTGTAATAGCTCGGTTTCTTCGGTGATCTTCAGGATATTCATTTGGCTTGTTGGGATCATAATTCGGAAAAGAAGCCTTAGAGAGAATTTTCCCTGTTAGTGGGTCTAAAAAAATTGCTGTTGCAGCATCAGCTTTGTTTTTTTCTACTGCTCGCTCCAACTCCCTTTCAACCAACTCTTGAAGCCTAATATCGATTGTTGTATAGAGATCATTACCCGGAACAGTTGGTTCTTTCGCATTCTCTGGGAGAGGATATGTTCTACCGATTGCATCGATTACTATTATTCTTTCCGAAGATTTCCCGGAAAGTTTTTCGTCATAGTATAATTCTAATCCTTCCAACCCTTTACCATCGGTATCAACAAAACCAATAACCGATGATCCGACTTTTCCTTGTGGATAAATACGGCTAAACTTTGGAATAACAAAAATCCCTGGGAGTTGAGATTCTTTAACCTCCAATCCAAGTTCAGGAGGAACTGTACGCTCGATATAAACAAAATACTTTTTCTGCCCTGTATTTATTTTGTCCCCATAAAAACCGATAGGTTTTCGAAAAATTCTGCAAAGAATAGAATCCACATAATTTGTATCAATAATGCAGGTTGGATCGGCATGTATGTCGTAGAAAAGGTTGTTAATTGCCAATGGAATTCCGTTACGATCGAATATATTTCCTCTAGGAGCTGGGGCAGGCTTTTTTCTTAATTGCTGAACTTTCGCAAGATTTTTGTATAAATCCACGGAAAAAATCTGAATTGCCACAAGCTTTGAAATCAGAACTATTACTAATATAGCCCAAACGATAATAATCCCCACTAACTGATCGCTTTTTTTTGAAGCAATCATTATCTCGATCACTCCCTGCTACTTTATATATTGCCAAACAATTCTTCTCCATTTATATTGACATTATTGTCATTTTTTGGTAATGATTTTCCACCTAAAAATTTCAGTAATTTCCCAAGACCAGCATAATTGCATGTTTTATCCTTATCATCAGATAGGATTTTAACAATAATAAGATTTTCTGGAGAGGTGAATTCCATATTTCGGAATTCCTTAGCCAAACCTTCTATTCTTCCCCTCGAGGCGAGACCCGCTATTTGCGTTTCTAATTCTACATTCGTAGTTCGTAATACTGCAAGTTCTTCTTCCTGTTGAGAAATATCTCTGCACAATGTCATCATTCTACTACGTTCCCAAACCATAAATATTGCTAGAACACATATAACAAGAACTAACAATAAAACCTTCGAATATTTAATTGTTACAGGTGTAATTTTTATCAAACCATTCATTGCAACACCTCAACTTTTTCTGCGGCTCGAAGGCGTGCGGATCTCGCTCGAGGATTTTTCTCTATCTCATCCGCTCGAGAAATTAATGGCTTTTTGGTTAAAACTTTTAATGTCCTCCTATGACCACATCTACAAACAGGCATCCTTGGCGGACAAATGCAGTCTTTGGATTCTTGCAAGAAATAATTCTTGACTATTCTATCTTCTCCTGAGTGATAACTTATTACTACTACTCGTCCACCAGTTTTTAATATCTTAACAGCTCCGTATAGACCTGATTTAAGGTTTTCGTATTCATTATTAACTTCTATTCTTATAGCCTGAAAAATTCTAGGGATTACATCCTTCCACAGTTTTTTTGGGTATGAAATCATAACTATTTCCGTGAATTTTAAAGTATCTCCGATCGGTGAAATGCTCCTTGCTTTGAGAATATTAAAAATGAGTTTATTAGCTTCTCTTAAATCGCAATAGTTTTTAAAAATCTGCGAAAGCTTATCGGCAGGATATTTATTCACAACAGTAAAAGCGGACTTTTTTTGATCGATATCAAAACGCATATCCAATGGACCCTTACGCTTGAACGAAAATCCTCGCTTGGGATCTTCAACATGTTCATTTCGAAGTCCAATATCGAATACAACCCCATCGACATATTTTACATCAACTTCTTCTCTCACAATTCTTTCAACCTCGACGAAATTTCCTCTAATTATTTGAATTCGCTTCCCATATTTTTTTAGTCTTGTTTTTGAGTTTATTAATGCCAAAGGGTCCAAATCAATTCCAATAACTCTTCCATTCGAATCCAGACTTTCGAGTATCTTTTCGGTGTAACCGCCGTCCCCCAATGTAGCATCGATGTATATACCGTCCTTTTTAGTTAATAAATACTCAAGAACCTTATCCGTCAGAACGCTCTGATGTCTCTGAGTTTGCATTTTTTGCTCGTTTTCCTCGGATTAGCGAACCAAAGAACATTTTGGCTCCTGAATCATAATCTGTCTTACTTTTCTCTTTAAATTCTGAATATTTCTTCGGATCCCAAACTTCTATCCAATCCACAACACCGAGGATTAAAGTCTCATCTCTAATATTGCTTTCTTCTTGCAAAATCTGCGGAATAAGAATTCTGCCTTGAGTATCAACGCTTGTATAATGAGCCCACGACGCAAATTCTCGGTAAAAATTCAATCCATCCTCAAAGGAAAGATAAGATGGATCAAAATTATTGATGAATTCCTCAAATTTATTAGCAGGGAAAATTGAGAGACATTTTCCTATACCTTTGGTAATAACGAACTCAGTATACCCTAAACCTATACCAGCCTTCATCATTTTTGCAGGAAGAGCTATTCTTCCTTTTTCATCAATTTTATGTATATACCTGCCTGCAAACATGTTAAGCCCAAAACCCCTTTAAGACTTGCATTTTATTTCTATGCATTACAGCTACTTACCACTTCTCCCCATCTTTCCCCATATTTATACACTATAATTAGGTGTATTTTCCTCATTGTCAAGGACATTTTTTTAAAAAAAATTCTGTTATCTACTATTTTACAAACAGATATAAATTTTTATCGACCGTAATAAGAATCCTATACGGAAATCCCTTGCAGTTTCGTAATTATATAGCAAATTAGTTTGGTCACAAAGGAGGCGAAATGAATATTGAAAAGCTATTATACGATGTTAAATCCTATTATGAACGTATTATAGACCAGTTAGTTCCAATAGTAGTTGAGCAAACTGCAAGAGGTGAAAGAGCATACGATATATTCTCCCGACTTCTAAAGGATCGAATAATAATTTTGGGAACTATGATAAACGATATGGTCTCAAACCTTGTTGTAGCTCAAATTTTATTTTTAGAGGCTGAGGACCCTAATAAACCAATATCTCTATATATAAATTCTCCAGGTGGTGATGTAACCTCGGGATTGGCTATTTACGATACAATGCAATTCTCGAGAGCTCCTATTTCCACAACTGCAATTGGTCAGGCTGCATCGATGGGCGCAATTCTCCTTGCTGGTGGTGAAAAAGGGAAAAGATCGGCTCTTCCCAATGCAAGGATAATGATTCACCAACCGTGGGGTGGTGTTCAAGGTCAGGTTAGCGATATCGAAATTCATACTAAGGAGTACCAAAGACTTAAGATTTTACTTAATGAAATTTTAGCAAAACACACTGGTCAAACACTTAAAAAAATTAGTAAAGATGCAGATAGAAACTACTTTTTGACAGCCGAGGAAGCCCTTGAATACGGGCTTATCGATAAGATTTTCGATAAAACTGAACTTCCAAAAGGTTAACAATATTATCATCTTCATTATATTCTTATTTATTGTAAATTTTTTAAAACAATATGATACTATCGACTTTTATATGATATAGGAAATCTAAAAGTTAAAAATTTGGAATTTAAAGTTTATATAATAATATAGAATCAGGTTTTTTGGGTCTCAGAAAAGTACTAATCTATTTCACTTTTTTTAAAAGCTTGGTTATAAAAATAATCTATTATTATTCTTAATCGATGAAACCTAGATTATCCTAAAAACAATTTGACATAAAAATTTTTATATCTTTATTTTGAAAGATATTTAAGCTAATAATTTAAAACAATATAGAAAGGAGCATTTTCGATGGTCCAATATTTTAATAACACTGGATTCTTGAGGTGGCCTCTTTTATTTCTATTCATAATAGGACTAGTTATAGCCATAGTAAAATTATGGTTACTAGTAAGAGCAAGAACCAACTCAAAAAAATTCCTTAAAATAATTCTTAGTACTATAGAAAAAGATGGAATGAGAAAAGCCATTGAAATATGCGAGAAGACTCGAGGACCGGTTTCTGCCCTTTTCCACGCAGGTTTATCAAAAGCTAATCGTGGTTTAGAATACACAGAAAATGCTATTGAAAATGAAGCAGCTATACAGATGGGTCTTTTGGAAAAAAGTATGGTTTGGCTTTCGACAATAATCTCAATATCCCCAATGCTTGGATTTCTTGGAACAGTTCAGGGCATGATCCTTGCTTTCGATCAAATCGCTCGGTCTAATGACATTGTCCCATCAGAAGTCGCAGGAGGTATTTCTGTTGCTCTGCTTACTACATTTATGGGGTTAGCTATTGCGATTCCAATGCAGTTTTTCTACAACTGGTTTGTTTCAATTATTGATGGAATTGTTATAGATATGGAGGATTCTGCAAATCAATTGGTAGAAAATCTTATAGAAATGGATATACTGAGGAAAGCGGAGAAATGATATGGCTCTACGAATTCATAAGAAAAAAATTCTTAGTAGAGAGTCTGAAATTCCTACAGCTTCACTTGCTGACATTGTGTTTCTTCTATTGATATTTTTCCTTGTTACTACATCGATGGATCCCGATAAAGGTCTTGGTCTTACGCTTCCACCACCTGGCGAAGAGACAAAAAGACACAAAGAAGATATTTTGCCGATTTTTATTAATTCGGCAGGCGAAATGCTCATCCGAGAAGACATTGTCAGTTTGAATGAGATAAAAGAAATTGTTAAAAGAAATTTCAGAAAAAATCCTAAATTAGTAATATCATTGATTATAGATCTAAACGCCGAGTATAGGTTCATGGTTGATGTTTTAGATGAGATAAAACTTGCTTTCAACGATCTGAAAAAGGAGAATCCAGACTTCAAGGAAAGTATTTCTCTGGCTACTCCAGCATTTTGAGTTTATGTATAATTGATGTCTATGTATATGAGGTAAAATATGAAAATTAAAACAAAAGCAAAAAGCTCTTCAAAAATCCCTACAGCCTCTATTGCAGATATTGTTTTTTTATTGTTAATTTTTTTCATGTCTGTAACTGTTTTCAAAGAGTATCAGGGATTGAAAGTTGAATTACCACTCGCTAAAGCAACCAAGAAAATTGAACGTAAGAGAATGATAACTCATATTTGGATTAATGCCCGAGGGGAAATAAATGTCGATGATGTCATGGTTACTCTTGAGAATATTAATACAGTCATGCTTCAAAAGATTTCAGAAAATCCTGCGACAATTGTATCTCTGAGAGCTGATTCACGTGTTAAATACGCTATCGTAGCACAACTTATTGAAGAACTTAAACAAAGCAACGCACTTCGCGTTAATTTCGCTACTCTCACCGAAGGAGGTGAGCCAGGATGAAGTATGAAGATCCTAAGGCAGACCTAAAAAACTGGCTACCACTTATTCGAAGAAAAGCTATTATTATTACTCTGCTTAGTCTAATTCTAATTGCCGTAGTTTTCCCGGAATTTAAAGTTAAGGCTCTTAAAAATTTTGAATATCAGGTTGCAATAAATGTTGAGAATGTGCCTATAACCAAACAGGAGATTGAAAAAACTGAACAACTAAAATCGCACATAGCAGAGGTTATCGAAGCTGACCCGGAGGAAGAAGCTGACACTCAGCAAATTATTTCGGAATTGATCCCAGAAAAACCACCACCTCCTCCACCTGAAGATATGGAAGTGTTCCCCTACATTAAAGTTGAAGTAAAACCAGAATTAGTTAAACGTCCTATACCCGTTTATCCTGAGCTGGCAAGGAAATCCGGACTTGAGGGTGTTGTAGTTGTGAGATTTACCATAGATACTAATGGAACAGTTCTTAAAGGTAGTGCAACTATAAAATTAGCTAGACCAGAAGGTATTTTCGAAAATGCTGCTTTACAAGCAATATACCAATGGAAATTTTCTCCAGCATACCAGAGAGATCGGAAGGTTCGGGTTAAATGGGAGCAACCTATACAATTTAAGATAAGCAGCGGCAAGTAATTTTTTCATCATATTAATAATAGTATTAGACAATAATCCTCAATCTGAATTTATTTTGAGTCTATACTTACTTTCTGGGTATGCACAAAAAAAATGAAGCAATATCGAAAGGATTTACGGTTAATCCGATTAATAAATTCATGATAAACATATGAAAACTATAAAGAGAAATTTTCTCATTTCAATTTTATTCATCGTATGGATTTCACTCACTGTTTCATACGCAAATGGTATTACTTATTTTAATATCTTTTCTGTTATATTCCCTTCCCCGATCTTTGCAACCGAATACCTTGTAATCAAAAACGATACAGTTTGTGCAATTGATTCCACTCTATTTTCACACGTTACCGACGAAGCATACGATTCATTAATATCTTCTGGAGCTTGTGATAGTTTGCTGGAAATAGAACGTTTGGGTGAAGATACTTTCGCTGTGTATCTTTCTGATTCCCTTTTATTTAAAGTTAGAATATCCGATAATTTTGATCAAGATATTATGATTATCAGGTTAATAGCAAGAGCTGTTCAACACATCAAAACAGAAAAGGAAAAACCAAAAATAACTCTTTCACGAAACGTTTACAAACTTATTCTTCTATTTATATCACCAATTATCTTTGTCTTTCTTGTTTTTATTTTAAATAAGATTTCTAAGAAACTTGTACGAACAATAATCCATCAAGAAGGTCATTTTATCAAGGATTTCAGAATTGGCAAACTAACCATTTTCCCAGCAAGAGATGAAGTTCTTTTATTAATAAATATCGTAAAATGGCTTAAAATCATACTAATAATCATACTTTTTTACGTTTTATTAATGTTTATTTTTTCATCGTATCCCGGTACTCATGAATTGGCAAGCAAAGCTATTACTGTAGTATTAGACATACTTCAAAAAGTGGGTATTTTCCTTCTCAAATTTGCTGGATATGTTTTATTAGCTATTGTTTTCACTTTCTTTGCAAGATTATCACTTAGGATCGTTGAAATAATATTTCGTCATTATCAAAAAAATCCTGAACATCTGGCAATCCCAATAGAAGCATTACAGCAGATAAAACTAGTTCTTAAGGTCTTTATCTCTCTGCTTTTTATTCTTGGATTTATTTTACTAATCCCTGGACCTACTGAAGTTCTTGCTTTGTCCATATTTATTTTTGCACTAATTGTAATTGTTTTGGCAATTCTACCAATTACCAGAAGTTATGTTTTCGGTTATGGTTTGATAGCTAAAAACCTCGTTAAGGTGGGAGATACAGTCTATTATAATGGTGAACATTGGCTTGTAGAAAAAATAACCCCTTTATATGTATTCCTAAAAACCACAATAGATTCTGTTAATGAAAAGTCAGCCATTATTCTAACAGAAAAAATTATAGAACATGGAATTATAAAAGAGAAACAGCACACCTCAGAAAGCAATATTGAAAATAACGATTGATTAATCCTCGATCTTATAATCACCTTTTAACATACAAAATTAGTTTTTATAAATCCTAACGATTATATTGTAAATAGCCTTGACATTCAAAAACATAGAGGATATTTATTATGAACTTGGAGAGGTGCCCGAGCCTGGCTGAAGGGGCACGATTGGAAATCGTGTGTTCCGGCAAAACCGGAACCGAGGGTTCGAATCCCTCCCTCTCCGATTTTTCATTAAATGTAGGTTTTACTAATTCACTTTAATCACATACTGGAGGTCTATTTAAAGACATTTAGATTGTAATTTCATTCAATATGTTAATCAATCTAATAGGAGGGGTGCCGGAGCGGTCGAACGGGACGGTCTCGAAAACCGTTGTCCCCTTTGGGGACCGAGGGTTCGAATCCCTCCCCCTCCGAAATTAAACTATAAATTTAGTCTAAAAAACATACAAAATATAAATGAAAAATATAATTCATTGCAATTACTTATTTATTCGTATAAAATAAATTATTATTATGCTTCTTAATAAACATAAATGTGAATAATATAATTTATCATTATTAACTTAATACCATACCTAATATATGACAATATACATTACCCGTTCCCTATGGGAAAAACAGTTATATCTTCAACTTTTTATGGCATTCAAATATCAAAATTAAGCAATTATATCGTTAAACAACGTATAAACATGCATTCAACAGTCTATCATCTCGATAAGTCCACTTCTAATAATGAATTAACGTAATCATTTCCTATCCTTCTTAATGCTCAAGCAGCCTTATTTTGCCTGAAAAATTTTTCCAAAATCATTATTAAATGTAGATTTTTTTTAAAAACTTTTATATTTTATTAGATAACTTAGATTGGATTAAAGATTAATTAATCATTAAGCTTTGAAAAGGAACAAATGAATTGGAAGCTTCTCAAAGAACTTTCTGACGAACCTGGTGCTCCCGGCTATGAGGAGAAAATCAGAACAATAATGATTAGGGAGTTTAAAAACCTAACAGATGAAATAAGCATTGACCCAATGGGAAATGTTATTGCGCATATCCCCGGGATCGGTTCAAAATTAATGATCGACGCACATATGGATGAGGTTGCCTTTATCGTCAATTACATCGACAAAGAAGGCTTTATAAGAGTAATTCCACTTGGAGGTATCGACCCGAAAGTATTCTATGCAGAAAGACTTATAATCTGGGGAAAACGTCCAATTGTTGGTGTTGTTGGTTCTATACCACCCCATATTACAAGGGATAAAACCGAATCCGAAAGTAAATCAACTTCTATAGAAGATTGTTTTATCGATACTGGTCTCGATAACAAAACTGTGCTGGAAAACATTTCAATAGGTGATATCGTGACTTTTGAAGGAGATTGTATTGAAACGGAGTTTTCATTTATCGGCAAAGCTTTCGACGATAGAGTAGGCTTATTTATTATGCTTGAATCTGCAAAGATGGCAAAAGAAATAAATTGCGATCTCTTTTTAGTTGGAACTGTTCAAGAAGAAAGAGGTCTAAGAGGTGCATATACACCAGCATATACTATAGCTCCACAGTTAGGTATCTCTCTTGAAGGTACATTGTCTAACGATTTGCCGGGCGTTCCAGAACACAAGAAATTAGCAAAGCAAGGACAAGGACCAGAATTAAGGCTTTCCGACCGGACTTTTATTGCCAACCGAAAATGGATAAATTTTCTATCGGAAATTGCAACAAAAAGAAATATTAAATATCAATTGATTGCAAAAAGATTCGGTGGCACTGATGCTACTGTAATTCAAATATCTCGGAGAGGAGTTATTAATGCTGCTCTATCAATTCCTGTGCGATATCTCCACTCAGCTCAAAGCATTGTGAGAAAATCCGACATTGAAAATGCAGTAGCCCTAATGTCAGCTCTTCTCGAAGAAGTATATAAGTTTAACATAAAAACGGATAGTTTCTCATGAAACATATTAGATATATTATTTACATATTATTGGTATTAATTTCCATAGATTGTGCTGGAAAACCTAAGAAAGAAATAACTATACCCAGATCGATCGTTCCTAAACAAATTCAACAGATAATCAGTCGTGGAGAATTCACAGAAGCTGCTGTTCAGATAGAAAATTGGCTTTCCACTTCGGACATAACTAAAAACGACTCAACACTTGTATTACCAACTCTCGCTAAATGTTATATCGCATTAAAAGATTGGGATAAAGCCACTCGAGTTTTTAGAATACTCGAAAAAAAAGATGAGAAATTTTCATACTGGTGGAAAGAACTCGCCTCTATTACTTCCGCTCCGGAATACGGTTATTATGCTCATCGACTGTCTGAGGAAATCAACTCAAAAGACAATGAGATTCTACCCGCAATAAGTCCTGATGGTAAAAATTTGTTCTTTGTTTTAGAGAACAGGAAAAACCGCGATCAGGACATTTACAATTCGTCTCTAAATATATCACAAAAATGGACAAAAAGAAATTCTATAATATCCTTGAATACGAAATATGCAGATGCCATTTTATCAATCTTTAACAATGGAAATTCACTTCTGCTATTAGGCACTTATGATAAACATGGTATTAAATCCCTAGGATTTTCCGTATCTAATCGAACTAAAAGCGGTTGGACATTCCCCAAAACCATAAAAATTAAAGGATATAGCACCGAGAATAAATTTATCAGCGCCACAATATCTAGAGATGGGAAAACGTTACTATATGCGCTTGAACGTGTCGACGGATTCGGTGATTTGGATATCTATATTTCCTTCATGGATGATGAAGGAGTTTTCAGCAAACCGTTGAACCTCGGCAGTCAAATAAATACCCCCGGAGTTGATGGTACCCCATTTTTAGCCCCCGACGCAATTACTCTTTACTTTTCATCGAGTGGTCATCCCAACCTTGGAAACGGAGATATGTTTGTTACTCGCCGACTCGACAATACATGGACAAATTGGGAAAAGCCGAAAAATCTTGGAAAAGAGTTGAATACCATATTTTGGGATGCCTATTACACAGTTCAAGCAGATGGACACTATGCTTATTTTTCATCAGCAGGATACAATACATTTGGTGGTACCGATATTTTCCGGGTTGAGCTACCGAAGGAACTTCGACCCAAATTCCCATTATATATACGAGGTAATGTTTCGGATACTCTCGACAACCCTCTACCTGTTAAAATAACCATTTCAAGTTCATTAGATGAAAATGCAGGATCTACAATTTCAGATAGTGTTACAGGCAGATATTCGATACAGACTTTCTCGGATCAAATATATTCACTCACCGCTTTTTGTGAGGATTTTGATACTTTTCAAGCAAAATTGAATCTGCAGATTACACCTGAAGATACACCAATTGTGTTTGACATAAGAATGAAACCGTTTGATTTTAATTTAATGTTTGAAGCTAAGAATATTTATTTCGAGTTTAACAAATGGGAAATTAAAACAGAATTTAATCCGGAATTGGAAATGCTTGTTAGAATTCTGAAAGAAAATGAATATCTTTTTATAGAAATTTCAGGTCATACAGATTCCATAGGAACAGATGACTTTAATCTAAAACTTTCAGCACGGCGAGCACGTGCAGTTGATAAATGGCTCGAAGAAAAGGGGGTTAATCCTGAAAAAATTTCAGTAATTAATTTTGGTGAACGTGTGGCAATTGCTGATAATGAAACAGAGGAAGGAAGAGCATTAAACAGACGTGTGGAATTCAGACTTATTGAAAAAAAATAACTCAAAATAAAAAGCCATTTAACCAAAAAATATTATAGCATCAAAACTGTATGAAAGGAATACAAATGAGACTAATATTTATAACAATTTTGCTCTTATTAACGTCAATTTTTGCAATCGAGGATTCTAAGAAACCACCCGAGGAATTTAATGAAGCACAGAAATTATTCGAAGAAGGTGATCTTGAGGGTGCAATCGAAATGTGGCAAAAAGCCCTCGAAATTGCACCGAACCTTGGTGCTACATGGTTTAATATGGGCATAACATATGATATGTTGGGCGACGATTCTCTTGCAATTATCTGCTATAATAAAGCAGCAGAACTCTCACCACACAATCCGGATCCGTGGGTATATATGGCGCAACTATATAGAAGAAATGACAATTTTAAAATGGCTCTTGTGGCATTTAATCAAGCTATTCAACGGGACAGTGAAAATGCATTTTTATACAATTCGTTGGCAATCACATACGATATCGCTGGTGAATACAAACAAGCAATTAAAGCAATAAGAAATGCTTTACAATATGATCCTGAATATCTTAGTCTTTACTTAAACCAAATGATTATCTTCAACCATCTTGAGTGGTATGATAGCACTAAAAGAGCAGCACTTGAGTTTATTAATAAACAACCCAATGAACCCATTAGCTTTACTCAACTAGGTGTTGCCTATTATAAACTTAACCAACAGGACAGTGCGCTATGGGCTATCGACTCAGCACTAACTATCTATCCTGAATTAGGCATTGCACATTATTATCGAGGACTTATTATGCTTGCGAAAAATGATAGAGAAGCTGCTATAGAAGAAATAATACAAGCAATTGAATTAGATGATGCCTATAAAGAAATGGCAAGAGAAGATCCTGAACTTGATCCATTAAAAAATGACGCTCAACTGAAAGAGTTAATCTCAAATGAAAGCGAAGAATAGAACTGCAATAATTGGTGCTGGAGCATGGGGAACAGCTTTTGCTATTCACCTTGGTCGTCTAGGGCATTGGCTTGACCTATGGTGTTACGAAAGTAATGTCGCAGAATCAATATTAGAATTCCGGGAAAATAGAATATATCTACCTGAAGCAGTTGTTCCCCGATCAATAACACCAACCAATGAACTTCAAAAAGCTCTTAAGAACAAAGAACTGGTTTTCTGGGCTGTACCCACTCAGTTTTTAAGCAATATTGTCGATTTATCGCACAAATATGTCTCGTCTAAAGCTATTCACATTTCCTTAAGCAAAGGTATTGAAAGGAAAAAAATTCGCTTTCCAATACAAATTCTATCAGGGAAATTTGGCGATAATAGATGTGGAGTACTCTCAGGTCCCACATTTGCAAATGAATTAGCGCATCAGAAACCCACGGTAATTGTGTGCGCTTCAAGTTCGAGCGATATTTATAACAGAATTCAAAAGATCGTCTCAGATGAAACCTTAAGAGTATACACAAACAACGATCCACTGGGAGTTTCGCTGGGTGGAGCACTAAAAAATATAATCGCTATTGCAACCGGTATTAGTATTGGTATGAAATTGGGAGAGAATGCTCGTGCAGGATTAATAACCCGTGGACTTTCCGAACTTGTTAGGCTTGGGAAAAAGATGGGTGCTAAAAAAGAAACCCTTTTTGGAATATCTGGGCTTGGGGATATGGTTCTCACATGCACAAGTCCTAAAAGCAGAAATTTTACTTTTGGCTTCAGAATTGGACAAGGAGAAAAACCGCAGGAAGTCCTCGATTCAATGACACAAATTGCAGAAGGAGTATTTTCAACTGAAGGTGCATTAACTCTTGCAAAACGCTATTCAGTAGAGTTGCCAATAACCTCCGCAATTCACCAAATACTATGGGAAAATAAGTCCCCTGCAAAAACTGTTATTGAACTTATGACGCGACCATTGAAAAAAGAATAGTGATTTCATGATAGTATTTATAAAACAAATATACAATACTTTAATGCAATAATTCAATTAAAAGTGGTTTCAGAGATTGAAATAGAAAAAGCGTTTAATAAAGGCTTTTCCGCAATAGGCGATCCTTGGAAAACTCGAATATTGCATTATAAAGCACGTGAATCGATACTAAGCTGTAAATTCTCATCAACCACAAGGTTAGAAGCATATAGGCTTTTATGGTGGTTACCTGATATTATTTCGGGAAAATACAACACAGAATTAATCTGTTTAGATATTTCTCCAAAACTCCTTAGTAAATATGCTAATAATACATTGAACATGATTGATAATAAAATAAGTCCAACAGTAAAAAATTATATCGTGAAATTTACAGAAATAGCATCGCATTGTAATGTAAAATATAGTTTTACTAATAATCAAATAACATATGATAAAAGTAAAGTGTTAGCTTTAACCATAGGAATCGCAGGATGTGGAAAAACAACATATATTAGGAGGAATCTTCCCGAATATGCTTATATATGCATGGATCGAGTTAGAGGACAATTCTCTCTTAATCCCGTGGATCCTACGCAAAGCAGCTTAGCTTATAGATTTTGTATTGCAGAACTTCAAAAGACGCTTAGTCAAAATAAATCGGTTATTTGGGATGCAACATCATTAACCAGTCAATCAAGAGTAGCTATATGCGAAATCGGGAGAAAACACAATTATAAAATTAAAATAATCTATTTTGACATACCATTAGAAGTTTCCCTTAGGCAAAACATTGATAGAATAAGGATTGTGCCTGAAAAGGTTATCAAACAACAATGGATGCAATTGGAACCTCCTCACCGATGGGAAGCTGATGATTTTGTTATTATTTCCGCAGATAATACAAGCAATTAACTCTATAAACTAACCTATAATACAATAATTTATTCGCTTAACCTTTGAATTTTTGCACCGAGAGTATTGAACTTCTCCTCGAGACGCTGGTATCCTCGATCTATGTGATACACTCTCTTTAATTTTGTATTGCCATTTGAAGCCATCGCTGCAATGAGCAATCCGGCTCCAGCTCTTATATCGGAACACATGATTGTTGTTCCTTCAAGTTTCCAATTACCTATAATCGTAGCTCTATCGCCTGATATTCTTATATTCGCACCCAGTCGATTAAATTCCATAACATGGATGAACCTGTTCTCAAACACTCTCTCCCAAATCACACCCACTCCCTCAGCTGTGCAAAGCGAAGCCATAACCATTGGTTGCAAATCCGTAGGAAATCCTGGATATGGATCGGTAATTATATTCACCGACTTAGTACTTTTCGGTGCTTTTAATCGAATCCAATCCTTACCCATCTTGAAATCACCACCCATTTCAGAGATTTTTAAAATCGGAACTTTCAGGAATTCTGGTTTAATCCCATTTACTTTAATAGTTCCTCCAGTGGACATCACACCAAAAAGATAGGTTCCAGCTTCGAGGCGATCGCCAATCGGGGTGTAATCAACGCCGTGAAGAGATTCCACACCCTCTATCGTTACAGTCGAGGTACCAGTTCCACTAACTTTAGCCCCCATTAGATTTAGCATATTTGCAAAGTCGACAATTTCAGGATCTTGTGCAGCATTAATTATCTTTGTTTCACCCTTTGCGAGAACTGCAGACATTATAATATTCTCAGTGCCCGTATGGGATGGTCTGTCAAAATATAAATCACCTCCAATTAATTTCCCTTCAGACCTTGCAACTATGTACCCATGTTCATCTGTAACTACAGCACCGAGTTTAGCGAATCCTCTTATATGTTGATCGATGGGTCTTGCACCAATGGCACATCCTCCAGGTTGTGAAACCTTAGCCTCACCATACTTAGCCAGAAGAGGTCCAAGAACCATAAAGCTTGCACGCATTTTACTGACAAGTTCGTATGGAGCTTCGACCGATTTTAAATTTGAAGCATTAATGGAGAGTTTATTGTTATCACTATCGAAAATAATCTCAGCGCCAAGTCTTTCAACAACCTTAATCATGACACGAACATCTAGAATATCGGGAATATTATTCAGCACAACAGAACCATTTTTGCATAATATAGAAGCAGCAATCATAGGTAAAATCGCGTTTTTAGCTGCGAAAATTTCAATCTGACCATTAAGTGGAGTTCTGCCTGTTACATTAAAAAAATCCATTAGAATCTCCAAAAGTAACATTAAATATTAATTCAAAATAAATGAAGAGAACACTCAAAACCAAAAACTCCCCTACTTCTTAATTTTACTGGCAAGAGTAAACAATACAGCCATTCGAACAGCTACACCGTTTGTTACTTGCGGAAGAATAACCGACTCCTCAGAATCGGCAACATCAGGATCGATTTCCACTCCTCTATTCATAGGACCTGGATGCATTATAGCATGGTCTGGGTCTAAAAAAGCAACTCTTTCCGATGTTAAACCCCATTTCTTTCTGTATTCTCTAATCGAAGGGATATATCCGGCTTTTTGTCTTTCAAACTGTAGACGTAAAACATTAACAACATTAGCACCTGAAAGTGCCTCCTCGAGATCGGTATAAACATCAACACCAAAAACATCGCAATTCTGAGGTAAAAGAGTTCTGGGTCCGCATATTGCGACAGATGCACCTAACTTCTTTAGTCCCCATATGTCACTTCGAGCAACTCTCGAGTGCCGAATATCACCGACGATTACAACTCTAAGACCTCTGAAATAACCAAATCTCTGATTTATTGTAAATAAATCTAATAAAGCCTGAGTTGGATGCTCGTTAGTGCCATCTCCGGCATTAATCACTGGAACATCGCATTCTCTTGCAATGTAATATGCAGCACCAACACTGGAATGTCGAACAACAACCATATCAACTTTCATTGCTAAAATGTTATTAATTGTATCTCTAAGTGATTCGCCTTTAGATACACTCGATCCAGTTATTGAAAAATTAACAACATCAGCGGATAATCGCTTCTCAGCAAGTTCAAAGGAAATCCGGGTTCGAGTTGAAGGTTCATAAAAAAGGTTAACAACGGTCAACCATCGTAATGTAGGAACTTTTTTTATCTCTCGGTCAAGTATATTTCTAAATGCTTTCGCTTCATCGAGAAGAAACATTATCTCATCAGCAGAAATCTCCCTCAATCCAATAAGACTCTTGTGTTCAAAGGTCATCCTACCCCCAATAATGGACTATTATTTCTTCCTTAATCTCAGTAAAACTTGATCCATACCGTCTGTTTCAGCGGTAAGAACCTGTACATATTCGTCAACCCTAAGTTGAACCGACAAA
Organism: bacterium; assembly: GCA_030613005.1. GTDB lineage: Bacteria > UBP14 > UBA6098 > B30-G16 > B30-G16 > JAUWMV01. The sequence goes on along the minus strand of JAUWMV010000001.1, from coordinate 37,344 downwards.
CCTACGTAATCTGGACAAATTGGGAGTTCACGTCCTCCTCGATCGATAAGAACCGCAAGCTGAATGCTGCGAGGTCTTCCAAAGTCGAGTATAACGTCAATTGCAGACCGAACAGTCCTTCCAGTATATAACACATCATCGACGAGAATGACAACCATGTCTTTGGGATTAAATCTAAATTCAGAACCCTTTGTCACAGGAATATCTGTAAGCTCACGGAAGTCATCTCGATAAAGAGTAATATCAACCTGACCGAATGCAGGTTTTTCATTGCAATGAGTTTCAACGATTTTTAATATTCTCTTAGCTAAATCATCACCTCTTTCTCTGATTCCAACAATAGCTAATTTCTTAATATTCGGGTTGTTTTCAAAGATTTGGCTTGAAATTCTCTCTAGACTTCTGGCAATTGCAGCCTCATCCATAATAGTTTTTTCCAATATACACCTCCAACTTAGTACATTCGGAGCAAAGATAAAGAAATGACAAATTTCCACAAGTGAAATAAAAGAGAACCTTCAAAAGTATCATATAATCAAACAATTCATAAATTATAATTCCAATTTTTCGAGTTAAAATATTAATCGAGTAACATCCGAAAATGCACTTTAAATAATTAAAACGCAACCATGCTATAAAATAGATTGACAGTTATTTAAAAAAAATTAACTTTCCACATGTGAAGAAAATCACTTAACTGGGGGTATTATGCCAGCGTACTTCCTTTCAGGCGATAAGATTGGTGAATTTACCAGATTGCTTTCAACTTGGGGTAGTATCTATCGATTCGAAAACACTCCAGAGGGAGCTCGTTTAAAACTGCTTACAGAAGACGAATATAAGACATATGATTTTCCCACAATCCGAGCAGCAGAACCAGCTAAATTCATATTTGTTAAAGCCAGAAAAAAAGTTGCTGAATATTTTAATGATGAATGGCGCTATCTGGATCTTAAAGTAGAACCCAAGGTCGTTATTGGATTAAAGCAATGCGATTTGAAAGCGATAAAAATCTGGGACAATGTATTCAAAGATGATCCCGACTACAAAGATGCCCATTATATTGCAGCAAGAGAGAACACACTATTGATTGGAGCGGATTGTCTGGATATTGCCACCACTTGTTTCTGCAATCTTATGGACCTTGAGCCATACCCAACAGATAATACATTCGATCTATCTCTCTCACCAGTAAATGATGGATATGTTCTCTTTGTTGGATCTGAAAAAGGAGCAAACGCCATTGCAGGTTTAGACTTACCTGATGTAAGCACTGATATTTTAGCGAAAATAGATCAACGTCGTAAAATAATCAAAGAGAAGCTTGAAGCACAAAATAGTAAATATAAAACCACTGAAACATATAGGAATCTTGTAGAGAAAAATCCAGATAGCAAATCTTGGGATATTCATGGTTCGACTTGTGTCACCTGTGCAGCATGCACTTATGTATGCCCAACTTGTTTTTGTTTCAGCATATATGATGTTCCCGGAAAAGATGGGCTTACAGACAGGTTTATTGCTCTTGATTCCTGTAAATATCAACGTTTCTCGTTTATGGCAGGTGGTTTGAATCCACGGGGTAGTTTAGTTGAGAGATTTAAACATCGTTATAATCATAAATTTTTTCATTACAATTGGAGATATGAAATAAATGCTTGTACTGGTTGTGGTAGATGTATCGAGAACTGTATGGGCAAAATAGACATGCGAGAAACATTGAAGGATTTGGAATCTAAGTAGTATGTTATTATCTATGTTGTTTATTTTAATTAACATAGGTTACAATTCGAACTTTTAAAATTTAGAGATTACATATTTTATAATAATTGCATTATTTTCATTTGTTAAAAATTTGAATTTTATTTTGTTTGAATATAGAAAACATCTAAATATAAGCACCTGAAGTTTTGGGCTAACTAATGCTATAATGGAGGATAAAATGCCCGAAAAGATAGAGAATATTTATTATCCGCTTCCTGCAAAAGTAACTAATATCATAGATGAAACTCCAACAATTAAAACTTACAGATTTAAACTTAATGAACCTTTCACATTTCGAGCTGGTCAGTTCGTTCAGCTAACAGTTCCGAATTATGGGGAAGCACCTTTCACACCATCGTCCAAACCTGGAACCTCAGACGAGCTTGAGATAACCATCCTTAATGCTGGAAGACTCACAGAAATACTGCACAATAAGACACTTGAGGGAGATACTTTAGGAATAAGGGGGCCTTTCGGAAAGGGATACCCAATGGATAAATTTAAAGGGCACAATGTTTTAGTAGTAGGTGGTGGTGTAGGTTTAGCCCCACTTAGATCAGGTTTATACTCCCTTTTCGAGAAGGTTGATGAATTAAAGCGTATCTCAATAAAATATGGTGCAAAAACACCAAACGATCAAGTTTTTCGGTATCAATACGAGGAATGGTCTAAAATGCCTAAAACCGACCTATCTCTAACAATCGATGCGCCGTATTCTGGGTGGAGCGGAACAGTTGGAGTTGTGACAGTTCTTCTCGACAATTTGGATATCGATATTCCTGATACATATGTAGTTTCGTGTGGTCCTGAAATTATGTTAAAATTTGTCACATACAAACTTCTAGACTTAGGCTTCAAACCTGAACAAATTTACCTGTCGATGAACCGGAGAATGTCTTGTGGGCTTGGATTATGTCATCGTTGCAATATTGGACCATATTATCTATGTAAGGATGGACCAGACATGTGCTATGCGAAAATCAAAGATTACCCAAATGTGTTTTCTTAAAAGGCAGAATTCCGCTCGAGTATGCAACCCGAAGAATTAAAGGCTCGATCATTCGAGCTTTTTTATTAAAAAAAAAGTATAATTGGTTTCAAAGTTGTTTATTCTCCATATTATTCTCTTTATTCTCTAATATCTCCTCAATCTGAGGTGCCCATGCTGGATCTACAATGCATAAAAAAACTAACTCCTCATTTCCAATATTTTTCATTCGTTGCCTCGAATGCGGAGGGATGTAAATCGTATCACCTTCAGTGATTTCATCTATTTCATCGTCAATGTATATTTCTCCTCTTCCTTTGAGAATAAAATATACTTCAGAATGCTTAAGTTTATGTAAGGTTGTAATGCTTTTTGGTTTAATTCGAGCAATCGCTAAACTGTAACTTAAATCCAAATTCTGCTTAAGTGGATTAAATATTTCCTTGAGCTTTGAATCATCTCCTGCAATGAATTCCGGTAAATTAATATGACGTATAATAATCATTATTTTTCCTATTCATTTAACTTACTCATGTCAAAAACCTTACAATTAATTCACAGTAGATAATACGCTAAATACTGCTTAAACTTCGGATAAGCTTTTCGGAATTATTATATTTAATCATGGAACCTCAATCTTTGCCATAACCATTCTAATAACATCTTCAGATGTTTTTTCTTCCGCTTCAGCTTCATAAGTAATCAAAACTCTATGTCTAAGGACATCCATTGCGATCGCACGAATATCCTCTGGTGTAACATAACCTCTATGCTCGAGGAATGCGTGAGCTTGTGCTGCAAGTCGCAAATACATGCTTGCTCTTGGAGAAGCACCCCAAGCAATAAGAGGTTGAAGTTCCTCTAAGCCAAACTGCTCTGGGAATCGAGTCGCAAAAACTATATCGAGGATATAGTTTTCTATTTTCTCGTCAACATATACATTTCTAATAACTTTACGCGCATGAAGGATTTTAGTCGGTTCAACGATTACTTGCGCAGTGGGTGGATTAATCTGGGTATGAATTTCCATAATCTTACGTTCTTCCTCTCGACGTGGATAATCAACAATAACTTTCAGCATAAATCTGTCCACTTGTGCTTCCGGAAGAGGATAGGTCCCTTGCTGCTCAATTGGATTCTGAGTCGCTAAAACCAGAAATGGTACTGGGAGTTTGTATGTCTCTTCGCCAATTGTAACTTGTCTTTCCTGCATAGCTTCAAGAAGTGCAGATTGAACCTTAGCCGGTGCACGGTTTATCTCATCTGCAAGAATAAAATTAGCGAATATTGGTCCCTTTTTGGGAATGAATTGTCCAGTTTGCTGACTGTAAATTAGCGTACCGGTTATATCTGCAGGTAAAAGATCCGGAGTGAATTGTATCCTCTTGAAATCAGCATTAATACAATCTGCAAGCGTTCTGATCATTAATGTTTTAGCCAGACCAGGAACCCCTTCGAGTAATATGTGACCGTCAGCAAGAAGACCTATCATAAGACGTTCAATAACTCTTCGTTGACCAACGATGACTTTATTCATTTCTTTCCTGAAATCCTCAACAAACGCAGATTCAACTCTTATTTGTTCATTCAATTCTGCAATTTTAATGTCCATCTTTTCCCTCCTTAAAGTTTATCACCCTCCCACAAATATCTTTGCATTCTCAATTGCCAGTTCAACTTCATCCTTATGAGGATATTTTCCAGCAAATCTAACATCATCACAATATTTTAAAGAATCGCGTAAAACAACGAATCTCTGACCAATCACTCGATCAGAAAGCGTTTGAAGGATTTCATCGGTTGCCATACCTGTGGCGGGAATATTATATTTTAATTCAATATACTTTCGCAAACATTTTGAAACTTCATCTAAAACATTTACAGCAGAAATTCTTTGGGGATCGATGCATTCAAGAACTCGTATAGCTTTCTCCTCTGGGGTTTCCACTTTAATCGGTTTCGGTATTTTCATATACTTTTTAAATTGGATTTTAACTACAAAAAGTAGAATTACAATTAGAGCAATTCCAAGTAAAATGAGTCCTAAGGGAATTAGCGGTATAGGTGATTTCTTTGAGGACGAAACCTCAAGATCGAAACCAGAGAGATTAACATCTAATTCTATTGAATCTTGTATATTAACAAAATGAGCTAAGGAATTCTCAATTTTTGCTTTACCTTTATCGATAGGAATGAATATTATTTTAAGGTTAAAATGTCCAGTTTTACAACCATGTTCCGAAACCGTTGAGACCGAAGAGCTGCTTGAAATGTACTTAAGATTTTTTAGAGTTGGATTCGGAAAATTTTCCAAGATCCAATAAGCTGGATTATCCTCAAACTTAAAAACATATTCAACAGTAACTGTGTCATCCATAGAAATTTTCTTAGAACTAATACTACTCTGAACAGAAATCCTTTCTGAGCCTTCGAAATCTGCGTAAATTTCCAGAGCGAAAAGTATAATAAACAGTATCAATAGAAGTTTCTTCATTTCCTCACCACAATGGATTCAGACTGAAATTTAAACCTAATAACTAAAGTATTCCTTTAATAAATCCAAGAGCTAATATTTTGCATACATTCATCTAACTCGAGTTGAAAGGTAGTATGTCTTAACATTTCGAAAAATAACAAATAGAATTGGGTCACCTTTTTGAATATTTCCATTAACTCTAAAGAAATCATTAGTGGATTTAATTTGAAAACCATTTATCTCCAACAAAATATTATTCGGTAAAATTCCGGCTCTTTCTGCAACCGACTAAGTTTTAACTTCCTGAATATAAACTCCTTCCTCGTGAAAAGATTTCTCAATTTTATCCTGATACATCAATTCCCTGACCGTCAGACTAAGGTTTTCACTGGATTCACTATATTTAGTCTTTCGATCTTCAGGTTTTCCCGGCGTTTCACCGAGATATGCTGAAATATTTAAATTTACTCAATTTCTGAAAACGGTTGCATTTGAAAAAAGAGACAATTTCTGCCAAAATGACAGTTATAATGCCAATAAAGCGCATTATTTCCCCTCCTAATTAGAAAAAGTATATTTTTTGATACTAATTCGGATAATACAAGTAGATTTGCAATGCTCTGTGTTGCACTAACATTATCCTCAACAATCATCCATTTTGAATCACCAAAAGATAAGGGCAAAACTCATGCCACAAGATAGAGGATATCATAGCTTAGGTTTGTTAAATATTATGATTTTCTGAAAGGAAAATTCTTACAACAAAATGAGCTGAGTGTTTTTAATAAATGGCAAAATATAGGGAATTTCCGAGACTATAACTTTAAACACCTAATTAATAACAACATGCAGAATATGAAAATTGGTTTTTTAATATGTCCAACCTGATGTCGAAAGACTTCAACCATTTAGTTGAATTATTTGAAATACATTTAATTGCTTTGGTGTTTTTCTGATTCAGGAAGAAATGTAACCTGTTCAAGTGGTTTTCCCATATTTTCCAGCATCCACTCTCCATCATCAGCGAGATCGCTTTCTGGAAATGCATTCACAAGTCTCCGGAAATAACCACGAGCTTTATGAATGTCCTTTAAGTACTCTGAAGAGATAAATCCTGCTAAAAATAGAGCTTTATCCAGATTCATATGATTTGGCATTCTGACAATAAGATTTTCATAGATTTCTAAAGCTTCTTTAAATTTACCTCTATTAAGATCATATTGTGCTGCAAGCAAATATTGCTTAAAAGAAAGCTCTGATAATTTCGCATCCCTTTCTCTGTCTGTAAGTTGCATTGCACGTTTATATTTAAAGAAGGAGATAACAGTGTCATTCGCTGAAAGCTCAAACATCTCTATTTCTCTAATGTATGCATTAGCTTCATATTCACTATTAGCAGAAATAGCTAACTTAATCAATACGTCACCTAATCTTTCCTTATATATTTTGACATCAGGTGAATCGGGAAACTTCTTCAGTAGATTTTTATAATATAGTTTAGCCTCCTTAAACAAACCGGATTTATACACCTCATCAGCTTTTTCAGCATATTGAATTTCATTAAGAGAACCACTACAACCAATGAAAAGGATTACGTAAGCTAAAATGCAAAAAGTACAAATTCTAACTACATACATATCACACCCCTATAAATTATTAGAATGAGAAATGTGTTTTCAATTTGAGTATATTAAAATTGTTTCATTTTTTGGGCTGTTTAGTACCATATTTCGATCGAGCTTTTCGTCTACCTTCAACTCCGCCACTGTCCAGAGCACCACGAACAATATGATATCTAACCCCCGGAAGGTCCTTGACTCGACCTCCTCTAACAAGTACAATAGAATGCTCTTGAAGGGTATGTCCTTCACCAGGTATATATGCAGTAACCTCAATAGCGTTAGTAAGTCTCACTCGAGCAATTTTTCTTAACGCAGAATTAGGTTTCTTGGGCGTCATAGTATATACCCTAATACAAACACCTCTTCTTTGAGGACAGTTGTGAAGAGCAGGTGATTTAGATTTCTTAATAACCTTTGCTCGTGATTTATTAACAAGTTGATTAACAGTTGGCATTCAGTTTTTACCTCCAATATCATTCATTTTCATATACCAATTTATTTCAGAAATTCTCTTAAGCAAGCTAAATTATATAGGATATTGATATGCCTCTTCAATTTCCTCTGGATATATTATATCAAAATTTTCATTCATAAAGTTACGCTCTTCATCCTCATCAAGAGTTTTTGATTCAGGTTCTATTTTCAGATATTTTCTAAAACCAGTTCCAACCGGGATTAATCTTCCAATAATTATATTTTCTTTTAGTCCTTTAAGATAATCAATTTTCCCAGCAACAACAGCTTCAGTAAGAACTCTAACCGTCTCTTGAAATGAAGCTGCAGAAATAAAGCTTTCAGTTGTTAGACTGGCTCTAGTAATCCCTAAAAGCAAAGGATGGAAAGTAGCTGGTCGTCCACCTTGAGCATGAATCCTTTCATTCTCCTCAACAATCGTCGTTCTATCCTCTTGCTTACCTTGGAGGAAATGTGTATCACCACCATCAATCACCAGAATCTTTCGCAACATTTGTCGGATAATTATCTCGATATGCTTGTCGTTAATAGTAACCGACTGCAATGAATAAACCTGTTGTACCTCGTTGAGTAAATACTCCATAACAGATTCTTCACCTTTAATTCGTAAAACATCATGTGGAATAATAGAACCATCACAGAGCTTTTGCCCAGCTTCAACATGATCATCATCTTTAATCAATATATGTCTTCCGCGAGGTATGAGATACTCCATAATTTCATCCTGATCGCCGTGAATGACAACTTTAAAACCAGGTCTTTTAGTTTCTTCACCTAAAAATTTAATTCTACCAGTTATTTCAGCAATGATAGCAGGATTTTTGGGTTTCCTTGCTTCAAATAGCTCTGTTACTCTTGGTAGTCCACCTGTAATGTCTCTTGTTTTCATAATCGATCTATGAAGCTTTGCAATCTGCTGCCCCGGTTTTACTTCCTGGCCATTCTGAACTAAAATATGTGCCTCTGTAGGAAGGTGATATGTAGAAATAATCTTATCCTTATTTCTAATAATAACCCTTGGATTAAGCTTTCTATCCCTGAAATCGAGCACAACAAGCTCTTTAACCATTGTGCCTTCATCGATCATTTCTTTAACTGTAACGTCCTCAACTATATCAACCATTTCAACAACGCCCTCTGTGTCAGTAAGAATAGGGTTGACATAAGGGTTCCATTCATAGAGAATATCGTTTTTCTTAACATCTTGTTGATGTTTAACCAAAAGCTTGGCACCGTATGGAACTTCATATTTATGCTGAATACCGTGTTCGAAATTAATAGCAATAGACCCGGTTCTATTCATAACAATACCAACTCCAATATCTTGTGGGTCTGCAATAACCTTTAGATGACTATATTCAACCTGTCCGGCATATTTTGTTTTAATAGCTGTTTGTTCAGCTTCCGGTGCAGCAATACCACCAATATGAAACGTTCTTAAAGTGAGCTGAGTTCCTGGTTCTCCGATACTTTCCCCTGCGATTATACCAACTGCTTCACCGATAGAAACTATTTCCCGGGTTCCCATATCCATTCCATAGCACATTGAACAGACACCGCGTTTTGATTCACAAGTAAGGGCAGATCTAATACTAACAGCTTCCACACCATTATCTTCTATAAGTCTAGCTTTATTTAAATCTATATATTCATCCGCTTCAACAAGAATTTCCCCACTAATAGGATCGTAAACATCCTCAACAGCATATCGACCGAGAATTCGGTTTCTAAGAGGAATAATGACTTTTTCTCCATCCTTAAGAGCTTTTCGAAGGATGCCTCTGATTGTACCACAATCCTTCTCGGTAATATAAACATCTTGAGCAACGTCGACTAATCTTCGAGTTAGATAACCTGCTTCTGCAGTTTTCAATGCAGTATCCGCAAGTCCCTTACGTTGACCATGACTTGAAAGGAAATATTCTATAACAGAAAGACCATCTCTAAAACTTGATAAAATTGGAGTTTCAATAATTGTTTGAGAAGTCATACGTTTTTGAGGTTTTGTCATAAGCCCTCTAAGAGCAGAAAGCTGCCTAATTTGATCTTGACTTCCCCTTGCACCTGAATCCACCATCATTGCAAGAGGATTGAAACCATAATTGTAGTTTACGAGTGTGTCAAACAAATCCTGTGTGATATTTTCCTGAGCTACTGTCCAGATACTAATAACGTTATTGTAACGCTCGTTCTCTGTTATAACACCCTTTTTTCTTAACTTCTGAATTCTATCAATTTCTTTTCGAGCGTCTTCGATAAGCTTTTGCTTCTGAGGTGGCACAATAAGATCATCCATACCGATGGAAATAGATCCATTAGTAGATGCTTCGAAACCGAACTTTTTCAAGTTATCCAGAAAATCAGCGGTTTCTCTTAATCCTACTTTGTCGTATGCATCTGATACAAGTTGTCTTAGAGTTTTCACTTTCATAAGTCGGTTCTGGTAACCCAAATCCTTGGGAATAATTTGGTTAAGCATAACTCTTCCGACAGTAGTCTCAACATAAGCATGAGGTATTATCACTTCTTTGGTTTTCCCTTTGCTATTTGAAATGGAAACTGTAGTTTTATCATTTATTCCGGCGCCAATTCTAACACTTACAGTACCCGCAATCGGTGCAAGAACTTCATCAAAATCACGATTGTATTTTACCTGATTTTTCTTTATAGTAACATTACCAGGATATTTTGGAATCCTTGCAATTACAGCTCCCTTATTTATAACCATCTCATTTTCAACTGTTAAATGAAATTGCTGAGAAGGCATTCTTACAAAAATCAATGCGTGTTCGCCTAAAAGCCCATTATCAAATGCAACTATGACCTCGTCGGATGAAGAAAAAACTTTTCCTTCACCTTTTTCACCTGGTTTTTCCTTTGTAATATAATAAATACCAAGAACCATATCTCGAGTAGGTGAAGCAATAGGTGAACCATCAGAGGGAGATATAATATTATTTGCTGAAATAGTTAAAAGATGACTTTCTAATTGAGCTTCAAAACTAAGCGGCACATGAACTGGCATTTGATCACCATCGAAATCAGCATTAAAAGCATTACAAACCAAGGGATGAATTTGAATAGCTTTCCCTTCAACGAGTATTGGATAAAAAGTTTGAATAGAGAGTCTATGCAACGTTGGTGCTCTGTTCAAAACTACAGGATGATCTTTAGTAATCTCCTCAAGAAGATCCCAAATTTCAGGTTTAACTCTCTCGACATGTTTTTTTGCACTTCTAACTGATTGCGTAATACCTTTCTCTTCAAGTTTACGGATAATAAAAGGCTTAAATAACTCGAGAGCCATTGTTTTAGGAAGTCCACATTGCCATATCTTAAGTTCTGGATTTACAACGATAACTGCACGACCGGAATAATCGACACGTTTTCCAAGAAGGTTTTGCCTAAATCTTCCCTGCTTACCTTTCAAAAAATCTGAAAGTGAATTAAGTGGTCTCTTATTTTGACCCCGAACTGCTGTTGTAACTTTCCCATTTTGAATTAATGCGTCCACGGCTTCCTGAAGCAATCGTTTTTCATTGCGGAGAATAACCTCAGGAGCTAGAATTTCCATTAATTTTTTGAGTCGGTTATTACGGTTTATAAGCCTACGATATAAATCATTTAAGTCGGATGTTGCAAATCGACCGCCTTCGAGAGGAATTAGAGGTCTAAGGTCAGGTGGAAGAACTGGTATAGCCTCAAGAATCATCCATTCTGGCTTGTTCCCTGAAGCCCTTAAAGCCTCGACAACCGAAAGTCTTTTTAGTAATGACTTCTTTTGTAGTTCAGATTTTTCCAAGTTAAGTTTAGACCGCAATTCAGCTGCTAATTCATCTAACCTAAGTTGCTGGAGCAGTTTTTTTAGAGCAATACCGCCCATCATAGCTTCAAATTCGAGTTTTTTTGCATTAAGTTCACGATATTCCATCTCAGTAATCAGCTGTTTATATTTAAGTCCAGTGATTTCAGTATCACCAGGATCAGTAACAATATAGTTTTCATAATAAATTATCTGATCTAAATTAGAGTATGAAAGGTTAAGTAAAGTGCCAATACGGGAAGGATTCGTACGAACATACCATATATGAGTTACCGGAACAGCAAGTTCAATATGCCCAATTCTTTGGCGTCTAACTTTGGAATATGTAATCTCAACACCACATCTGTCGCAAACAACGCCTTTGAATCTTATACCTTTATATTTACTACACGAACATTCAAAATCTTTGACTGGACCAAAAATTTTCTGACAGAATAAACCTCCATTCTCAGGTTTAAAAGTTCTATAATTAATAGTTTCAGGTCGAGTCACCTCGCCATAGCTCCATGATCTAATAGTATCCGGACTAGACAACATAACTTTAATTGCAGAGAAATTTGATTCTTGCCGTGTATTGGTAACATTAAAATTCAATGCCATTTAATATCACCTCTGACGAGAGAAATTGGTTAATCCTCTTCATCTGTTAATAATTGAACATCTATACAAAGTGCTTGTAATTCCTTGACAAGCACGTTAAATGACTCTGGAATCCCCGGTTCCGGTGAATTCTCACCTTTAACGATGGTCTCATAGATTTTAGATCGACCATGTATATCATCCGATTTAACAGTTAGCATTTCCTGTAATGTAAATGCTGCTCCATAAGCCTCGAGAGCCCAAACTTCCATCTCACCAAAACGTTGACCCCCAAATTGAGCTTTCCCGCCAAGAGGTTGTTGCGTGACAAGACTATATGGACCTATAGACCTTGCATGAATTTTATCGTCTGCAAGATGTACAAGTTTCATCATATAAATTTGACCAACAGTAACTTCCTCAGGGAAATTTGGACCGGTCTTACCGTCGCAAATCCTAACTTTACCTGATGCAGGTTTATTAACATTAATTAGATCCTCTTTAATTTCTCTAACGTTTGCACCATTGAAAACAGGAGTAGCACAATATTGATTCTTTTCTTTAAGTGTCCAGCCAAGATGCGTTTCAAGTATCTGTCCGATATTCATTCTTGAGGGTACACCTAATGGATTTAATATTATATCAACTGGTGTTCCATCTTCTAAATAAGGCATATCCTCTCTTGGAACAATAATCGAGACAACACCTTTATTCCCATGTCTACCCGCCATTTTGTCACCAATAGAAATTTTTCTCTTCATCGCAATGTAAACCTTAACGAGTTGTATAATACCGGGTAAAAGTTCATCACCTCTGCTTACTTTGTCTCGTTCAATTTCGAATTCTTGTTCCTTTTCTGTAAATAACTTCGAGGCTTGTGCAATAATTTTTCTAATACGAATATTAGTTTTTTCGTCATCAGTCCAGAAGGATGATGAAGAAACATCATCGACATTTAGTCTTATTGCAAAACGTTTTGAAATCTTCGATCCAGCGGAGATTACAGGCTTACCCGTGCTAGCAGAGATTAAACTGTTAATTCTCAATCCAACAATTAGTTTACGAATTTTCGAATCCCTACGATTTTTAATAGAATCGATTTCTTCTTTGTAATGTTGTTCCATTTGCTTTAGCAATTCCTTTTCACGCCTTCTACCACCTGAGTAACCTCTTCGAGATAGTAAAATTGTATCAATAACAACACCTTCAATACCCGGTGGTACTCTTAAAGAGGTATCTTTAACATCACCAGCACGTTCGCCGAATATAGCTTTAAGAAGCCTCATTTCTGGTGTAAGTTCGATCTCACTTTTTGGAGTAACTTTACCTGCTAATATGTCTCCAGGCTGAACATGAGTTCCAATCCTTATAATCCCATTTTCACTTAGATCTTTAACAGCCTCCTCAGAAACGTTAGGCAGTTCTCTTGTAAGTTCCTCTGGTCCCATTTTGGTTTCCCGAACCTGCATTTCTTTATCCTCAATATGAATAGATGTGAAAATATCATCCTGAACTAACCTATCTGAAATTATAATTGCATCCTCAAAGTTGTATCCATGCCACGACATAAATGCAACAAGAATGTTCTTACCCAATGCTAATTCACCCTTGCTTGTCGCTGCACCGTCGGCTATAACCTGATCCTTTTCAACAATATCATTGACCTTAACTAGTGGTCTTTGATTAATCATTGTATTTTGGTTCGTTCTTCGAAATTTAATTAAAGGATAAATGTCAACATCTTTTAAAAGCGAGTCATCATCCAAATCATCCTGAAGAGGTCTAACCTCAATGACATTAGACGTAACTCTGGCAACTTTTCCTGCTCTCTTTGCAGTAATCACCGAACCAGAATCGATGGCAGTCTTAAATTCCAGTCCTGTACCAACAATTGGCGGTTCAGTAAATAGTAATGGAACAGCCTGTCTTTGCATATTTGAGCCCATAAGCGCACGACTGGCATCGTCATGCTCGAGGAACGGGATAAGGGCAGCGGTTATACTTACCGTTTGCGAAGGAGATACATCGATTAAATCTACTTGTTGAGGATTAACATTAACAATATCTCCTTGTTTTCTTACGATAACATTCTCAGATAAAATTTTTCCATTCTCATCCATGTGTACAAATGATTGAGCAATGTTTAATTTATCCTCTTCATCTGCAGTAACATAGACAACTTTATTTGTTAAAACACCTTTTTTAACTTTTATATATGGTGTTTCTAGGAATCCGTATGAGTTAATACGTGCGTAAGTAGCAAGTGAAGTTATAAGACCAATATTTTGTCCTTCCGGTGTTTCAATTGGACAAAGACGACCATAATGTGTGTAATGAACATCTCTAACTTCAAATCCTGCACGTTCTCTAGTTAATCCACCAGGACCTAATGCAGAAAGCCTTCGTTTATGAGTAAGTTCAGCTATTGGATTTGTTTGGTCCATAAATTGAGATAACTGTGAAGAACCAAAGAAAGAATTAATCACTGCTGAAATAATCCTCGCATTTACAAGATCGCTTGGAGTCATTGTTTCAACATCTCTAGTTCGCATTCGTTCTCGGACAGTTCGACTCATCCTAGCAAATCCAACTCTAATCTGATTAGCGAGAAGTTCACCAACAGATCGGGCTCTCCTGACACCTAAGTGGTCAATATCATCGGTAAATCCTTCACCATGTCTTAAACCAATAAGATATGCTGCTGTTGAGATAAAATCCTCCGCTGTAATAACTCTAACATCGAGTGGAACATCCAATTTCAAACGTTGATTAATTCGAAAACGTCCAACTTCACCAAGATCAAATCTCTTAATACTAAAAAGATATTCAGAAAGAATTTGATCCTCTTTGCCCGATTCTACAATATTTCCGGGACGAATACCCGAATATATTTCCTGCACAGCTTCGAGTCTTGTCTCAGTTAGGTCTGCTTTCAAAGAGTTAAAAATAATTGGAATCATTCTCGGGTAAGATGGAATAACAACAGCAATTTTTTTTATATCATGACTTTTAACCCTCTCAATATCCTCAACGCTAAGAATTTGTCCGATGTCGATAATTATCTCACCGGTTTGCGTATCTACAATCTGCTCAGCACAATATGAACCAATTGCATCATCGATTTTTTCGTCAGTCAACTTAAATTCGGTAACTTCATGGAACAGTTCAATAATCTGCCTATCCTTTTCAAAACCAAAAGCTCTGAGAAGAGTTGTAATAGGAACTTTTTTGCGAGAAGAAATCACAGCATGTAAAACATCCCTAACATCAAATCGAATTTCTAGCCATGATCCATGCAGAGGAATCAATCTTGCGGAGAAAATTCTCTTTCCGTTTGGATGAATAGTTTCGTCAAAAAACACACCCGGTGATCGATGAAGTTGTGTAACGATAACACGCTCAGCTCCGTTTATTATGAATGTCCCTACATGTGTCATAAGAGGAAGTTCACCCAGATAAACTTCATCCTCGCGGATTTCCTTGATCCTTCTCTCTTCAGTTTGTGCTTCGGCATACTCAACAAGTCTAAGTTTAACCTTAAAAGGAATTGAATACGTCAGATTTCTAATCCGACATTCCTCTACAGTATATCGCGTAAGACCAACATTATAAGATACGAATTGGAGTTCATATTTTTTATAAATGTCCTCGATAGGAAAAGCATCATAAAAAACTGCCTGAAGCCCCTGGGGAAGACGCTTTTCAGGTGCTACATCTTTTTGGAGGAAATTTTCATAAGAACTCAATTGAACCTGAAGAAGGTTGGGCATTTCAACCCTCGACGAAACTTTTTCAAAATTTTTTCTCTTTATAATTGGTTTGGCTTCCATTAGGATTCAAACCTCTCATTTAATGGGTTTGATTAAGTTTAAAATCATTAATACACAGGAAAAACCCTCTGTGTAATATAGGAGGTTCCTGTATCATCAAATTATTCCCAACTTATACATAGTAATTACTTAATCTCCACGTTTGCACCAACAGCATCGAGTTTGCTCTTAATCTGCTCGGCTTCAGCCTTTGGAATATCTTCCTTAACAGCCTTGGGTAGATCTCCCTCAACAAATTCTTTAGCTTCTTTTAGACCGAGACCAGCAATAGCTCTAACTTCTTTAATAACTTGAAGTTTTTTATCACCTATTCCAATTAAGACAACGGAAAATTCAGTTTGCACTTCTTCTTCCGCAGCAGGTGCAGCATCTGCAGCAGATGCAGCAACCATAGCAACAGGAGCAGCAGCAGATACTCCAAACTTATCCTCCAATGCCTTAACTAAATCGGACAGCTCCAGTACAGTTAATTTCTCGATCTGTTCGATTACTCCTTGTACATTGGGACTCAAATCCATAACATTCCTCCTATTATTTTTGTAACTTAATTATCAATATAATCTTAATTAATTCATTTCAGTTAAGAAGTAATTAAAAAGAAAATCTTTAAAAAGGGTTACTCCTCCCTTTTAGAAAGCTGATCGACCTGTGAAACAAGTCCTCTAAGGAGACCAGACAACACAAATACTAATCCAGTAATTGGAGCTGCAATAGAAGCAACAACTTTTGCTCTCAATTCATCCATTCCTTGAAGTGATGCAAAATGATTGAATTTATCGGCTTTATAGAATTCATTGTTCAATAAAATACCTTTTATAGATAGCTTCTGGTGTTCCTTAATAAAATTTCGAATAATTTTAGCAGGTGCAATTGGGTCATCTTTGCTCATTATGATAGCTGTATTATCCTGAAGAACCTTTATATCGATTGAAGAAATTTTTAATTCCTCTCGAGCAACTCTTATCAGTGTATTCTTAGCAATCCTAAGCTTAATTCCAGCATCTTTAAGTTTGGTTCTTAGAGTTGTCATATCAGTAACGTTAAGCCCTTTGTAATTTGTGAAATAAAAAACGTTAAATTCTTTGAAATCCTCAATTAAGTCTCGAAGAATAACTTCTTTATCTTTTCTAAGCATATTCAAACTCCTCATAGGATTACGGGTTAAGTACATCAGAAATATCCACTTTAATACCTGGACCCATTGTCGAAGAAATAGAAATATTTTTAATATATTGACCCTTAATAGTAGAAGGTTTTGCTTGTATAAGAGAATCTATAATAGAGTGTGCATTCCCTTCAATCTTATCTAATTCAAAGGAAACCTTCCCAATTGGTGCATGAATATTTCCCGCTTTATCAACTCTATACTGAATTTTCCCAGCCTTACTTTCCTTGACAGCTTTTACAACATCATTAGTAACCGTTCCAACTTTCGGATTTGGCATGAGACCTCTTGGACCAAGAATTTTACCCAACCGACCCACAAGGCTCATAACATCAGGAGTTGCAATAGCCACATCAAATTCAAGCCATCCATCTTTGATTTTTTCGATAATCTCCTCGAGACCGACGAAATCTGCACCGGCTTGTTGAGCTTCAGTAGCTTTTTCACCCTTTGCAAAAACTAAGATCTTAACTGTTTTTCCAGTTCCATGTGGGAGTATAACCGTTCCTCTAATCATTTGATCTGCATGCCTGGGATCTACATTTAACCTGACTGCAATATCAATGCTCTCGTCAAATTTAACGTAAGATAATTCCTTTACAAGATTGATAGCCTTATCAAGCGGGTACATATTATTCTTATCAAACTTCTCTTGAGTTGTAAGATATTTCTTTCCTTTTTTATTCATTGCTCCTCCTGTGAGCTTCCACATTTATTGAGCCTTATATTGGCTTTTAAAGGTGTGGTAACCTTTAAATTATTCCACGACATCAATGCCCATAGACTTGGCGGTTCCCTCGACAATCTTTATAGCTTGAGCCATATCCTTAGTGTTAAGGTCGTTAAGTTTCTGTTGAGCAATTCCTCTTATTTTCTCTCTCTTAACTTTAGCTACTTTCATTTTATTAGGTTCACCAGAACCTTTTTCAATTCCAACTAGTTTTCTTAGCAAATCAGAAGTGGGAGGTGTTTTAGTAATAAAGGTGAATGAACGATCTTTGTAATATGAAATAACAACAGGAATAATATATTCCCCCATTTTGGAAGTTTTCACATTGAATTGCTTACAAAATTCAGGAATATTAATTCCAGTTGGACCAAGAGCAGGTCCTACAGGTGGCGCAGGTGTAGCTTTTCCAGCGGGAATTTGTAGTTTAATAACTCCCAAAGGTTTTTTAGTCTTTGCCATTATATTCTCCTATAAACAGTCTTTCAATATTAAATTAAAACAATATCTTAACAGTTATAACATATTTATAATATATTATCGATATTTTATAATGATGTTAATCATTAATAAGTTTACTTTTTATCCTCCTTAATTTGAAGAAAATCCACATCGACAGGTGTTAATCTACCAAAAATAGAAACCATAACTCTAACTTTACCTCGTTCTCTATTAACTTCACTAACCATACCAGCAAAATCTTTAAATGGACCATCGATAACTCTAACAGGATCGCCTTCGGAAAAAGGAATTTCAATTTTTTCTACTGTTATAGTTTTATCAGTTTTACGCATAATATTGTCAACTTCTTCTTCAGATAGAGGAACTGGTTCGTCACCAACTGTAATAAAACCAGTAACCCCAGGAACACTTCTAATGAATCCTTCGGTCTCCTTCATCAGAACCATACGAACCATCATATAACTGGGAAAAAATTTCTTAGCTACAGTTCTTCGTTTTCCACGACGCATCTCAACAACATCCTCAGTGGGAATAATCACCTCGACAATATAATACTCAAGACCCTTAAGCTTAACAGTGTTCTCAATAAATCTCTTAACCTTCTCCTCCTGACCGGACAAGGTATGGATAACGAACCACTTAGCATCCGGATTATCAATTTTATCTTCGTTCTCGGAGCTTTGATCTTCTAATATTTCTGTTTTATCTATCACAATTATTTACACTTGTTTAATTACTTTTCAAAAAAATATTTCCGTATCATACGGAATAAATAAAAATTCCCAAATTATGCTTATTATAAATCAATCGAAAAAGTCAAACAGAATTTGAACACATTTAGAGTAATTTCTTTACGGTAAAATTTTTCCTATAACAAAACCGAAAATCCAATCGACCAAACCGACATAGAACGCTAATATTAATGTCCCAGTTATAACGGCGACTGTAAGTTCAATCAGTTCACTACGCGATGGCCATCGAACCTTCTTAAATTCAAGCCAGGATTCGTATATAAACTGTTTGATCTTTTTCACATGTTCTCCTTTTATATTTCAAAACAACAAGTATAGAATTCGAATTATGCAATTCAAACGTTAAAAATATTAGTTACTAAATGTAACTTTGCTAAATCAAAAAATTCCCTCCTCGGCAAAACCGATAAAACCAGGCCCGGAGGGAATTGAACCCCCAACCCCCGGTTTTGGAGACCGGTGCTCTGCCAATTGAGCTACAGGCCTTTTAAACTATCCAATTAATTAATTGAGTATTAATCTGTCAATAAATATTTAAAATTAATTTAGATTATTTTTTATTTTTTCCATATATATATCATTAAAGAATATTATTCTGGTAAAATAAAAAAGGTGTTGACTCACTTATTCTAATAAATATTTTTTGTCTTGCGTTTGTGTTTATGTTGAGTTAATTCAGGAATTATGTGATATTTAAAATACCACGGGGGATTAGCTCAGCTGGGAGAGCACAAGCTTTGCAAGCTTGGGGTCACCGGTTCAAGCCCGGTATCCTCCATTAATTTGGCCCAGTAGCTCAGTTGGTTAGAGCGCATGCCTGATAAGCATGAGGTCGATAGTTCGATTCTATCCTGGGCCATTTTTTAATTCCTAGATCGATATTTATAGATTAAATGCGAAACTATAGTCCTTTTGCCAATTAAACTTATATTAAATGCAGAATTGAGACAAACATTCTATATTTTATAGAATGTCAGCATTTGAAGTGATAATAGTATCATGGTTGCCTTAATATCTGAAATTCTCGAACGTGAACTGAAATAAAATTATCCTGAACTTCTTGACTTCGAAAAAAGAATTATCTGAGTGAAAAAGATCAAACAGAAATTCATTCTCATTATTCAAACAATATCACAACCAAGAAGAAATCCCAGAGATTCTTATACAAATTGCGACAATGCTAATATCCCAGCTTGACATAAAACTACATTAACTATAGCTTAGGATTAGAAAAATGGAGAAAAAATGAAAGAATTCGTGATTGTGCTTGCAGGTGGTAAAGGCGAAAGATTCTGGCCAGTTAGTAGATCTCGTAAGCCTAAGCAGTTGCTTAGACTGCTTTCAAATAATACAATGTTAATAGAAACGATTAATCGAACTTTGGATATAGTTCCGATCGAATACACATTTATAGTAACTGGACCAGAACTGGCGAAGTTAATATCCGAGACACATCCCGAAATACCAAAAGAGAACTTCATAATAGAACCTCAAGGAAAAAATACCGCACCAGCAATTGGGCTTGCAGCGGCTGAAATTATTGCACGATATGGAGACGGTATCTTGTATGTTTTAGCGTCGGATCATTATATTGAACCTAAAAGTGCGTTTCAATCAGTACTCAAATCAGCAAGGGATGCTGTCTTGAAAACTGATAGACTTATTTTAATGGGTATTGAACCTTCAAGAGCAGAAACCGCTTATGGATATATTCATGCAGGGAAAAAAATATTAGAACTGAGTGATTCTGACTGTTATGAAGTTAGCTCATTCAAAGAAAAACCAAATAGAGTAAAAGCTCAAGAGTTCTATCTTTCGGGGGAATATCTCTGGAATAGCGGAAATTTCATCATGCGTGCAGGAAAAATTCTTGAAGAAGCAAATATTTATCTCCCGGATTTTGCTCAAGCCTTATATAAATATATTGAGGAATTCGATAAGCCCGACTCTAACAAGATTATCGAGGAAGCATTCGAAACCATCCCATCAATAAGCATCGATTTTGCTATATTAGAGAAAACTCGAAATGTCGGAGTAATCTGGAGTCGTTTCAAATGGGACGATGTGGGTAGTTGGAGTGCAATGGAGAGAGTGCTATGTTCAGATAATCATAATAACATTCAAATCGGAAATGGTGAGTTTCTTCTTCAGGATACATATGAAACCACAATTCTAAATGATTTTGATGGGTTGATTGTAACTTATGGTATTTCGGATATGGTAATTGTTCGAATGAATGATGTGGTATTAGTTATGAATAAAACACGAACACAACAGATACGTGATTTAATAGATATTCTTAAATCGGAAGGTAAATATAATAAATATCTATAGGATTAAACATGAGCAAGAAAATCTTAACTCTTTTATTAATAGTTACACTAGTAATTCTTATTCCAGGTTGTACTGTTTCACATCAAAACAGAATAAATACCAATAAAACCAGATATACGATGCCTATTGCTGAAAAAGAAATGCCAGAATCTGTCGTAGAACCAAAATCTCCACCCAAAAAGAACAAAAATAAAGATTCATATTCAGAAATCCTCGGGCATGAGGTAATAAGACAACCGTCAGGTGAAAAGGAAACATGGGGATTTAGAGTACAAATATTTTCGTCATTTGAAAAGGACGAAGCCGAGAGAATCGCTGAAAATGCTCGAAACAAACTCGATGAAAATGTTTATGTTGAATTCGATCCACCTTATTATAAAGTAAGAATCGGGAATATTATTGATACTGAAGAAGCCGAGGCATTGAGAACAGAAATTAGAGTATATGGATATTCAGAATCCTTGGTGGTCAGAACCAGAATTATAATCAAAGATGAGTAATTTTTCATAGAATTTTTATAGGAGAGTTTATGGAACTTCGAATAAACAAAGCGAAAGTTCGAATTATTCTTGGAGATATTACAGAGCAAGATGTCGATGCAATTGCCATATCCGCCAATGATAGACTTTGGATGGGTGGTCGAATAGCGGAGACAATAAGAAAAAAAGGCGGGGATGAAATCGAGACAGAAGCTATGAAGCAAGGACAAAAAAAAATTGGTGATGTTGTGGTTACATCCGCCGGACAACTTCCGTTTGATAAAATTCTTCATGTAGTAATTATGGGACAGGAACTAAAATGTACAAAAGAATCAATTGCACTATCAACAAAAAATCTTCTTATTAAGGCTGAAGAAATTAATATCGAATCAATAGCAATACCAGCATTTGGAACTGGAGTTGGCAAATTTCCCGCTCATGATGCAGCCCAAACGATGGTGGAAAGCATAATTGAATTTCTCCTCGATTCGAAAAAGATTTTAGAAGTGAAAATTGTGCTTAGAAACGAAGGATTATATAAAACTTACACTGCAGAATTTGAAAAAAGATTTTCGAAACCCAGAAATCAGTGACTTTTTATTCTACTATTTTTTACATAGACTATTTTGATTTCAAATAGGGATTAGTATATGGAAAAAATTATTCTCAATCCTATCGGTATAATTCATACACCTTTTAAAGACCCCAAAGGGATACCTATACAACCAAAAAGTGGAAAAGGTATCAAAGCAACTGTGGAAGTTTTTCCTGAATATATAGATGGACTTATAGACCTCGATGGATTCTCACACTTGATACTCCTTTTTCATTTTCACCTTTCAAAAGGATATTCCTTAAAAGTTATACCTTTTGTAGATGATGTGCAGCATGGTGTATTCGCTACTGGTGTATTCGCTACACGAGCACCCAGGAGACCAAACGGGATCGGTCTATCAATTGTTAAAAACATTAAAATTGAGAAAAACATAATCTATATTGAGAATATCGATATCGTAGATGGCACACCTCTTTTAGATATCAAACCTTATATTCCAGAATCTATTGCAGCAGAAGAGATAAGAGTCGGATGGTTGAGCAATAAACTGAGTTTTGCAGAAACGAAACTATCCGATGAACGCTTTTTGTAAGCAGATCAGAAATTTTTCTTCCATGCTTGGAAAACATCTCTCACATAATTGATAATGAAATCTATTACTTTATTCGCATATGTTTTTGCAAGTTCTTCGTCAAATTTGGGAAGACCTTCACCTTCTTTATACAACAATAACGGTGCAGCAATAGGAAATACATAGGTTCCCGGTCGAACAAGATAAGGTTGAATATCTTCGCATTGCTTAGGTCTAACAAGATTGTGGTCAGCCGCGAGAACCATAGCTGTCTCGTCAATACCACCGTGACCACCAGATTCACCAAAAAACTCCCTTGTCAAAGATTCTACCAAATGCCACCAATGAATAATAATTGTATACCCAGATGTCAATTCCCAAGCCCTTAGCGCTATATCCTTTAATTCATTATAATGACCTCCATGACCGTTGATAATAATAGCTTTCTTGAATCCTGTCTTAAATAAACCTATAAGAACATCACCCACATATACCTCAAAGGATTTTGGTGAAACTGTCATAGAACCTGGAAAAGCTCGGAGAGTTCTAGTAATACCATACGATATTGAAGGCGCAATTAGAGCTTGAATTTCCGGAGCAAGATTCTTAGCGATAAAATCTGGGATTGTAACATCGGTTCCAAGGTTTGTGCAGCTATGAGCTTCAATTGTTCCAACAGGGAGTATTACAGTATCAATTTCAGATGGGACAAGCGACTTGAAATCTTGATATGTCAAATCAGCCATAAACCTATTCATCCTTACCTCCTTACATCAACTTAAATTAAAATGAAAATTAACTTGCAAATATGCAATGTAAAGATAAAATTTGGGTTCTATGTCTCTATTAGAACTTGTAAATATCAGTAAAAGATATAAAATGGGCGACATATTTATCAACGCTCTGGACGACATTAGCTTAACAATCGAGAGCGGAGAATATCTCGCTATAATGGGACCTTCAGGTTCAGGAAAGTCTACCCTTATGAATATAATAGGTTTTTTAGATGTTCCCGACGATGGACAGTATATTTTCAACAATCAGGATACGATAGGACTTTCGGAGAAGGAACTAGCTTATATAAGGAACAGGCAAGTCGGTTTCATTTTTCAGACTTTTAATCTTTTGCCAAGAGAATCAGCAATAGAAAATGTTCAACTTCCGCTGATTTATTCAGGGATTCCAAGAAAAAAAAGATTGAGTAGAGCTGCAGAGGTTTTGGATAATGTAAACTTAAAAGATCGAATGAACCATAAACCCACCGAACTATCCGGAGGCGAACGTCAAAGAGTGGCTATTGCAAGAGCTCTTGTAAACGATCCTAATATAATCTTAGCAGATGAGCCAACAGGTAATCTCGATTCTAAAACCGGTAACGAGATACTGACTGTAATAGACAACCTAAACGCCCAAGGACGAACAATTTTATTAGTTACGCATGATCAGACAATTGCTGAGCATGCCAATAAAAAAGTATTCTTGAAAGATGGAAAAATTGTTGATATAAAATAGACGAGGTAATTAATGAGAATATCATCATTAGCAGAAAAAATTTTCCCGAGTATGACTTTATCTCTAACTGCAAAGGCTGCAGAAATGCGTAAGAAGGGTCTCGATGTTATTTCACTCTCATCTGGAGAACTAGATTTCAAGCCACCTAAAGAAGTTATTATTGCCGCTGAAGAAGCCATGAGAGCGGGAAAAATAAAATACACTGCCGCATCAGGTATGCCTGAGCTTAAAGAAGTTTTGGCACAAAAATATACAGATATGTATGGCACTCCAATTTCAAGGAACAATATCATCGTCTCTGCAGGAGCAAAACAATCACTTTTAAACGCACTTTTAACAGTCATCGAGCCGGGTGATGATGTATTGGTTCCAACTCCATATTGGGTTAGCTATCCTGAAATGATTAAATTAGCAAGAGGTAAAATTATACTCGTTCCTTCAAAAATGTCAGACGAATTTAAGGTTAATCCAGATGTCATAAGCAAATACATCACTGATAAAACGACAGCCATTATGCTCAATTCTCCCTCAAATCCCACTGGCTCAATCTATTCAAGATTGGAACTTGAAAATATT
Source organism: bacterium (assembly GCA_030613005.1). GTDB lineage: Bacteria > UBP14 > UBA6098 > B30-G16 > B30-G16 > JAUWMV01. The sequence continues at coordinate 12,654 of JAUWMV010000001.1, read as the reverse complement.
GTTAATTTTCTCCCTGAAAAGATTGCAATAATATCCGATGAAATATATGAAGAACTCGTATTTGAAGGAGAGCATTACTCTTTACTAAGCTTTGGTAGTGAAATATTCAAAAAGGCAATAATAATAAGTGGAGTTTCTAAAACGTATGCGATGACAGGCTGGCGGATTGGCTGGGCAATTGGAGATCCCGACATTGTAGCAGCAATGGGAAGAATACAAGCTCATGAAACCTCAAATCCGTGCACGATTTCACAATACGCAACTATAGCCGCACTATCCCATTGCGATTTCTTCTGTAATCAATTAGGACCGATTATAAAAGAGCGTAGAGATTTCACATTAAACCTCTTAAAAGATATACCAGAGATTAAACCTTTTTCACCAAAAGGTGCTTTTTACATTTTCTGCGACATAAAAGGTTTACTTAACAACAAAGTTCCTACCTCATTAATTTTTTCCAAACTACTTTTAGAAAAAGCCCTTGTTGCAACTGTACCGGGAGAAGCTTTTGGAGCACCGGGATTCCTGAGAATATCAATCGCCGAATCCAAGGACAGAATCGCTGAAGCGTTTACTCGAATTAAAAAAACAATAGAAAGAGAATTTTGAAATGCTGTGGAAAGATGGCGTACCTGAACTAGAGGAAATCAAACAATTTACACCTAATAAACAGAGATTAATTTCTGGACCAGTGGCAATTATCGAATGCTTTCAGGAAATACCTTGCGATCCATGTTATGTATCGTGTAGTTTTGGCGCGATTTTACCTTTTGAAAACATTAATGCATTACCTCAGATCGATTTCGAACTATGTAATGGATGCGGCAATTGTGTCGCATTATGTCCTGGGATTGCAATTTTTGTTGTCGACCTTTCATATTGTGATAATAGTGCTCTTTTAAAGCTTCCTCACGAATTTGTTCCACTTCCTGAAAAAGGAGAAACTGTATCATTATTAAATCGTCGAGGTGAAATAGTTGCAAAGGATCGAGTAATTCGGTGTGTAAAATTCAAGGACAAGACTTCAGTTGTATGGGTTACAACCCCGAAAGAATTGGCAATGGAAATCCGAGCGATAGCTCCAAAAGCCTATGAAATAGAAAATCCTTTAAGAGAATTAGTATAATAATTAAGTAGCTTTTTGTATCGTGATTCATCGATACTAATTAATATATTTCCCGCCAGTCATCACTCCTTGTTCGTTAATTCTTAAAATTGTGATCTCTCTTAAAATCTCGTCTTCTTTCTCACGGTTGTCATTAGGTTTTGCACGTCCTGAAGCAAATGGCACCGCTTGAGCAGCAAACCTATCGTTCCCACCTTTTGTGATCGAATACTCAAAATATCTAATCCCACCCGGTGGCATAAGATTCAAGTCCTTAGGAATGTTGTCCAACAAATCCTCGGTTACGGGAGGGTATTCCCCTTTTTCTACAAAATACATGGTAGAAGATTTATAAATTTGACTGAGCATCGACTTCGCGCAAGCTAACCTTGCGCCAACCATCGGTTTTTTATAATCGTCTATTATATCCTTTGTAATCTTATTTTCAACAGATAATGGGAATTGAAATCCTTCAATTTCATAAATAAACAATACAATAAATCCCGGTTTAGTTGTGGAAGAAAGTGGTTTTGCATCGTAGACAAACTCTTTACCAATAATATTTTCCAGCTTATTCGAGATTACATCTATTAACTTATCAATATCTCGATTATTTATATCGATTGTGAGAAATCCTTGCACATTCCTCTGTTTATTGTAACAAACAACCGATAGCTTATTTGGCATGTTAGCAGGTTTCACAGCGACAGAATCGAATGTAACTTTGTATTTTCCCCTTTTGCCACTAAATTTAGTAGGATTTGCAATTACATTTTCAATAGGAATTGAGCTTTTGCTACAACCGTTAGTAATAAATAGAATTATCATTAAGAATAGAGCTAACAATAATAATTTTCTATTATTCATCTTTACCCCATTTGTTTGATTTTGGCTTCTATTTAACTGTATAATTGTCAATTAATATATCTTAATACCAAGATAATAGGTTTTTATCCGTAATGTGCTTTCAATACATATGCATATAAGTCTTTGGCGAAATCCGAAAACAATGCTGGTTTCTCGGAACTTATATCTACATTATTCAAGTACTGCAATCTTAAATGATCACCATCACCTAGTTCTGGTATAATTCCCGAAAAGAAAAAACCCATCATTTCCAGAGATGCGCAGTATCTTTGTGTAGCTGGATGCGACATAGGAAGATCGATGAAAATAACATCCATCTTCCTCAAACATAACTCCTCTAGTCTATATAAAACTAAATCCTCAAGGTCGGAACCATATGAAACAACTTTCATAAATGCTCTTCCAGCGTATGCCTGAGCTTTCACATCTACTTTAGCGGTAGACGCAATACTAAGATCAGTCTCAACTTGCCCTGCTCTTTTAATATCTCTTTGGAGGCCACTGCGTTCATAGATTGCGCTAATCATAGACTTGTGATGAAACGGCGGAAATACATCACGCTTAGGTTCCTTTCCCACTCTTAAATAGAAAATCAATGCTGAATGACGTTTTCGTTGAGCGTAATCAATATCTTTAAAAACCATTTTCTGGGGTGTATAAGCGAGCATCATACCTGTTTCATAAGCACCCAGAGTAATATTGCCTTTTTGAGTATATGGATGCACAGTAACTGGTTCGCTGTAAAGACCATACATATTGCGATCTTTAGCCTTATCAACGAGAAATAATTTCATTTCCTTAAATAATCCGCGTCCTCTATATCGCGGATCGACAACCGCCTGACCACTCTCTCCCACCTTTGCATCCACAGAGTCCAACATCAAAGCCAGATGCCCTGCAATTTCATCCTCAGGATTAACTGCAACAACAGACTGCATAAGTCCACTATTAATTAGTTCGCGAATTTTATCTGGATAGTATATATCATCGATACCGTACGAGTATCCGTATGATCTATAAACACATCTCGCAAGATTAATTGAATCCTCTGGTTTAATCATTCTCAAAACGAGCTTTTCATCAGCTGGGGCTTTAATGATGGTTTTAATTTTATCTTCCTCAGAAACGTAATGTTCAGCATTTTTAAACGGAAGATTTTTAATCATTTCCACCCGTTTCCCCTGCCTTCCAAGGTTATAGAAATTCACTTCGTCAGCCAATGCTCTCATCAGAATTAAGCTCAAGCCAGATTCATCACTGGCTTCTAGTTTTTTTACATCGATAGGCAACCCTTGGTCCTCGACCGCTACAACAATTTGTCCCGGTCTACGTATAAGTATAACCTTATATTCGCCGATTTCACCTGGATCAAAGGAATAATTTATCGTGTTTAGACATGCCTCCTCAACCATTAGTTCTAATTTAGAGGATTCTTTTTCTCGCAAGCCTAATCTTACAGACATCTTTTTGAAGAAATTAGTAACTTCTGGAAGATAATCTGTCGCAGCTTTAACTGATATGCTGGCAATTTGTCCTTCATCTTTGTCTTTTATATCCATAATGATAACCTTAAGGGATAAATTTGGTTGATTCGATAAAAAAAGGTCTTAGAGTTAAATCATTTTGCAAGAGAACTCTTTACGGTGCAAATATTTCTAGTTATCGATTCTAATTATTCAAAGCTCTTTATAGCATCTTCCGTAGCATCGTAGAAAGGGAATATTACAGAAAAGCCTGCAATATCAAAAACCTCTTTAACATGATCAGCCAAACATGCGAGAACAATCTTACCATCAACAGATTGAAGCTTTTTAGCACCTAAAAGAAGCACCCTAAGACCGGCACTACTTATATAATCCAAATCAGAGAAATCAATAACTAAGTTTTTTTCACCACCTTCAATAACAGACAGTATTTTCTTCTGAAACTTAGGTGATGTGCTTGCGTCCAGTCGTCCTTTAAGTTCAAGTAGAAGAACAGCGTCCTTTTTATTTTCTTTTATTTCCACAACTTTCCTCCTAAATAATTATATCATATTATGCAATTATTATTTATTGTCTCCATTATCAAGAAGCGAATTTGCAAATCAAATATTCGTTATTCTTTAGTAATAATTAGAAAAAATTCAAAAGTGTATAACCAAAAAGTTACAATTAACATAGAGAAGGAATAACTTTTCTCAGCATAAGAATATTCTTTTTATTTTCACGTTTATACTTCATTTCATCTATTAAAGTCCGAGCAAGATGAATTCCTAAACCCCCAATTTGTCTTTCCTCAACAGGAATATCTTTATTGGGCTCAGAAACTTTTGTAGGATCAAACTCCGAACCATCGTCCTCGATTGTAATATTAATTTCGTCATCCTCATATGATAGTAACACAGCAATCAAATGCTCCTCAAAGTCTTTATAGCCATAATAGATGACGTTTGAAATCATTTCCTCTAAAGCCAAATTAATAGAGAAAATAGTTTTCTGTGGAATATCATTTTCTTTTCCAAAGCTCTCAAGAACATTACTAAGCCTTTCAATCTCAGAGATATTATTTTTCAATACAATTTTTTGCACAATAGCCATTCTAATCTCGGCTCCCTTTAAAGTATTTTAAAACTAAAATAGTAATATCGTCCGATTGGTCAACTCCTGCTGCAAAAGTATTAATTTCTTCAATAACCTTATTAATAATCTCTATAGGACTCTCATTATATAAAGGTTTCAAGGTTTTTGTCAGTCTTTCCATAGAAAATTCATTATAATTTATGTCCATTGCTTCGTTAACACCATCGGTATACAGGAAGAGCGAATCATTTTTCCTTAAAGTTGTTTTCTTTGTTTCAAATCTAACATTTTCAATTACTCCCAAAGCCATCCCCTGTGTTTTCTCTAAAAAGCGCAATTCACCATCCCTCGAAATATAATATGGAATATTATGTCCAGCGTTTGCATAAAGCACTTCACCAGTAATTAAATTAAGTATAGCATAAAATAGCGTAGAAAACATCATATTTTCATTCTCTTGGCACAATTCATTATTAACTTTATATAAAACTTGATCCGGTGTCATTCCCATAGCTGTAGTTGCTTTAATTAATGTCTTCGTAACAGCCATGAATAAAGATGCTGGGATACCTTTACCTGAAACGTCTCCTATTGTAAAGCAAATATTATTATCGTCAACAAAAAAGAAATCATATAAATCACCACCAACTTCTTTGGCGGGTTCAATTATAGCAAAAATATCAAATTCTGGTCTGTCGGGAAATGGCGGAAAAATCTTTGGTAAAATACCCATTTGGATATCATGAGCAATTTTAAGCTCACTTTCTATTCTTTCTTTGGCAGCAGTGGTCTCTTTTAAATTTATTATATATTTTTTAAGTTCATTTTCCAGATAGACAAAAGAATCAGTTAACTGACCGATCTCATCAGATGATTTAATAGGTGGAAGTTTTGCGTTAAGGTCGCCCTTTGCGATTTTCTGAGCTGCTTTTGCAAGAGAAGTCAATGGTTTAGCAATAGAATGAGAGATGAGATTTACCATTAGAAACAGAAGAATAATGCCAACAAATCCAATAATTAAGAGTTTCTTCGTTAGTTTTCGTACATCTGCAAGTAATTCCTTTTCAGGGAATAAAACTGCAACAGACCATCCATTCGATGGAATCGGCATGATATACTGCCAAAATTTCTTCCCTGTGTAAATACTTTTATAAGGAACAAAGACTGCCTCGCCTTTGATCATTGCCTTACCAACATTATGTAAATTTGTATCACCAATTTGTTCTGCAAGACTGAATACAGAATGATTCATTATGAGTGTATCGTCAGGATGAGAGACAATTGTAGCATTTTTAGTTATAACTACACCATAGCCGGTTTCATATATTTTCATAGATGCAATGAGTTCCTGAAGCCAGCTCAATGAAATATCAGCTGTAACTATACCTGCAAATTTTCTTTCACCATTAACAGTCCTATAAAAAGGAACCGAATATGTTGACATAACAATATTCCCAGCACCCACATCGAAATAAGGTTCTGACCATATAGGTCTGCCAAGGATTTTAGGAATCTGATACCAATCTGAATAAAAATACTCATAATCCTCACAACCGATATAAGTGAAAGATAGCGTATCATCTTTCATACAATAGTATGGTGAAAAATAAAGTTGTTTCGGGTCAAACCCATATGGTTCAAACGCGATTGTTGCTCCATAGATTTCTGAATTATTTGCCACCATACCTTTAACAAGAACAATAAGTTCTTCCTTAGTGAATTCGAAGTTATTCAATTCGTAAGCGACGTTTAGCGGAACTTTTTGAACAGCCTGGAGAACAGTTTCTATTCTATTAACAATAGATGAAGTAAGATTTCCTGCATTACTTTTTAATTCTCTAAACATTGTTTGGCGAGAAGAAGAATAATTGTACCACATTATCAATATTAAAATCAATAAAGCGCAAGAAAGAATATACAGAATCATTTTATATGCGATGCTACTGTTTTTCATTATTCAAGCAATTCCTGTAAAAATTCTCAAAGTTGGGTATTGAATCTATATACCCGCTTACTTTCAACAAATTTGCCTCATATTCGTAGTCTTGTCTATTTAATTTTCCAATTTCCAAAATACCTTTCTCTGAATGCATTAAATCTTTAATACAATTCAACATCCATCTTTGATGAGCTCTATTCGCTGGTTCTTTGGCTTTATACATATATTGCATGATGATTTCAATTGCTTCATCGGAATGTTCAAAGGAATATTCCCAACCCTCTATACATGCCTTAGCAAATTCACAACACAACCGAGGGTTTTTATTATAAGTTTCCTCGAGACAGTATATTCCATCTTCAGGGAAGTTAATGCCATAATCAGGGAAGAAGAATGTAGTTAATTCGTCTGGTTCTAAACCTGCATTAAGAATCGAGTGATATTCATTAAACCACATTGCCGACATAGCATCTACACCATCCCACAAGAAAAGGTTTATTGAAGATTGAATAGGAACAATTTCAACATCGATGTTGTATTTGTCAAAAAAAGTATTGAAAGGAAGTTTAAATCCAGATCTCCAAATCGCAATTTTCTTCCCGTTTAAATCCTCTGGTGAAACAATTCCGGTTGACTTTTTAACAATAATCATTATTGATGATCTTTGAATAATCTGTGCTAAATTAACAACTTTAACACCTCTTGCACGCATCTGAGTTGCAGTTGACAACCACATAGTAGCAAAATCAACTTTTCCCTGTTCAAGCATTTTATCGGAAGGACGTTCAGGGCAACCTTGAATGATTTGTACGTCGAGACCGTGTTTCTTGAAAATTTCCATATCTAATGCGACGTAATACCCAGCAAATTGGGCTTGAGGAAGCCACTGTGGAATGAAAGTTACTTTTGAATTATCTATTTGTTCAGAATTTGAATTTCCCACGATAAATAAAAATAACATCAACAATAATGTTCTATGATTGTTCATTTCATTCCTTCGACAGAACCAAAAATACTGAAAATTTTTATAAATCTAATAATTATAAATTCTTAGAGAACAATTTACCAGTTTTTTTTATATTCACTATCGATGTTGTTTATACAAAAGGAATTCTAGTAGGAGTAATTGTAACATTACTACCGGGGATGCTCTTTTCAATTCTTCTACGTATTTTTTCAATAGTTTGATAAATTTCACCCATTTTCTTTTCGTTGTCAAACTCCAAGAAAATATCAATAAATAAATGAGACCCAGACCTTCGTGATCTAATTCCGTGAAACTCTTTGTAATCATCAAAGAACGCTGCAAGTTCTCTTAAAATTACCAATTGTAAAGACTCCTCCAAAGTACCATCTAAGAGATCGTACAGAGACTTAGATACAATGCCATAAGCTGAGGATAATAGAAATCCTGCAATGATTATTGAACCAATAGGATCTACATATTTTATTCCCGAAATATTTTTAAAGACTACACTAATAATCAAAGACAAGATAACCACACCATTGGCAATTGCATCTGCTCTATAGAATTTCCAATGAGACACCATTATCGGGGAATTATCAATTTTCGCTAAATGTCGATCATGATGCCAGAAGTAAACATCGATAACAAACTTAGCTGCAACAATGAGCAACCCAAACCACACACCAAAATCGTGAATATGTTCCGGATGTAAAAATCTATGATAAACTTCATATCCTATAACCAATAGTGAAATAATTAATACACCCGCAAGAACAAGACTGGTTAAATTTTCAAGTTTTCCATACCCAAAGTTATAGCTAAAATCCTTACCTTTAGCTACTCTACGTATCGATAGCCATGAAGCTAAAGATGCAATGCATTTGCTTATACTTTTAAGTAGGTCTGCCAATAATACAACTGAATTAGATAAAACTACTGCAACTGTTTTGGGAAGTAAAAAAACTGCACTCCATATAAAACCATAGAATAACGTCCGTTCCTTTTCCCTATAAAGATTTGTTTCAATTAATTCTGAAGGATGCATTAGGAGTTTCCCCAAACTTCAATGGATATCGATACATTTAATAATTTTTAATGAAGTTACATATTAAAGAAAAATTGGGAAAAAGCAATTCTCTTGTAGATAGAATTACCATTTATTGGAATGCAGAGAGAACATTTAATATGCTATCTTCAATTCAGTTCGTGGGAAATATATGGATTAATCCTCAATAATTTAAAGCAAAATGTAACTTTATCTGAAGAATTTCTCAACCTACTTAAAAAAACTTCGAAATTCGAGGTTCAATTTCCTCGAGGTCTAATGTTTCACCCGGTTTAAGATACGGAAGTACGAAGTGTTTCACTGTTTCAGAATCCTGGACAACTTGCAAATCTACATTATCTGCTACAGTAATTCCTTCATCCCGTAAGATTTCCTTTGGATTCTTAATGAATCGCTCTTTAAGCTCGGGATTAGCGTAAAGCTTCGCAACTAACTTTTTGAATTTTTCCTTTCCTTCCACTGTGATTACCCTCCTTTTTTGTTTAATGAATAGTTAAACAGTAAATCAACTATATACACATTACTAAATAAAAGCCTTTGAAAACCGTGGTTCTATATCCTCTAGGTCTAATGTTTCACCCGGTTTAAGATACGGAAGTACGAAGTGTTTCATCGTTTCAGAATCCTGGACAACTTGCAAATCTACATTATCTGCTACAGTAATTCCTTCATCCCGTAAAACTTCCTTTGGATTCTTAATGAATCGCTCTTTAAGCTCGGGATTAGCATAAAGCTTCGCAACTAACTTTTTGAAATTTTCCTTGTCCATCATAACTCCTTTCTTGTTAAACATCTATCTTCAGATCCATTGGTGCTAAATAGGTCTTTTTATACCATTTAACACCTGCTTTAATAGCCCTCTCAAAGAATAAAATCACTAATAATGCAGCAATTAACCAACTAAACATCCCAGGACTACGAGTAAGTATATTCATAATAAATCTAAACAACAAAAGCAATAATATTAAGATTGTAAGAACAGCCGAAATAGAAAAAATAATGAAAAGAAACGCTCTCTTTTGTTGCACCTTAGAAATTGGAGAGGATCTAAAAATTCTATTTATTATCGAAGAAACATATGAAAATGATTTCCTTCTTAAATTTGGGATTCCTACAATGTCCATTAAAACGTAATAACCATCGGTCTCAATAAATGGAATCATATTGATAAATGCTCCCAAAATACAAACCAAAAAAACTGCACCAAAGGTTGCACTAAGGCTATTCATGCTAAAATGCATAGCAATCAACCATAACCAGCCAAATATACAACCTATTAACAAAGTAGAAAAAGGTCCTGCCAAGGATACCAATATCCTATGCCATTTGCTTTTAAACATCCATGCATCAGTAGTATCGGTATAAGCGCAAAGAGTTGCATAATAAAACATTATACCTATTTCATTGACTTTCCCGCCAAACTTTTTGCAGACAATTGCGTGAGAGAATTCATGTATGATTATTGTAAAATTTATTCCTAAATAGAAACCGATCCATAGACCAGGATTTGAAAGTAATTTTTTGGAAAAATAGTTTGCAAACAAATCTTTGATAATTGGAAACTTAAAAACGAAATAAGCAATGGAAGCAATAAGAAAAAACAGGTATATATAAGTTATCTCAGCACTCCAAAGGAAGCCTATTCGTTTATTCAAAGATTCCACAAATCGATTAGCACGCGGAATTGTGTAACGCAATTTAAAGATTCTATTAAGTATCCTTTTAAATTTCGATTTACGGTCTTTAGTTGTGTAAAGCGGTTCATCCGGAATTATTAAACCTTTCTGTATAAGTACCTCTATAAGTCCTCCAAGAGTTAAAGGATGAGTCATGCCAAACTTATCCACAAAATTATAATAAATATCTCGTATATCCGTTTTCCCATCGATCGAGTTTAGAATGAAACTCTCTTTTTGACCCAACCGCATAGCAGTTTCCATATCGGATGTCTTCGCAATCGTATAATTGTCATCAAGAACACTTAATTCGAGGTTTTCTGGGAGTTTTGGTTTCATGCTCAGATAGTATAACTCCCCAGCCTCATCGACATCACGTGAATATTGGATTAAAGTTATCGTTCTTTTATTCAACGATTTCGACCATGTTGCCTCATCAATCCATTTAATAAGTATATGATGCCAAAAGATATCCGATTCAACTTTTAATCCGGGGAATTGCTCTAAATAATCTTCTGAAAAGTCGAAATTCGGGTCAAGTGGAATACTACTTGGAAATGTGATTTTTACAACGATATGACGAGTAAACGGTTCAACTTCCAATTCGACATTCTCACCTATCTTCAATTTCTGTGAAAGTTCGATAGTAGCTGCAACAATCTCATTAACAACATATCCAAGTCGGAATAGGATTTTACCTTTCAACTCGCATTTCTTGCCCCATTCCTTAATAAATAATTCTGCCCATGCTGGAGTACCCATTTCGAGAGGTAAAAGCAACTTTTTAGGTTTATCGTTAGATTCAGCATTTCTTTTCAGTAAATCGATAATCGCCTCCACGAAAGTTTTTGAAAACTTTCTAGAAACCAAAAGGTCAGCAATATAAAATTTAACATAAATTAATAGAATTTGCTCACATAGAAAGTTATTTTAGCAGTCTATCATAAGTTTATGATAATAATCAAGCAAAATCTGTACACTACAATTTAGTTTCATTACAAACTATTGCTAATGTTGTCAAATCAATTCCAAATATTAGCTTTCCCATTCTGGCTCAACAATTTTTCCCATAAATAATATTGTTTGTGAACGATTTTCTCGAATAACAAAAATAAATGGTCTATCTATCCGCATAGTAAAACCTGTTGAAGTATATGAAATTTCAACAGATGTAACAGCTGCAGCTTCAGTGCCCTCTTCATCGACTTTAACAAATGTTTTATGCTTAACTTTGCTTATGAAAAGAATTCTATCAGGATACATTCGAGTGAAATCCGCTTGTCTTGGGTTGAAAGCGATTTCCATACCCAAAGCTTTTAAAACATCGTTAAGTTTAATTTCGTATTTAAGTTTAAATTTCGGAAGGATTAATGTTCCCTCTTGTTTAGAAAAACGCGAAATCCATAAACTCCAATTGTCATTGTTCAATTTAGCTATTAGTGAATCAATATGTATGTGAGATCTGGGTAAAAGAATAGTCATACTGAAATAACCATCTCCGTAAGGTAGATCGATTGCCTGAAAATCAGTATTCGAGTAATACTGGAATTTATTTTCCTGAACCATCATTTTACACGGTTTCGTTGAACTATCTGGCAGAGTGAATATTCCATCAACTGTTTCATCTTTATCAAACTCATACGTCCAAGTACCTATGAAATATATTGCATTAATGAGAAACATAACTGTCATAGGATCGATGTAATCAACAATCTCCTCGATTCTTCCATTAGTGTTATCGAATACCCATGCATTAATAATATCTATTGAAGCTGGGTCATCAAAATTCAATCCAGCGATTTCAGCATTAAAATATGTATCGCATTGTGCCAAAAAGTCTTCCTTAAACGTCCAGCCTTTGCGAAACCAGATTGAATTTGCAATGTCAAATCGAACTTTTGGATCGAGATGAGTTAATAATTCTATCAAACTTTTATATGCTTCTCTAATCTCGATCTCGGATAGACCTGAAAGCTCGAGCGTCTTTCTCATATCAGCCTGCGTAGTTCCTCCCGCTCCTTGATATGTCATCCCAAGTGCCATAGAAACGCTTAAGGGTGAAATGAAAATATTCTTCTCGGAGTCTTCCCAAGAAACAATTTCCCTGAAGAAATTGAATCCGAAAGTGTTATCGGATTCGATAAGGCTTTTTTCAGGCATTGTTAATTCGCGGTAAAAACCAGAACCGGAGTTGTCGGTGCTTTTTGAACATTGTACAAATAATAGACCGAAAAGTAATAATACAATCAAACTTAAAGCCGTCGATATTGTGGATTTTTTAAACATGGTTTGCCTCCCTAATATTTTATAAAGTCAAATGACATTCTTTAATTAATAATGTCATATTATATTTATATCATTATTGAAAGAATATCCAGTAAAAACTTAAACTCCTGAAATAATTTTATTATTTATATCAAACAGTAACATGAATGACGTAAAATAGAATTTTGAGATTTCCATTCTTAAAACC
>JAUWMV010000006.1 GCA_030613005.1 bacterium | reverse complement strand
AATTGACGAGGTTATGTCGATTATAGTGAAATAGCCTGCTTTTGCAGAGCAATTAATCATGAAATTCATATAGCCCAAAATCCCTGGTGTAATCGTAATCCTCATAGCCCAGAAAAGCTCTAACGTCCATAAGTCTCCATCGCCTGTCAATACAGTGGAACATGGCATCGGAGAATATATTGGAGTAAAATTCACAGGTATTGCTGCTGAGGTGTCAACCTCGATATTTATCATTATTCTACTTATAAAAGCATCCGCAGAATCTACCATCAACGGGACATTAACCGGTCGGCATCTTTTCCCTATTGTATCACCAAATGAAATTGAAATGTAACCTGGTCTTAATATATTTATTTCACATGTATCATATCCCCAGTTACAGAATGAATCTCGTAATTCCACAATTATCATAGCTGTGTCGCAATCTATAGATGTGGGAATTGTCCAATCGAACCGACCATCTGCTACTGCATATGAATCAGTTTCTGAACCGTATTCGATTATGATAATTCCTGAGTCGTTGCGGAAAAATAAATCCTCAATATCCCACGAAATATTTATTTCCTCCCCGACGAAAACGCTTGTATCTGGACAGTCCAGCGAAACACGCGGTGGTTTGGAGTCGAGAGGACCAACATAAACAGTTGTTTCGGATATTGTTTCTAAGTAATGACTTCCGGTATCCGGTTCAAGACTGTATCTCAACCAGGTTGCAGGATTGCCGTGCAAATCCTCGAACCAGTGCGAAATAGAACAATTTATCCGATCATCATAAAGCCACATCAATACAGAATGTGATTTACAGCTATCCAGTGTTATGATTATTGTATCAGATAGATAATATAAATCAATATTAGCTAGATGATTATGCTCCTCAAATACAAGCTTGCCGTCGATCCAAAGCTTGATATCATCGTCCTTTCTCAATATCATTCTCAGCGTATCGTACATTACAGAAGAACATAAATTATAATATATATAGAGATGTCCAACCGACCAACCGTAACGATCAGTGAACTGAATGTGACCCCGCAAATATGAAGAAGAATTGGTATCTGTAGTATCGGAGAACCACACCAATCCTCTTATTGTGTCTTCTAATTTATATGTTATATTCGTATCTATGTCAGTTAATTCTCCGGGTAATTTACCAAGAAATAAATATTTAGGTATAGTTCCATTATACCTCAATGTATCATCAAATATATTGCTACAAACGCAATCGAATTCATCTGTGGATGCGATAATTCGCATTGGATAGTATCCCTCGATCCCCGGTATATCATGCCCCAATTCCCAGAAGAAACAATGCTCACCGGGATAAATACTATCTCCTAAATCACATTCATAGTCCCAGATCGAGTCGAACGGAAATGTCCACGTTATTCCGGAATCTAAGCTTAAATGCAACAGAACATCGTAGGGAACAGAGTCTCCCGATATCTCGTAGCAGATCTCCACAATGTTTCGGTCGTCGCAATCGGTTTCCTCAGCAAAAGACAGTTGAAGGGGAGTCAGACTGATGAATACAAATTCAATTTTTTCCAACCAAGGCAAATTTGCTGGATTTTCATACCATAACTCTGCACGGTATTGAATGTATCGATTACCCAAAATTGATGATGGTAATGAATCGTCATCGAATAAAGTATCCCATTCAGTCCAGGTTATATCTGGAAATGGAGTATTTCCAGTTCTAGCAAGAACGATAACCTCCGTGCCTTCTGGCTTTGGTAGAATCCATGTAGTATCATAGTCTTTCTCATCGTAGGCATCCCAATATACGATGCCAGAGGAAATACCAAATTCGAAATATGTATCAAAAATACTACTTTCATACCATGCAGACTGACTTCTATCTCGTATGTTTCCAGGTTCTCGAAAAATACCATGATGATCCATACTTACCGGAAATGAATCGCATGTATTAAATGAAGGTCCCCACAAAAGCAATGAATAACCGTTTACATAGTTATTCAAAAATACGTCAACATTACCATCTCTATTAGCATCAATAACTGTTCCACCACTTGAATTAACAGGATATGGACCAATTGTATAAGATGTTGCATCAAGAAATAGTGAGGGTGGTCTAATATTAGGATAAATTCTTAACATACCACCTGGAACACCTCTAAAAAATAATATATCAAGCCAATTATCACCATTAAAATCATACAAAGCCGAACCACCTAATGAAGATCCTGGGAAAATTTTCATTGAGTCCGTGAAATTCCCCGCTCCATCGTTGAAAAGGATAACTGTAGGATCTGGTGGGAAATTTCTGCTAGTTGCCACTATGTCTATATCATTGTCATTATCAATATCACCCACAGACAATCCGTGACAACCCACCATCCTAATACCCGGAATAGTATGTAATGTGAAAGTTCTTCCTCCCTCATTGCGAGCGATAAATATATTCGAAGCATAAATTACTATATCTAAATCACCATCTCTATCAAAGTCTGCACTCTCGAGATTGTGAGCTGTCCCACTGCCAATATGCAAAGTGGTAGTATCGCAGACTTCCCAACCATGAATACCTCCGCTATCCCCCCAATAGATGTAAAAATTAAAATTAGAGACAGCTATCAAGATACCCATCCTTATCAAAATCAGCAACATAGGTTGCTTCAGAATTGTTATTGTAAAGATTTGTTGTATCAGTTGCAGAAAACGATCCTAATGTACTCCAATATATGCTTAAATTGTGAGTCAAATAACCCGAATGTATTATTTCTGTGAATCCGTCTACATTAAGGTCAGCATAATCGCAGTTACCTCCTGGACCGCCCATTGGTAAATATTGCGAACTGTCCAATCCGGTTGCTCCCATATACCAGATTCGAAGAAAATATGGCCAGTTATGATCAACAGAAACAAAATCAGCATACCCATTTCCGTCTAAATCAAACCGAGAGAACCACTCGATTGCTCCTGAATCGGATTCCAAATTTGCTCTAAATGATACATACAAGTTTGGGTCTATCCAACCATCTGCAAAATCTGATTGGCTTGTTTCAATCCATGTAACTTGAGCTAATGCAACTGAATAGAGGATGAATATTGCAAGAAAAAAAAATTTCAATTTTTTCATGTTTACTCCACGTTTAATTTAACTTAATTAATATAAAACATTTTCCCTTTTTTAAAACAATAATTTAATTTTAAACCTCAGAAATTACAAAAATTATAAAAAAAACAATTAATAGAGCAAGTTTGATAAATGTATTGTTTATCGCGCTTGTTCCTTAATTCTCTCCACCATCCAATCTCTTGCAGTTCGATCTGCATCCAGAATATCCTCCAATGAAATTTCATGTGTTATTTTAATAGAATTCATACATTCCCGCACAAGTGAAGTAATTTCAGAAAATCTAATTTTGCCGTTTAAAAAAGCATTAACAGCAATCTCATCTGCAGCATTCAAAATTGCAGGCGCTGTACCACCAATCTCAAGCGCTTTGAAAGCCAATCCTAAAGCTGGAAAAACTTCTCGATCGGCTGGAAAAAAAGTTAACTTCTCGAGGTCTTCCAAGTTCAATGCATTAATTGTCGATTCCAACCTCTCAGGATAGCTTAATGCATACTGAATCGGAAGTTTCATATCCGGAATGGACATCTGTGCAATCTGTGAGCCATCAACGAATTCAACAATAGAGTGTATAATGCTCTGTGGATGAATTACCACATCAATTTTTTCAGATGGAATATCAAAAAGCCAATGAGCCTCGATGACTTCGAGAGCTTTATTCATCATTGTGGCTGAGTCTATGCTTATTCTGGGTCCCATGCTCCAATTGGGATGATTCAAAGCCTGTTCTGGCATTAGTTTATCGTAATCGACATCTTTTCCAAAAAAAGGTCCTCCAGACGCTGTAAGAATCAACCGGGATATTTCACTATGACTACCAGACAACATTGCTTGCAAAAGAGCTGAGTGCTCGCTATCGATAGGGATAATTTTAGTTCCCATTTTTCCTGCAAGATTCATGAGTATTTCACCCGCCATAACGAGAGACTCTTTATTAGCAGTGCAAAGTCTCTTGCCTGCTCTTACAGCACACAACGAAGGTATTAAACCAGAAGCTCCGACAATAGCATTGACAACAATGTCCACTTCTCTATCCTGAGCGAGCATACATAAGCCATCCTCACCGGATAGCACAAAAATATCAGGAAATCTCGCGCGAAGTACACAAGCAAGATCTTTGTCGGAAATAAATGCTTTCTCGGGAGCGAATTCTTTAATTTGCTTAGAGATAAGTTCCAAATTGCTTCTTGCGGCAACTGATTGAACCTTAAATCTATCTGAATGCATTCTTATTACATCGAGAGTTTGGGTTCCTATTGAACCTGTAGAACCTAATATCGCAATTTTTTTTGCTTTCATTTTATAACCAAACCATTCCGTTTATTACAATATTTTCAAAAATATTCCATAATTTAAGGGCATTTTTCAGAGGCTTCTACAACATTTATACTCAAATCACTCAGCCTTAGAAGCTGAACTTGTTTATCCAAATTTCCCGATAGTAGTTTAATGTGAGTAGCATCGACGGGAAACTGTCCAAGAGTCGGTTCAAATAAATACCATCTTCCATTAACCCATGCTTGTGACCATGCATGATATGCAAATTTTCCATCCTGATATACAAGTCCTACATTAATTCTTGCAGGAATTTGCATCGACCTTGCCATAGCAACAAACAGTATAGTATGTTCATTGCAATCCCCACGCTTCTTCGATAACACATCGAGTGCCGATGGAAGTGATGCCTGATATTCTTTCTTAATATTATAATAGAGATATTCACTAATTTTCAACAACATTTCCAATGTATCCTTTTCATTACCTATGATTTTTTCAACTGCTTTGATTATTCTCCTATCATTACATTGAATAAAAGGCTCCTCAGAAGTATCCTCAGGCGTCGGTGAAATGAATTTCCCAAATCCCTTGGAGCAAATTTCCAATGTATCACCACGGAGTCTTTGATTGAAATCTTCAAGTTCTAATATTCCTTTCTTAAATCCTTTTAATACAAATTTTGTATATAATGCACTTCTTGGGTCAACCTCCATCTCCCATCGAGCAGGAATAGAAAAATCAGTCAATAAATCAAAATTGCCAGATCGTGACATTTCAAAAGCTAAAGCTTTCTCTTGAGGTTCACGAAACATTGAAAACCCCATAGCTGACCTTTCAAGCATCACTTCTCCAGAATCCGATATATGCATCTCTGTTTCTAAACCCATAATAGACACCTTAACTTTCCATAGATCCATTTTCTTACCCATAATTGTCTCACTAACTTTTCCAACAACGTGTATTATCTGTGAAATTCTTGTTAAAGTAAATGGATCAAATCCAGGTAAATTAATCTTCAATCCATACTTGAAACCTTTAGCTGCAAGAATTTCAGGTATCACTGATGAAGGATAGATCTTACCGTCAATAGGAAATGTTATTGTATCGGTCTGTTCTCCAGTAATTATAACTACCTCAATCTTATCATCGCGAACTATACCGGACGTACTGGTTAGATATTCTCCTCCATGTAAATCAAAAGTAAATCCCTGAAGAGAGAAATCATTATTAACTGTTATTATTCCCTGAGAGAATATCTCCTGTACAGTACCACCAACAGGAATTCTCATATAGGAAACATCGGAAATAAGTAACTTTTTTCCAAGGTCCTGTACAGTCTTGGAAGTGTAACCAATTTTTTCACCTTTAAAGTAAATAGAAAACCATTCCTGTCGCTTCACTTCACCAACACGAAAAACGTCGATAGAATCAGGGATTTCCGGTTGTAACGCTCTAACAGAGCGCCATAAGAAGTGCATCGAGCCAACCCACCAAATTATTGCTATTACAAACAACAGCTTTTTTATCATTATTTCCTCATTGTAATTTTTGTATATTTATATATTTTTATTTGATAATATGGGGGTGAATATGAGGCATAACAAATTATTTATGATTTTGGGATTGATGATCTCAATTTGCGCAGCCCAAAATCCGTTCTTAGATTTCAGGCATGCTCAACTTGAAACTATTAGGACAGCCATTCTCATTAATGGGGTAAATTGGACAGCAGATATTAATGATATAGCTCTTATCCCTGATCAAACATTAGATAACATGCTTGGTGAAACAAACTTCGAGGGTGAATTCCTAAATAACGACACAACAAGTTCCTCAATAGGATTACCTTCTGGTACGAAACCAGTTACTGCTCACGACTGGCGTGATTATTCAAGTAAAGATTGGACAACATCTGTAAAATATCAAGGCTCTTGTGGTTCATGCTGGGCTTTTGCTACATGTGGTGTGTTTGAATCAGCAATTAATATATATGCCGATTCTGCAGAACTCGACCCAAATTTATCTGAGCAACAACTTGTCTCCTGTGATGACAATTACTTCGGCTGTAGTGGTGGATCCTTTGCTAAAGATTACCTTAAAGAAGTCGGTTTGTTTTATGAAGGCTGTATGACTTACAGTTCTACTGACAAAGCCTGCTCATTGAGATGCAGTGATTGGGAAGATAAGATCGACTATAGAATACTTAATGCTACGTATGTCTCTGGTGGAAGCTCTTCCAGCGGAATAGGAAACATAAAAACCGCGGTACTAAAGCATCCAATTTATGCCTCAATGAAAGTCTACACCGACTTTCTTTACTATTCCAGCGGAGTATATGAATATGTCCATGGTTCTTATAGAGGAAATCACGCTGTGGTTATTGTAGGTTTCGATGACTCCGATTCTGCATGGTTATGCAAGAACTCCTGGGGAACAAGCTGGGGTAGCAGTGGATGGTTCAAAATCAAGTATGATCAAGAAATCGCTCGATATACATATTCGATCTCTCCTGCAGCTAAGGTTGATCTTATTTCACCTTATGGTTATATTCTACCTTCCTCAGGAAAACATTATGTGGGTTTTGACAGTACGTTTAATTTTAAAGTCGTCTCGCCTGCTATGGGAGCAGAAGATACTGTGTATGTTTTCGATGAATGGTCTATTTCTGCCAGAACAGATTCCACCATCGATTCGGTTGTTGCAGAAATTCAAATTGATTTCCCAACGGATATTGAAGTCTCATGGGACACTTCTACCGGTGTATCAAAATGTGATGTTTTTTTAGAAACAGATCCGATTGGATCAATTGTAAAAATGAATGAAATCCCATACATAGGAAATGCACTTGTCTCATGGATGGCGGAAAGCACGATTATTTTATCGACAGATTCGATACAATGGGTACAGACAAGCAGCACCAAAAAGCATAGACTTGTCTTTGACGAATGGGACTGTACAACATCTGTGCAGTTCGCCACTATTCTTTCATCCTCAGGAAGTTCGGATAGTTTCAAGGTCTCGTTCAATCAGGATTCACTAAAATACCTCACAAGCTTTAATTCTACTCCAGTAAATTGCAGCTTTTTAATACATTACGGATCGATTTCAGGCAAATTCTACGCACCCTATTCAATGTGGGTGGATACTGGAGCATCTTACACAGTAAAACCACTAAATACTGATAATGGTGATTCTGCTTGGGATTTTACCAACTGGTCTGACAGTGATACTACATTGAATAGGTCTGTTACATCAACTAAGCCAGAAACCCTTACAGCAGAATATACTTTAGCCTATCGCTTTGAAATCAACAATGGTGGACATGGCACAGTTGGATGCAATGCTGTCTCCGACAACTGGATGTATAAAGATAGCACTGCCAAATTCTGGGTGGATTCCACTTATATTCCCATTTCTACAACAGAGGCATGGCTTTTTTCCGGCTTTGGTGGAACCTATCCCTCGGATGATTCTTCAGTCACTCTTTCAATGACTAGGGCTGTTTACGATACTGCTGTTTGGAATAGATCTATTCAAATCGTTATCTTTTCAATAATAGATTCAAGTACAACAATAGAATGGTTCCCTGTGGGAAGTTATGTTATAATCGATGCCGGTGACACTGTTAAGTTATTTGGATATGCAGTAATTTTCCGAAGATGGACTGGTCTTATCAATTCAACTTCCAATCCATGCACTCTCGAGGTTGATACGGCTGGAACTCTATATGCACATTATGATTTGTGTGCTTGGACAGAAGTCAATGCAAATCCTCCTGAAGGTAAAATTTACATAAATTCGGTATTAGGACCTTGGTCGGACTATGTTACACTTTACGATACAATTCAGATCTGGGCGGATAGTTTCTTCGAAATTGGACCCGATACAGCATTATTTTTCTCATTCTGGAGCGATAGTGGTGCAAGAGATCACAAAGTTGAAATTAGAACTCCAAAAACATACACAGCCAACTTCGATTACTACTTTCGATGTTTGGGAGTTAAAAACCCAAGAACTGGATCCGGTTGGATATCTATAGAGTCGGATACAACAATAGATTTAGTTGTTTCTTGGGTTGCCAAGGACGATTCATTCGAGATTTACGCTTCTGATACCGATTACAACTTCACAGATTATAAAACATACGTGAAAACTGACAGTTCTGTTGCGAATGTCGCATCCAAACCTACTATAGATACAGTATATTACGAAATAGAAGATATGTTCATAAGTATTTCAGTAAGACCAGATACAATTTGGCCTACAACAGATAGTGTTAGTGCAGGAGGAATAATTGAAAGCGGTGATAGTGCATCGGGCTATCTTTACAACTACAGCAACGCTCCTATCGATATAGGTTTTGAATTTAAATCATCTTCCGATACATTATGGAGCCCGGATACTGCTCATGGAGAATATAAGTTCGTTCTCATGATTAGTATAGGAGACAGCACCTCGCCTACATTCGATGTTTCAAACGATGTGGTTACAAATACATTCATCTGGGCGGATACAATTTACTTTGGACCTGGTGGTTATAACATTTCGACTGGAAGTGAAGTACCTTTATGGTTCTATATAGAAACACCCACATATTACTCACATATTAGCGAATATTGGCTTGAAGTTGAAGTTAAAGGGAAAATTAGTTTACCCTGATATCCTTTTCTTATAAAATAATCAATGAATAAAGTGTTCAACAAATTTATACATTATTTTAATAATACTGTTAATAATTCAATATATTTAATTATTCTATCAATCGTTTTCTCTCTAACTAATTATGCTATCGGACAATACTATTTTGGCAAGAATAAAATCCAAGCCATAGATTATGATTGGCAGCTTCTTCAGACAGAGCATTTTGACATTTATTATTATAGCCAAGAAAATGAAATTGCAAAAATAACTGCTCATATCGCAGAGAGTGTTTATGTCGAGTATGAAAAGCATTTCCGGTTTGCACCTTTCGATCGAATACCAATTGTTGTTTATTCGTCATTTAATTTATTTTCTGAGACGCATACGATTCCGTTTATTATTCCGGAAGGAGTCGGTGGTTTCACGGAATATATACTTGGACGAGTTGTTTTGCCATACGGAGGAGATATATCGGAATTTCGGCACGTTCTGGCTCACGAGCTAGTTCATGTATGGCAGATCGAATACAATCTTTTAATTAACGATGCACATAATAAATTTTACTATTCAATGCCTGATCTATGGTTCATCGAGGGTCAAGCGGAATACCTTTCGAAGTCTGAGAATGTCGATTCTCGCTCGACGATCGTTGCTGCCATTGCTGGAGACGAATTAATCCTACCCGAAAATTTTAACACGATCGAGGGCAGTTATTTAATGTATGTATTTGGCGAAAGTTTTCTTCGTTATTTAGCGGAAAAATATGGTTCTGAGTCAGACATACTAATCTTAGATAGAGTATATTCCGGAATAAGCATTTATTACATTATCCCTTCATTATTTGAATTAACAACTGAACAAGTTGGAGTTGCTTGGCGGCAATGGCTTATGCATAGATTTGGCAATTATTCTGCCCGAAGGATACCGTATGAAATTGCTGGAACTAAAATCACACCTGACGGTTTCTTCACGTGTTCACAGTCACTCGACACCGCTGCTATTATTGCAAAAGGTAACATCATGGGTTATGGTGGCATATATAAAATAGAAAACAATAAAGCCAAATTAATCCGAAGAATAGAATTAACAGAATCTGCCGAAGATGCACGAATAATGAATAACAGAATTTCTTTGAGTGGTGATACTTTGATAGCATTTACTGCAAAATCAGGAGGCTCTGATTATCTCTTCCTTTACGATTTGCGAGATGGTAGCGAAATTAAGTTTAATTTCCCAGGGATTATTGAGATAAATTCCCCTTCATTCTCGGAAAACAAATCGATTCTTTTCAGCGGAACGAACATTTCAGGTTATCAGGACATTTACAAATTCGACATTGAAAACGGAGAACTTATACATCTGACCGAAGATCACTATCAGGACTGCGATCCTATTGAAGTACTCAACCAAATTATTTTTGTCTCGGACAGAAATGATCCTAATCAAATGAATCTTTTCAGTATAATTAATCGTAAGATTGTGCAGCTTGCACAAGGTGCTCCAATAAATAATATTTCCTCACCAACTATATCGGAAGAAGAGAAATATATGGCATTCATAGCCGATGACGACACTTTTCCCGATGTATATATATTAGATTTAGAAACCGACTCGTTGTTTAAGGCAACAAATCTCACTGCAAGAACCGTATCCGTGAGCTTTCTAACCGCCGAAACTCTTTTGGTTTCGGTGATTACATCACATAATGCACCAATCCTTAAAATTGCATTGGATTCGATGAGATTCATTGGTGTTTATCCAAAGTGCGAATTCACAGGAGGATGGAATTTAAAGATTTCTTATCCAAAAATAGACAAGAAATCGAAGGAAAAAAATAAATCGGTTAATCGACTAACATTGGGATTTGCTCAGGGAGAAATCGGAGTTTTAGCTATGCACCAAGGTTTTGCAGGTCTTCAACTTATGTTGACAGACATTGTGGGTGATCGACAGATATACATTTTCGTTACAGAAAATGCACAAAGTATATCCGAAATGCTCGATGAACTTAATGCAGCGGTTATTTATCGTCATCAGGGAAAACGCTGGGGTAAAAGTCTTGGCGCATATAGAACGAACTTTCACAGCTATGATCGTTATGAGGGTCAGTATTCCGAACATATGCTTGGTTTATATGGTGCAGCAGATTATCCTTTTAGTAGATTCACACGGATCCAATTCAACAGTATGATTTACTTCTCTTCTCGAGAAAATTTCAACAAAAAAAGAGAAGATTTGATAGGAGATATCGGTGTATCGTTTATTCGAGACAACTCGTTGTGGGGCGTATCGGGACCAATCGATGGCTCAAGATTGAATTTAAGTTTAAGTGTTGGTGCTGGTGCAAAAGGAGAAATATACAGATATCTTACTTCATTGGATATAAGACATTATTTAAGATTGTCTCGAAGATCATGCTGGGCACACAGACTAATTCTTCGCCACAGTGGAGGTCCTGAACCGTATAGGTTTTGGTTGGGTGGAAGTTTGGATCTAAGAGGTTATCCGCTGTTTTACTATTATGGAAAGAATCTATTTCTTGCAAATTCGGAATTAAGGTTTCCTCTTTTAGATCGATTATTACTACAAACACCCGTAATAGACGTCGATATTAGAGGTTTATGTGGCGCATTATTTTTCGATGCAGGTGGAGCTTGGGAAGAAAAACCGGATATACTTGGATCGTTCGGAGCTGGAATAAGAATGAATTTAGATTATATTATCGTATTCAGATTTGATATTTCGTATAAAACAGATTTCGAAACATATTCCAGAAAGCCACGATTCGATTTCTTCTTTGGATGGGATTTTTAAGATGAAAAAAAATCACTTTTTTGCGATTACCCTCTTGAAAGAAAAATGAAAATATATATAATAAGATTTAGTATAAGATTTTAGAATTTTTAAATCAAGCTATTGACAAAATCGTTTCGGTCTATATTATAGGACACCGTATCTAAATTTATAATATATTGGGTTTTAATCGTAAAAAGGATAAGTAAAATGGCAAGATTAAGACGAGATGTAGATAGATCATTAGATTTATATCTAAAAGAAATCGGCGAGACTCCTCTCCTGATAAAATCAGAGGAAGTAGATTTAGCCAAGAGAATTCACGCTGGCGATCCGCAAGCGTTAGTGCAACTAACCAAGGCAAACCTGAGATTTGTTGTCAGTGTTGCAAAACAATACCAAAATCAGGGGCTTTCATTAGCTGATCTCATCAATGAAGGAAACATAGGTCTGATAAAAGCCGCCAAACGATTTGACGAAAAACGCGGTTTTAAGTTTATTTCTTACGCTGTTTGGTGGATCCGTCAATCAATTCTTCAGGCTCTCGCAGAACAGAGTCGTATCGTTAGACTTCCGCTGAATAGAGTGGGAACACTTCACAAAATAGGCAAAGCCGCCCGCAACTTGGAACAGGAATACGGCAGAATTCCCAGTACCAGTGAAATTGCTGAGGAACTCGATATGACCATCGAGGAAATTAACGATACACTTCGAATTTCAAATTCTCACTTGTCCCTTGACCAACCATTCACAGAGGGAGAAAATAATTCATTAAAGGATGTTCTCGAGGACGAACATGCGGAATCTCCCGATGAAGATGTAATGACATCATCCTTAAGAGCAGAAATTGAACGTGTTTTATCAACTCTCACAGAACGTGAGGCTGAAGTTATAACTCTGTATTTCGGAATAAACCGCGAGCGTGCACTAACACTTGAGGAAATAGGTGAAAGATTTGGATTAACTCGAGAACGAGTTCGTCAAATCAAGGAAAAAGCAATTAAAAGGCTCAAGCACGCTACTCGAAGAAAAAATCTCATTGCGTATGTTACTTAATCTTTTTTTGGCTAATCGAGATTTCGATATCATCATGGTGTTTTTCTCTTTTGATATATCTTGATGTCCTGTTATGATTTATAAATAGATTATATCGGGTCACCCTATTATTGACAGGTGAACATTCGGAAATACTCGGGCGATAATGATTTCCCCCTAAGTTCCAAATGAAAGTAACTGGGGAATTGAGATTATTCGCTTGAGGAAATTGGCGATTTCGGATGGGGGGAAATGGAGAGATAGAGAAAATTTTTGATAGAAATTTGGATAGAAAAAGGAGGAAAAAATGCGTAACATTATCATTATTGCGCTAGCGATGCTGCTGGTGGCAGGGGTGGCCTTGCCCACACCACATATGTCTCAAGTGGCGAAGTAAGCGGCATTTGGTCTGCAAGTGAAAGCCCCTATGTTATTCAGGGAAACATCAATGTTCCCGGCAATGATACCCTTATTATCGAGGCAGGTGTAAAAGTTCTATTCGATGGAGCCTATTCACTTTCGACTGGCAGTTTTACTGTTTTCAAAATCCGCGGAACTGAAATGGATTCTGTAAGATTTGAACCGCTTGATTCGGCTGGTTCATGGCTGGGCATTTCGATTGGTCAAATTGCACCTAATTGTACTCTTTCCTATACTATAATCTACAGGGCAATAAGAACCGGAAGTATGATATTAGGTGCCGGCATGCGAATAAACCAGTTACCTACGCGTAGAATATACCTAATTGGATGTAAATTTGAAGCAAATCGGGCAATTGCATCCGGCATGTGGCCAACTGCCAATGGCGGGGCAATTTGTGTAAATGACGGAAGGATAGAGATTAAAAATTGCTTATTCATAGAAAACACAGCAAGTGATTGTGGTGGAGCAATTTATTGTCATGGTGGATCTGCAGGTGAACTACAAATTGAAAACAGCATTTTTGAATGTAACAGTATAGGTTCATGGGGTGGAATAGCAATACATCCTAGTTTTGATATGAAAATATCACTGAATGAATGCGTATTCCGACAGAATACAGGAAAAGGGGATGTTGTATGGGCACGAGACACAACAATTGTTGAAAATTGTATCTTTGAAAGTAACATCGTTAATTCGGGCAACTATACTGCCAGTGCACTACATGTCTCCGGCTATGGTTGTATTAGGAATTGTCAGTTTATTGACAATGAATTTCCCAGTAACTACTCAAATGGAGCAATAGTAGTGCGAAGTGGACATATGGCATATATTGATAGCTGCGTCTTTAGTGGAAATACCTCCGCTAATTATGGCACATCGATAGCGACAAAATTTTCGGATAATACAATAATTGTTAGAAATTGTATTTTTGAAAATAATGAAACAACAGATAAAGGTGGAGTAATATATTTAGAAGATGATTCCGATGAGCTTGAAATTGAGAATTGCACATTCACCAACAATGTGGCTAATAAAGGTGGAGTTATTCATACTGTCTCTTCAAATGTAAGCGTTCGAAATTCCCTTTTCCAAGGTAACAGCGCAGACTCATACGGTGGGGCAATCTATGGAGGTGGTTCTTATTGTAGTTGCCTTTTTATGAATAATTCAGCACAAGAAGGTGGTGCAATTTATGGCAGTGGTTTGCCAAATGATTTCACCAATTGTGTATTCTTCGACAACGAAGCCATTTGGTATGGAGGAACTTTTTCCTTACATGGCAACAATTTAACAATTATAAATTCAATAATTGATACAAGCTCAGCTAATGAGGGAGGAGTAATCAATATCGCTAGTGGGAATGCAAACTTTGTCAATTCCCTTATTACATATGGGAACGCCGGATACCAAGGTGGAATTGCGAGATTCGATTATGGAACAAGTTCCAACCTAACATTCTTCAACTCCATAATATTGGACGCAAACGCACCCGAGGGAGAATTGGTCGCTGACGACGGCGGAACTGACAATCTGAATATCATCGCTTCATATTATGATACAACATGGTCAATTGCTGGCGGTGGTCTAACAATAGTCGCAGAATCATTGACTACAGTCTATCCAGATTTTGAAGGAACAGGCGAGAATCCCTGGATGCTTATAGAAGGCTCATCTGCGATAGATGCTGGTTTAGAGGAATGGTGTAGTTTAGAAGCACCAGATTCAGATATTCTTGGTATTCCCCGTCCATGGGGCGATGCCTGGGATATTGGTCCACACGAATACCGCGATACGACAGCAATCGAGGAATCTAAATTGCTAAAGCCTGATGAATTATCCCTGACAATATTCCCCAACCCGTTCAATTCCTCGTGCGCCATCATTATATCTTCGGGAGCTACTGTAGAAATCTACGATTTGAATGGCAAATGCGTAAGAGCGTTTGATAAAACACCCGTTATATGGCAACCAGTTGAATCAATCTCAAGCGGAATATATCTGGTCAGAACGAGGATGGAAGACGGACGGACTGCGAGCAAAAAGGTGATGTATTTGAAATAGTCTGAACCACAGATTATGCAGATTAACGGATTAACTGGGATTCCCAATCACCAACCACCATTTGGTGGGGATGTGGGTTATCCGTGAAATCTTCTAATCCGTGTTATCCGTGGTTCTGATGGTGACGGGGAGGGGCAATGGTCAAGCGGAACGCTTGCAGCGAGCAAGAGAGTGATGTATTTGAAATGATATGAAAGAACAAACCCATATATAGCGCGCATTTACTCCGCATACATTGACAAAATTCTGCGCAAGAAGGATCAAATATCGGAGAAACTGTATAGGATAGTCATGGTACCCAATGATAATGTCGGGACGTGTTTGCCAAACTACAATTAAAATTTAATCGGCTTGCTGGACATAAAATTCTCAAATAACGAGGTCGACCAGATTTGAACTGGCGATCTTCCCGACACAGTCGGGACGTGTTTACCAAGTTACAATTAAATTTAATCAATTTACTGGACATAAAATTCTCAAATAACGGGGTCGACCAGATTTGAACTGGCGATCTTCCCGACACAGTCGGGACGTGGTTGCCAACCTACAACTAAAATTTAATCAATTTACTGGACATAAAATTCTCAAATAACGGGGGCGACCAGATTTGAACTGGCGATCTTCGGCTTGACAGGCCGACGTGTTTACCAAGCTACACCACGACCCCGTTAATACAAGAGTCGAATTTAAGTCACGCTTCCACTGTGTCAAGGGAAATGTATAAAACTCATTAAATTAGTCAAGATAATGATGTTAAATCAATTATTTCTTAGATTTCTCTTAATCTCCTGAATGGCTTTATTATGTTCTATAAATGTTCGAGAGAATTTATGCGTGCCATCAGCTCGTCGAGAAACAAAATATAAATAACTAGTTGTTTCTGGATATAATGCCGCAATAATTGCATCCTCACCCGGATTACATATAGGTCCTGCAGGTAACCCACTGTGAATATATGTGTTATAGACCGACGGAGTTTTCAAATCCTTAATCAATAGCGGTTGATTTATCTTACCCATCCCATACGCTACAGTCGGATCAGCCTGAAGCAACATTCCTTTAGACAAACGATTGTGATATACCGATGATATCTGTCTTTGCTCATTTTTCACATGAGCTTCAGCTTCGATAATCGATGCTAATATCACAATATCAAGTTTACTAAACTCGATCTCATCGAGTCTAATATCCCATTCAGGTCGCCAACGTCGCTGGAACTCATTGTACATTAGAACGATTAGACTCTCAGATTGGATATCCTTTGGTACAAGATATGTCTCTGGAAATAAATATCCTTCCATCGATAAGGTTGAAATATTTAGCTTCCTCAAAACTTTAGTATCAGAACATGCAGTAACAAACTGCAGCGAATCTATTTTGAATTCACATTGCACTAAAGAACCAATCTCATAAATAGTATAAGCCTCTGGAATAGTCAATTTAACATCAAAACTACCACCAGATGTTAATTTACGTATAACTCCCCACATAGAAGGACGATATTCGAATTTAAAATAACCTGCTCTAAGTTTGCGATCAAAACCGGTAAGCCTTGCAAGTATAATGAAAAGCCGAGGTCGATATATTAATTCCGCACTAACCAGAATTTTCGCTACATTATATGTTGTAGACCCAACGGGAATCTCAATGTACTTAGGATTTTCAAATTGTATTGGTGAGCTTTCTCCAAATGCCTGATATAACACCCACAACACTAATATTCCAAAAAACATTAGTACAATTCCAATTATCTTCAGTTTCTTTTGCTTAGATTTACACTTGAAAATCTTCAAAATATCAAATTTCATTGTGGAAATCATCCTTCCGTGTTAAGTCCAGATATCCCTGCAAAATCAACGTAGCTGCGATCTTATCGATATGACTTTTCTTTCCTTTATAAACACCTTTTTTTCTAAATGTCCTTCTGGCATTAACCAAAATGTGCCTTGCCTCCTTCGACGTCAATCTTTCATCCCAAAAAACAACTTCAACTTTCAATTCTCTTTCAAGCTTACGACCAGCTTCCCTAACAAGTTCGCTCATTTCTGACTCATCACCAGAAAGATGAATCGGCAATCCTAAAACTATTAATTTGACATCCTTTTCCCTAACAATTGAAATGATTTGATTAAATAATTTCTCCTCAGATTCCTCCTCCAGTGTTGTATAAGGAAGCGCCACTTTCCCTACAGGATCAGAAAGTGCTATACCCACTCTTTTTAAACCGAAATCTATTCCCATCACTCTACTCATAAATTGTCCTCGAACGTCAATTTGGTTTCCCATTTGCTAGATCCCACAAAAGTTTCAGATTCAAACTATCCCAATTGTTCTCTTTGGGAGTTTCGAGAATTTTGGGTATAGAAATAAACTTTGCATCCTGCATAATATATCTGAAGGCTTCGACACCGATATATCCTTTGCCTATATGTTGATGTCTGTCTATTCGTGCTCCCAATGATTTTTTAGAATCGTTGATATGGAGCCCCACAAGTTTCTCCAAACCAATCATACCGTCGAATTCATGCCACATTTTTTCATATTTAGTTTTGCTCGTAAAATCATATCCCGCAGCAAATGCATGCGCTGTATCGAAAACTACTCTCAATTTTTCTTTATGAGCAGAAGCTTCTATTATATCCCTGAGATGCTCGAAACGCCATCCTATATGATATCCTTGACCTGCATCGGTTTCCAATGCAATATTCGAGTTTGGTCTGTATTTATCATAAATAATATCAATTGCGGATGCAATTCGCTTTATTCCCCATTCAACTGAATCGCCTAAAGTAGAACCGGGATGAAGAGTTAGATTTTCTATGCCAAGTTGATCGCATTTGTTTAATTCATCTGCAAGAGCTTCAATATATTTGTCCCACTTTTCGTCGTCCGGTGAAGCTAAATTTATAAAATATCCAGCATGAGCCAAAATAGCCTGCAAATACTCTGCATTTTTAAATTTCTCATACCAAGAACGCAAAGTTTTTGAATCCAGTGGCTTGCTGAAAAGCCTTAAATTACTTCCCACAAAAACTTGAATTGCAGTACATCCCAGCTTTTCTCCTCTATCGATGGCTTTGTCTACACCACCACTAATAGACATGTGGGCTCCAATAAGTTGTTTCATTGATTTTCCACTACTTCTTGTATAAACTATTAAACTCGTATCTACTGTAAATTAGGCAAACTCTATTCTATACGCTATCAAATCTCCGAACCAATAACATACAATTTAAATCATTTGATTTTTGTTGCTAATTGGAGAATCCCGCCACATTCAATTATCTGTAACTGGACATCGGATAATGGTATAGCAGATGGCAACTCGAAATTCCCAGTTTTATCATAGAGCTTCCCAGAAATAATATTTATTTGAATAATATTGCCAGATGCAATTTTTGAATTCATAATTCCCTTAACGATAATAATAGGAAGAGCAGCATTAACTGCGTTTCTATAATATATTGCACCGAAGCTTTCACCAACGATAGCAACAATTCCCAATGCAATAAAGCAGTCTACTGCATGCTGCCTCGAGGATCCTGCTCCGAAATTCTCACCTACGACTAAAATATCTCCCGGGTTTACTTTCATTGGAAAATCTTTCCAATCATTCAAATTACCAAAGGCATAATTTCCCATTTCGGTTATGTCTGTAATCGCAAGATGTTTATTGTGATAGATCATGTCGGTATCGATGTCGTCGATCGGACTACTCATTTCATCCCTAATAACCCACACTCGACCTTCGATTACACTATTTGTTACATACTTGTTCATGGGCACCTCTCATGTTGCTTTTTTTTTTCGAAAACGCTCTTCTTGTATAAATCAAGAAATACTTAAAATATAGAACTGTCAAGACTGAGTTAAATAGAAGTTACACAAATGATAAATTCTAGCAAAAATACATAAATAACTTGACTTTAACGAAGTATAATTATAAAATTTGTTTCCGAAAATTGTGGAGGAAATATGCGTAAAAGAGAATTAGAGAAGTTTGAGAAACTTTTATTGGAATTAAAAAAAGACCTCGTTGAGAAATTAGAAAAATTCGAACGGGAAAGTCTATCGATAAACGTTAGAGAACGTCTTGGTCAGGTTTCTGCTTTCAGAACTCATCCAGCGGATATGAGCAGCGTTACAGATGAACAGGAAAGATCTATTACAATCGCAGAACATCAGCAAATGTTTATCGATGCAATAAATGCTGCTCTTTTTAGGATTAAACAAGGAACTTATGGAAAATGCTTATTATGTGGTGAAGCTATTGAAAATGAAAGGTTAAAAGCTATTCCATATGCCGAGAACTGTCTTAACTGCCAGGAAATGCTTGAAAAAAATATACCTATTGTTTAGCTCATTTGCATATAGATTTCATTCCTGTCGAATTAAATTTTTCGTGAGATTTATTATGAAGCAACCCAAAATTCTTGATTCTTTACAACTTTTAATAATATATTATATTGATTAATTCACAGAACATATCGAATTGAAAGTTTAAATAATAAGTTTTCCTAATTTGCATAGTTATTAACTAAATAAAATGCCAAATAGTAAAAAAAAACCACAACCATTAAAAAAATTTGGTGTGGGCATGTTGTTATTTTGGATAGCGATTTTTGTTGGCTTTTTTATTCTAATTTCCTATCTCAACACCGGAGATAAACTCTCTATTGAGTTACCATACAATGAGTTTTTGGACAAAACCGAAAAGGGTGACATAGCCACTGCACATTTTAAAAAACGGAAAATTACTGGTAGATTCAACACGCCGTATGTTGTCGATATAAAATCTAAAACGAGCAAATCTCTTAAATATCCTGAATATTCGGTCATAATCCCCTATGACGATCCCGAACTCCCGAAAAATCTCGCCGAAAACAACGTTGAGATTACATCTGAGGAGGACAAATCAGGATTTTGGTCTATTGCTTTGAGCATTTTACCATGGCTCCTCATTCCACTGTTGTATTTCTTGTTTATAAGGCAAATGAGTGGTTCCCAGCAAGGAATTTTCTCCTTCTCAAAAAGTCGTGCACGAAGATTCATTCCAGATAAGAAAAATATTACTTTCGCCGACGTAGCCGGTTGCAAAGAACCTAAAGAAGAACTTATGGAAATAATTGAGTTTTTAAAGAGTCCTTCAAAATTTGTCAAACTTGGTGGAAGAATACCTCACGGTGTAATTCTCATGGGCCCACCCGGAACAGGCAAAACATTACTTGCGAGAGCTGCTGCTGGTGAGGCGAATGTACCGTTTTACTCTATATCCGGCTCAGATTTTGTAGAGATGTTTGTCGGTGTAGGAGCATCGAGGGTTAGAGACCTTTTCGACGAGTCCAAAAAAAACGCACCGTGTCTAGTATTTATTGACGAGATAGATGCCGTAGGACGATTACGTGGTGCTGGATTAGGCGGTGGCCACGATGAGCGTGAGCACACTCTTAATCAACTTTTGGTGGAGATGGATGGCTTCGATCCTAATGAAGGAATTATCGTTATTGCAGCCACAAATAGACCGGATATCTTAGACAAAGCGCTTCTTCGCTCTGGACGATTCGACCGTCAAATCGTTGTGGACAGACCTGATATGATTGGCAGACTCGAGATACTAAAAGTCCATGCTCGCGGAAAACCTATAGATGATAACGTCGATTTCAAAATAATCTCAAAGAGCACACCCGGACTTGTGGGTTCCGATTTAGCAAATATTGTTAATGAGGCTGCATTACTTGCTGCTCGAAAGGATAAAGAGCAAATTCAAATGGAGGATTTCGAGGAGGCTATGGACAAGATTATGATGGGTCTTGAACGTCCAAGTCTAAGACTTTCAGTCGAGGATAAGCGAGTAACGGCGTATCATGAGGCAGGACATGCTCTGGTTGGTCTGTTACAACCTGGTGCCGATCCGGTTCACAAAGTTTCAATAATTCCACGTGGAATGGGGCTCGGAGTAACCAAAATCCTTCCAGAAAGTGAAAGACAAGTTTATACAAAATCATATCTCCTAACAATTCTAACATACCTACTTGGCGGACGAGCTGCCGAACTTTCAGCCTTTAAGGAACCCTCAACTGGTGCTGGTAATGACCTTCGAAAAGTAACAGAACTTGCGCGTAAAATGGTGGCTGAATGGGGCATGAGTGAAAAAATTGGTCCTATTAGCGTTGTTGAACAATCGCAAGAAGTTTTTTTGGGAAAGGATATCGTCTCTCGGGCAAAGATCAGCGAAATAACTGCACAGACTGTTGATAGTGAGGTTAGAAATATTGTTGGAAAAGCTCAGGATAGAGCGTTAAAAATAATCGACGACAATTTCGACAGACTGAAAAAACTTGCAGAGGCGCTTATAGAAAAGGAGGTTATGACTGGCGATGAAATAAAAGTTTTACTGAATTTAAATATGGACGCATCCTTGTTCCCCACGCTGCCACAGAATTAATAATGTGTGATTAAGTTTATTTATTAAAAAATTAAATAAATTTTTTTCAATTCCAAAAAACAATTTGCTATTTTAATTATTAATATTATTTTTAGTATATGTTAGTGTTTATTTAGCTTTTAGGAGGTTTTCTTATGTTGAATCCTATCCAAAATTATGAATTTCTTAAGAGAACACTTTCCACTTACTTGCCAATTCTGTTGCTTCTTTTTGCAACATCGATTTGCGTTTTGGGAATGGAAAGTAAAGATTCGACAAACATAAAAGATTTCGAGAAAATCGATACGAGGATATTGCTCGCAGAGCAAATTCTGAAAAACGTTACGGATACACCAGCCGTTTTAGTTTTGCAAGATAGTCCCGGCGGCTTCACAGAGGCAATGCAAACTATTTTGGTAAGAGATGGATTAACGGATGAAATTATTGTGATCCCGCTTCGACAACAATCTGAATGGGATATTAATTCTTTCAAGGAAACTCATACATTATATTCATATAATTTGTGTTATTTTGAAGATGTACCGAAGGAAAGCCTTTATAGCATTGGCTTAGTTGATAAGTATTCTCCCACTCCCCTCGACCTTCAAAAAAGATTAGAGGAATCCTATGAGAAAATAATGCAAGTCGATATGAGCTTCATTCGAGATACGACGCTTTGGAAAGATATGGTTGGTATTTCAATGTTGATGAACAATACATGGAGACCATTAGCTGAATTTCATCCAGAACAGGCAGATTCTATTATATTAAAGAAGATAAAGCCTTGGTTTGAATATTCTGTTCTTTTCACTGGTCCATTAATTGCAAATTCACTTGATAGAGGAAAGCTCTTCATTGTTGGTATATCTGTTATAGATTTGTTGGAAATTATGAAAGCGACAATCGAAAGCAAACCAAATGATCCTTACTCCGAAATCTTCAAGGAATTAATACCAGAATATGAAGAGAAGATAAAGAAATTGTCAACCGAAGAGTCCAAACCATAGAAAAAAAGCCCCCAATTGCGATAGCTTGGGGGCTATGTAGATAAACAGAGGTTCTCAAACGGACTATCTTCTCTCGCCTTCTTGGTTTACCGCCCCCTCATCTTCTTTTCATAACCCTTCATCATCTTTTCATGACCACTCATCTTGTATTTGAAACCTTTAATTTTATCATTAATATCTTCTCGTTGCTCTGGAGTCAATACATCCCGCATATCTAACATCATTTTAATATTATGTTTCTTTATCGCAGTCGTTTTTTCCATAGCATCATCTAATACTTTTTCCAATAAAGCTCGAGAAGAATTAACGTCATCGAGAGCATCCTTTAGCGTAAGGTTTGCCTTGTCCTTTGCAGCTTTGAGATCGATAAGATTATTCTTAGCTTCAAGGCTTATTTCTTTTAGTTTATCGATTTGCTTATCGTTAATGCCTAAACTGTCTTTGTAACGTTCAAGCATCTTTATCGATGGCATATTCAATCCGATGTCACCTTTTCCCTTATCGAATTTACCACCGTATCCTTCACCTGCCATTGCAAGAGTTGCTAAAAGCAGTATTCCCATTATGGTTGTTATCCTCTTCATTACATCCTCCTTGTCATTGGTTTAAGCGTCTTTGTTTTTTCTGATTTTCTTTGTGACGCTGTTTGATAATATCCATCATCTTTCTTCTAAATTCTCTCTCGAATATCAAGTATTTAGCAACTTTTTGTGGTGTTAACACCTCGCTAATTTTATTGATATATTCGATCTCCGTTTCATTCATCATAATCTTAGTATTTTTGTAATCCTCGATAGCAGCAGAAATTTTTTTCTCATTGGCTTTGGAATCCACTAATTCTCTTATTTTTTTAAACGAGTTTTCTATTTCACATTGTAGGCTTTCAATTGCAGCTTTTTGCTTTCGCATAATTGGGAACAGTTTTAACGCTTGTTCATCACTTAGATCCAGTTTCTCCGACATCTCCCAAATTTTAACTGTCATAAGTTTTTCATGCATCTTCTTGCCTTTTGCTTCTTCAAACTGACCGAAAACCGAGCCTGTAATACAAAGTAACACTAATATTTTTAAGATGTTTTTCATGAATTATCCTCCATTACAGTCAATTTAAATCCCCATATACCCGCAAAATTTCCTCTTGTTCCTCAGGAGATAACAACTCCAATATTTCATCATCATCGAGTTGAGCTAAAACAATATCCTCAAATTCGTCTGGATTATTTTCCGCTAGTCCTATCAACAATTCTTCACCTGTAACATCTTCGATCTCTTCGAGAAATTCCTCTTCCGAGACATCGATAGCAACAGGAACTAGAACATCGATGTTTCTTCGAAGTCTAAAGAAATCATTGGAAAACAGGATCGCAAATAAAATTATAGCTATTAAAGCAGTACCCAATGCCAGTTTTGGAAATGCTCTCTGTTTCTTGAGCCTAACTTGGAATCCGGCTTTAATTACATTGCTATCCTTCGACGTGAAAACCGGTTTTGTGTTATTCCACAGCTCTCTTATTTTACGATTAAAATCGTCCATTTCATGTTCCTTTATAATAAATTTCAAGTTTTTTTCGCATTTTATTCGTCGCTCGGTGAAGTAATGCCTTAACTGTTCCCTGAGCTATGCCCATTCTATCTGCTACTTCAGCCGTAGATAACTCGCTCTCCATTCTTAGAACAAATGCTGCTCTTTCGCGGGAACTCAATGTTTTCATAGCATCGTAAAGCATTTTTGCATCCTTTTCCCTGTCAAGTTGGGGTTGTTCAAACTCCTGATTCAAGCCAACTATCGATTCAAATTCGATAAAAATCCTTTTCTTCCGGTATCGAGATATACAAAGCCGCGTTGCGATAGTTTCAAGCCAGTGTCTTAGCGAGGATTTCTCTTTAAAACTTTTCAAAGCCTTATACGCTCGAAGAAATGTATCTTGAACAATATCCAAAGCGTCATCTCGGTTATTTAACATCCTGTATGCCAACATATAAATGCTCTCCTGGTTCTGTGTCATCAACATATCAAATGCCTCTCGGTCGTTATTCTTTGCACGTTTAATAAGTTCATGTTCAGAGATTTCGATAACAATATCGGTCATTATAGCTTCTCAATTCCTCTTAACATCCACTATCTGTATTTGCTCGCAATATCTAGTTATGCTTGCTTGCTTCATGCATATTCTTTATAACCATCTAATCCGTATTCCTTAGACCTGCATAGCCGATTATTGTTCCATTGTATCACAATATCCCTTTCATAAACCGATTGTATCTCATTCTGCGATAAGATAGACGCATTATTGCAAAATTAGTTTACGCAAAAAATATTGGCAAAGATTATCCGCTGTAAACCTCTAAAGCTTTGTCTATAGCCTTAGCGGTTATTTGACCCTGACGAATTATTTCATATTTTTCCGGAAACAAACGAACATCGATTATAGTTGATGGTGGAGCATTTAGGCTCAGACCTTGGAAAAGGAATATTCCATCCACTTTGTGTATAAATTTTTCAATTATTCTTTCCGGATCGGATACAGGCTTTTCACCCGTTAGATTCACACTCGTTGAGATAATTGGCTTATTGGAGAAATCAATGATATATTGAGCAAACCATGAGGAGGTAATCCTAAAGGCAATGGAATTATCCTTCGCATACGATGGTGGAATAGTATTGGGTTTTATGTTAACAACATAGGTTAACGGACCGGGAGAAAAACTGTCCAAAAGTGGCAACAATTTTTTCCAATTGGGAATATAATTCTCCAGCATTTCTCGATGAAGCAGAATAATCATTCCCTCATCCGGTTTACGCTCCTTAATTTTATAAAGTTTCTTTAATGCTTCCTTATTTGTTGCATCTACACCCAGTCCATATAGTGTTTCGCTGGGATATATTATTGTCCCGCCATCCTTAAGAATTTCTGCAGCCTCACCAGCTGGCGCTTTCTCAATACCTTCGATTCCAATGTACCTTATCAATGTCATGCATTAATAATGAAATAAATTACTTATTTTTGCAAGTGAAAACCAAAAATGGCATTTATACAATTCGATAATTCCCACCTAACATATTGTTCTTCGGACAGTTCGGCATTTGTGACTATTTCAAGCAAGCTGATAAATTCGAAGATTTCGATACTATCCGGAGCATATTTCACAGCAGTAAATTCTATTTAATCTTGATTGATAGGAAAAATGTCTTATCTATTAATTGTAGTTTGAGTCGACTATGAAATTAATTTAAATCAGATTTTTTTAGAATGATTAATAAACTGGAAACAACTATTGAATTTAGTGGAAATTCATTTCAAATTGCAAAATTTATATTGAATTTAACTTTAATTATTATGTTTGTGCTTTGCACCGTTATTCAACCAATATACTGTCAATTACGAGTTAATGAGATTATGTTCAAACCGATTAGCGCAAACGATGAATGGTTTGAGTTAGTTAACGTATCGGATAGTGTGGTCTGTCTTTGTGGTTTTATGTACAAAGACTATCAGAACAATGAAGTCGTTATAACTAATGATTCAATTTTTTTAGATTCTAATGAATATTTAATTGTAGCAAAAATAGACCCTGAAACCTTGACATGTGAGGTTATAGTTCCCTTGACTTGGCGTCAATTAAATGACACAGGTATCGATGGTGTGATAATTTTTTCACCTGATAGTATAATTTCCGATAGTACATTTTATGATGTTTCCTGGTTTCCCAGTTTTAATAACGGAATCTCTATCGAGCGGAAAGATATCACCGAATCATCCACAGATAGTGCCAATTGGTATCTTTCCACAGATAGCACAGGATCTACACCGTGTATCGCGAATTCAAATTCCATAAACGATACAACATTGCTGCACCAAAAATTGGTCATTACAGAAATAATGTTTAAACCGGAATCTCCAAACCCAGAGTGGATCGAAATATATAATGCTGATACAATAGCTGTAAATATAAATGGATTTGAAGTCAGAGATCAAAGAACCACAATCATAATAACCGAGGATGACTTGATAATAGATCCCGACGATTATGTAATCGTTTCTAATGCCTTTTTCGATTGCGAATGCCCGATTCTCGTGTGTGAAAATTTCACGGGATTGAATAATTTAGGTGAAACAATGTATCTGATAAATTCTCGAAAAGACGAGTTGGATACTGTAACCTGGGAGGTAGATAGGAATTGGCTATACGATGTGAGTATTGAATTAATCTCGATAAATGCAGATGGCAACGAACCCTCAAACTGGCTTGCCGCAACAATAGGCCCAACACCTTGTGCTGATAATTCTGTCTGGGGATTAACAGAGATGACAAATGC
Organism: bacterium; assembly: GCA_030613005.1. GTDB lineage: Bacteria > UBP14 > UBA6098 > B30-G16 > B30-G16 > JAUWMV01. The sequence continues at coordinate 74,362 of JAUWMV010000006.1, read as the reverse complement.
AAAGATAGATATTGACCCGAATCCATTTACCCCAGGTGCTTCAAATTGTATAATAAGTGTAATCGCACCACTTAAATCTACTGTGGAGATTCGAATTTATGATATTTTAGGTCATATGATTATTGATTTCAAAGAAACGAGAATGGTTAATTGGGACGGATGCAATAAAAACGGTAATATCGTTCTATCTGGTGCATATGTTGTGGTGGCAAAGGTGGAAAACAGTGATGGTTCAAGAATTGTTAAATCTGCATTAGCCATCAAACGATAATTTGGTTGAAATTATAACTAAAACTTTTAATAATTATAATTTAGGAGATGTAAATGAAGCAAAGCTCAAAAGTCAGAGTTTCAGTCGTCGGTCTCGGACATATGGGTGCTATCCATGCCAAGAAACTAATTGGCATTCCCAATGTGGATTTGGTCGCTGTCTTCGATATTAAACCGGAATTAACAAAAAAAAATGCAGAGGAGCTTAATACTCAGAATTTAGAAAACTTTGAACAATGTCTAGAAATCTCAGATGCAATCGTTTTAGCAACTCCAACGGAAACACACGGTCGAATGGGGCACATGGTTCTGACAAATGGTCTTCACCTTATGGTCGAAAAGCCTATGACATATCTACTCGATGAAGCTGAAATACTTCTCAATGTAGCGGAGGAAATGGACTTAACGTTTATTGTAGGACATGTAGAGAACTTCAATCCGGCATGGGTTGCAGCGCGTGAATACATAAAAAAACCGCTTTTTGTCGAGGCTCACAGGTTGACACCGTTTCGCTCACGATCAACAAACATTTCTGTTATCGAGGATTTAATGATACACGATTTGGAACTGCTTGCACAAATTGTCGATCACAGGATTGAAGCAATACACACTTCGTTAACTCCTGTTTTGACTCAAAAACCTGACATAGCCAATGCCAGATTGAAATTCCGTTGTGGTACTGTCGCCAATCTGACAGCCAGTCGTCTTTCCGTGCATCCCAAAAGGAAGATGCGCATATTCCAGAAAGATTCGTACATATCAGTGGATTTCCAGGCTAGGGAAACTGAAATATACAGATTGGCTCAAAAGAACCCTATAGGTGATATAATCCAAGTGGGGGAAGCAAAGCTTGAGCGGATTGTCCCGCAAATTCAAGATGTAGATCCTATCGACGAGGAACTAAAATTTTTTATTAATTGCATAATAAATGAGGAAAGACCAAAATATTGGAATTCATTCCACGCTCTGGTTTGGGCAAAAGCTATCTCAGAGATGGGAGCATCGAGATGAGAATTAACTACGTGTTTATTATTTCAATCCTTTTGTTGTCCTGCCTTCTTGGTCAGGGAATTCCGGATTGGATATCCACGTACGACAACGGTCTCCAACTAATTTATAAGGATGAATTCGACTCGGCAGTAACACTATTTAACACATTAGATGATGAATTCTTAGCTGGCTTAGGAATAACAATAACATACTTTCTTTACTCCAAGGACATGGAAGATACATCCTACTTAAGACGCGCATCGACTGCAACGCCAATAAAAGACTTAGATAAAATTGACACGAAAAGTTCTAATAAATGGGATGTTCTTTCATACGGAGTGGCTCTAACGTATAAAAGTTTCATTGAAGGCGTGTACTATACTCACACTGGAAAAATTAAATATGCATTAAACTGCAAGAAGTACTCCGATAGAGCTATCAAAGTTTTAGAGAATATCGCAAACGATAACGATGCAGGACCAGAAGCATCGGCAATGTTAGGGAATTTGTGGTATTGGACATCGAGTAAAGGTGAAGTTCTCAGGAAGTTCGGTTTAATAAAAGACGCACGAGAAAAAGGAATTAATGCATTGCGCAAGAGTTCAAGACGGGCAAGGATTTTTGAAGATTTTGCGTCATACTCTTTAGTAATGGCACTTCTGGATTACGGCAAAATCGATGAATCCCAAAGAATTCACAAGAGCATCATGGAGAAATACCCGAATACTCGAAGTACAGAATGGACTCTTCTTTTTATATATCTCACCCAGGAGAAATGTATAGAATCTTTAGAGATAATTGACAAACTCTACAAGTTTTATGAGGGCAAAAGTGACATAAATTGTGCTTCATTGGCTAAATATGGGTATCTCTGCGCAGAATTCGAAGGTTTGCACGACAAAGAAGAGTTCTATAGAGCAAAATACGATAATTTAATTAAGAATAAATATATAAAATCCATCCTAAAGAGATCGGGCAATGAAGATTTATAATGAAATCCGAAGCTATCCCAGGTTTAGGCTTGGGAAAAATAATCTCGGCATCGAGAAGAACTGACATACCTTCATTCTATGCGAGATGGTTTATAAATCGAATTCGCGAGGGCTATGTTATAGTAAGAAATCCTTTCAATTATAAAATCCAAACAAGAGTTTCGCTATTACCTCAAGATGTTGCAGCAATCGTTTTCTGGACACGTGACGCCGAACCGCTGATCCCTTTTTTCCCTGAACTTAATGAGCGAAATATTCCGTTTGCATTCCTATGGACAATAACAGGCTATTCTCGCAGTCTTGAACCGAATGGTGTTAGCTTAGATCGCGGAATAGAGTCTTTCGAAAAAGTAGCGCAAATTGTCGGTCCGGATAGAATAGCATTGCGTTACGATCCAATAATTATTACAAAAAAATATAATTCACAATGGCATTTTAATGTTATTACGAAGTTAGTAAATTCCCTGGCTGGGAAGACAAATAGAATCATCGTGAGTCGATTATCACCATATAGAATGGTTATGAGTCGATTGAGAAAACTGATTCCAGATATGCTTGAAAATCCGTTAGATAACGAGGATGTAAAGCACCTTTTCCAAGAAATCGTGAGCCTTGCTGCGAAAAACAATTTAATAATTCAATCATGTTGTCTGAATAACGAACTAAGCGAATTAGGCATAACTGATGGACCTTGTATCGATGTAGACTGGTTATCCAAAGGTTTAAAAATAGCATTAAAACACACATCCGATCGAGGTCAACGGGAATATTGCCTATGTGCAAAAAGCGTCGATATAGGTTCATACGATACGTGTCCTCGACTATGCGAATACTGTTATGCATTCCGAAGCAAACGTAAAACCCTCAATTATTTCAGACTTCACGATCCAGCAAGACCTTCATTGAATGCATCTATATTGTAGTTTAAAACAATAACTTCTCATACTGTCACGATATGGCAAATTGATCCTATGATGACAGCAATGTATCCGAAGAATAATTTTGACTGCCAATTCATAAACTTCTAAAATATATACTAATTAATTCAGATTTTATATCTCAACATCGCGCCAACACCATCTATTTTAGACATTATTTCACTACCAGTTTCAATGAATTCAACATATGAGGAAATATCCTTTGCAAGATTAACGAGCTCTTCTTGAATTGCAGGATCGAGCGACTTGTCAAGAATTAACGTATCGACTTGACCAAACATTAACGCCTTTCGTACATTTTCAATCCCAAAATTTGCCAATCCCTGCCTTTTCAATTCACCAACAAAGATGCTAAGCAATTTCCTTTCGCTTTCACGTTCAACCTTCTCATAAATCGGGGAAACACGCTTTATAAATTCATCATCACCTGCATCGAGATCCCATGGAATCTTCCCAATTACACGATTCTTAATGGATTTGGGCAATTCATTTGCGATGACAGTAAGGATTCTATCGTTGCCAGCCATAAATATTCTATTAACTTTATCTATTTCAAACACCTTTACGGCATCACTTGCTACTTGTTTTGCAAAATGTTTAACCTGTTTCATTCTCCGCCGTTGATACCTCATCTGCGACCATCCACCCACCTTCGATAAATGATGAATTTTCGCCTTTAAAGAACTCACATCCTCCATAACCTGCCCAGCTACAATTAGAATCCTAGCTTTAGAAGCATCGGCAAGAATTACACCTACAGGTTCGTATTCATCGAGTTCAAAAGCTAATGGAGCAATTATAGCTTCGTTACTAACGGCAAGCAGTTGTTCAGGTGGGATAGAAAGTTCCAAGCCTTCACAAAAATCAGCACCAATATCTGCGAAAAAAGCTAAGCCTGGTCGATTATAGCCCTTAGATTTTTTTTGAATCAAAAAATCATTCAATAATGAAAGTGAAAAGTCTAAATATTCTTTTTCATTCCCTGTTAAAAACGGCACAAGCTTCTTGCTTTCATACTCAATAAATCTATCAACCAAATCCCAATCGCCGTAGGTACGCAAATACACAGATAGCACGCTTCTGTCTGTTTCCGATAGACCTGCTAATGCGTGTAACACTTCCTCAGATATTCTCATCGAAACCTCCGATTTAAAAAACAATTGTTGAAAATCTTATCCTCATACAATAAAACCTCAAGGCTGTTTATGCTAAATATACATTCTCTTTTAATATCATCTATTATATTGATTTATCAATCGATCTCTTGACTTTCTTTTAGCATAATTTAGAATATTATTAGGAATTACATAGTTTCAAATAATGTATTTGGAATAAGTTGTTTTTACAGTCTGAGAATATAACTTAAAACAGTTTAATTTATGAATAGATACTTGCATTTCCCTTTATTTTTTTCTAATTAAGTAGAAATTTATAATAGGAGATAAAATGAAGAACTGGAAAGACATCCTACATTTTTTTTATGGTTGGGGATTTTGGTATAGCGAACCACTGACATTAATAGAGGATATAGATGATAAGGATTTGTTTTGGGTTCCAGATAGCAATTCTCTATGCATCTTATGGCATGTTGGGCACATAGCTCACAGGGAAAGAACGCATATCGGAATATTTATTCAAGGTCTTGGAGCTGAAATCATTCCGCAGAAATATGAAATTTTCGGGACAGAATGGGTTTCTGTTAAGCAACTCAAAAGATCGATTAACTCTATTGCAGATGTTCTAAGTTGGGCTAGAGAAGTCCGCAAAGAAAGCCATAATTTTATAGATACTCTTCACGAGAAACAGTTGAATTTCGTTCCTGTGAATTCCCCCTATGGCGAAACAATCAGCCAATGGTTGTTTATTACAGTAGCCCATACAGCCCTACATATTGGTAAAATTCAGCAATTGAAAGCTATGTTGAAAGGTGTGAAGGATAGTCCGTGTTGATTTTATATGATTATCTCACCTAATATGTGCTGCGATATTATCTAACCTGAAAAGTTTACTCTTCGATTAAAATTTCTTTTTTAATCATAGTCAGAGACCTTCTTTAATCCATTTCCAAGCCTTTTTCGCGTCATTGGTGTTGAAATACTTCTCGTTAATCGGGGAAAATATGTAGTCTGCTTTGGTAAACCAATTTAACCACTCCGAATCGCCAATGATAGCAATCCTTTCAAATTTATCTCGATGCTTAATCGCAAATTTAAACTCATCTAACATAGCTCCGGGATTCCAACCTTTGAAATTTTCAAGATACATTAACACTCGGAGATTTCCAGTTTTGACGATTGCTTTTTCAAAAATATCCATCAACTCATCATTACTTTCATCGGAAAGCTTACCGCTAAGCTTAACTGCTACAATTGCTCCCTCGGTTCCATCCATGATTTTATGCATATCATTCTTTCTGTTAAGTTTCATGTTTGCAAATTTTGAATAATATAATGTCACTAAAAAAAATTCTAAGAAAAAAAGTAGATAATCTGAATAATTGTATGCTATCTCATAGCTTTTCATCTGAAGAACTACCGCAAATAACATAGACAAAATACACTACTTCTTACTTGCTCTTGAAAAATGTAGAGATCAAATTATCTTTTTTATATGCTATTTATTTTGTTATTGCTGTGTTTCTCCTTGGTTTCTTTTCTCTTGCATATAAATATTAAGAATATTGTTAGAGTTTATTGTATAGTAGTATTTGTTTCTGTTAATATATTATATCAATTGTAGAATACAAGTATATTCTTAAATTAACAACTCGAGGTATGAAAATGACTAAATTTCAAGAAGATCCTTTATATGGCGATGGTGCTCACTATGATGCTCATCACATAAATTATGACTGTGACTTGCAGTTCTACACAAAATATGCACTAAATTCAAATGGACCCATACTTGAACTTGCATGCGGGACAGGACGACTTACAATTCCAATCGCCCAAAAAGGACTGGATGTAACCGGATTGGATATTTCCGAAGAAATGCTTAAACAAGCCCGAATGAAAACGAAAAAGTTGGGGTTAAATATTGAATTCATTCATGCTGATTGCAGAAATTTCAATCTCGGTAAGAAATTCAGTTTGATATACTATCCATTCAACTCAATTGCGCATTTAACAAAAACATCGGATATAGAAGCTTGTTTTTCATGTGTAAAACATCACATAACAGATGATGGAATTTTTATCGTCGATCATTTCAACCCGTGCTTAGACATTCTCAATCGCAACCCAAACGAAGTAAGAGAGGCAACAAGATATCCCGATCCATACAGCTCGGAGGAAGTAGTAATAACGGAGACTCTAAAATATGATAAGGCTACTCAATTGAGTCATATCAAATGGTTTTACAAAGTTCATACCGAAGGGGAATTTGTTCATGAGTTTTGTATGAGAGTATTTTTTCCTCAGGAATTTGACGCTCTAATGAAGTATAACTCCTTCGATATTATCAATAAATTCGGTGATTTTGTCGAATCACCTTTCCAATCTGATTCTCCTAAACAAATTATGGTTTGTAGAAAGAAAAAATAATATTATTTATAAGACATATAGTGCTTTGTTTTAATAATATAACTTAAGAATTACTGCTTTATAATACCTGAAAAGAAGCGCAATAATATGTTATACTCTATTATATATTGGAATTTAATATGGCGTTGAGAGAAGAATTTGAAAGATCGGGTAATCGGCTTTTTCGATGGAGAAGTTTTTTACCACTGCTTATGATTTTGATAATTATTCCTGGGTTAATAGTAAACAGTTATTTGTATGGCAGTTATGGGCAAAATCATTTCTGGGTGCTTTTTTGCCTTCTTGTTTCATTTTTCGGATTTGCAATCAGAATATACACAATAGGTCATATATATAGAGGGACATCCGGTCGAAACACTCAAGAGCAAGTGGCCGAAAGACTTAATTCTACTGGAATTTATTCTATCGTAAGACATCCATTGTATTTAGGGAATTTTTTCATATGGCTTGGAATCTCGTTATATGTTCGGGAATGGTGGGTTACTCTTTTATTCGTTTTGATTTTCTGGTTATATTACGAGCGGATTATGTTTGCAGAAGAGCAATTTTTACGTGTAAAATTCGGGGAAGATTTCGATAAATGGGCAGAAAAAACTCCAGCGTTCATTCCGAATTTTCGCAAATGGAAACCTGCAATCTGTCCTTTTTCAGTTAAGAGAGTTTTAAAAAGAGAGTATTCTGGTTTTTTCGCTATCATTGTGTCATTTGTTATCTTGGAAATTCTTGGCAAATTGATAATCGAACGGAAATTGGGTATCGACCCGATATGGGTCTTTATTTTTATATTCGGTTTAGTAATCTATTTATTTTTTAGGATTCTGAAAAAATTTACGAATGTGTTGAATATCGATAACAAATAAATCAGAATTCTTTCATGGGAAATAACTGCTGTCAAGCTAATAACACAATAATAGTTCCTATGAAATACCGAAAATATACCATACATAACAATCTAAAACAGTTCCTGTGGCACTTTCGATTCAAAGATTAGCAGTATTGAAGCTATCAGATTTCTCTAGAAGTTGATTTGAACAAATAGCCTAAGATTACTTCATAGGAACAGCCGTAAATCTCCTGGTTAACTCAATTAAACCGAATTAGTTTTCCAACAGATTTATTTAAATCTTGACAATTATCGATAGGTAATTTCATCTTCAATAAAAACTTCCCCAGTCTTGTATCATTCCCGTTTTCATGAACGAAAACCATACAATAGCCAAGATAATCGCGAAAATAATATTCAACACAATACTTACAATAACCATTATGCCAGAAAGCTTATAGAAGAAAGAAACTCTTTCCAAGTATTGATTTAACTTTTCCGGGTCTTTGGAATTAATAAACTCCTGTCCTCTATTGCTGGCTTGAAGCATTATAGCTCCTATCCATATCGGTATCCATGCATAAATAATTCCCACAACTGTCAAGACATTTATTGCTCCCGAAATAATGGCAATGATACCCAGAAACTTCAACCAACTTTTGCCCTTATTAATCTCGAGACAGTAATTATTCCACAACTGTTCCTGAATCTCCACTTGTACCCCCTTTTTGTTGAAGAAAAATTAATATCGAACCGTAATAAATTTATTATAACACTTTTAAATTAAAAGTATATTTTTTAGTTAGGAGGGAATATGAAAATTAACGATAAATTAGAATCCTTTTACGAACATCTGAAACCTAAGCAAATTGTAATCGAACTAAATAGATATATCGTAGGTCAAAATAAGGCAAAACGTGCAGTAGCCATAGCAGTACGAAATAGATGGCGAAGATCGAAAATAGAAGCACCATTGGGTGACGAAATTATTCCCAATAACATTCTTATGGTTGGTCCCACAGGCGTCGGGAAGACCGAGATTTCCCGTCGCTTGGCAAAGTTAGTCTCTGCACCGTTAGTCAAAGTCGAAGCTTCCAAATTCACCGAGGTAGGCTATGTTGGTCGAGATGTGGAGAGCATGATAAGGGATTTGGTTCAGGTTGCTGTGGATATAATTAGAGATGAGATGTCTACTAAAATTGATAAAATCGCAGCAAGAAATGTTCGACAAAGAATATTAGATGCTCTCATACCCAAAAGCGACAATCATCCGGAATCCGAAAGTTATATCAGAACTAGAGAAAAAATAGGCTCCCAACTCGATTCGGGAAATCTCGATGAAAAAGAAATCGAGATATCTGTTTTAGCAAAATCTATGCAAACTCTCGAAATTGTGTCGCAGAGCGGATTCGAGGAGTATGGTGTAAATTTCCAGGAGATGCTCAGCGAAATTTTTGGGAAGAAGAAAAAGCAACAAAAATTGACTGTTAAACAGGCAAAAAAAATTCTCTTTCAGGAAGAGATCGATCGACTTCTCAATAAAGATAGAATAATAGAAATTGCAAAAACACGTACTCAGGAATCGGGGATTGTATTCATCGACGAAATCGATAAAATTGTTGGTTCTAACAGTAGTTCTGGACCAGACGTCTCACGTGAGGGTGTACAAAGAGACCTTTTACCGCTTGTTGAGGGAACAAGCGTTACAACTAAGTATGGTATTATTCGCACCGATCATATTTTGTTTATTGCTGCTGGTGCCTTTTCAAATTCAAGTCCATCAGACCTTATACCTGAGTTTCAGGGAAGATTTCCAATTAGAGCTGAACTGTCATCTCTTTCCGCAGAGGATTTTAAAAGAATACTTGTCGAACCAGAAAACTCTTTAATAAAACAGTACACGGCTTTATTAGCTGCTGAGGGTATAAAACTTGAATTCACTGATGCTGCAATAAGGGAGATATCAGAAATAGCTTATGAGATCAATCAGAAAACCGAGAACATAGGTGCCCGAAGGCTTCACACGGCGTTAAGCCTGCTTTTAGAGGACATTTTATTCGAAGCGCCCGATATTTCGCCGAAAAATATCAAGATTACAAAATCCACAGTTGTCAAAAAACTATCGTCGATCGTTGAGGATGAGGACTTGATGAAGTTTATCCTATAAGTTTGTAATGCTCACATGAATCTTTCACTAAAGGCAATAGTTATGTTGGTTATTATATTATTTTACTTTTAAAGAATCATCGATGTGATGTCGATCTTCATTTTAACCTTGAAAAGAGATAATTTACCCAGTGGTTCAATTTTTCACAAAGTGTAATCTATTTCGATATATTGCCAACTCAGATTTAATTAAGACATAATTTAACTTATAAGTCGACTATCCATTAATATTCAATACTTAAATTTGTCCTCGACAAAATGAATTGTTCGATTTAATTGGATATATTCAAATTGATTTGATACCTCAAGGAGTTTATGTCCTCTATGAAAACTGACCAGACAAATTTCTGCAGTCGATTACTTCAATTCAAAATGAATAGAGCAAGTAAACAAGAATATAATAAACAAAGTGAGGGACAATGATAGTTAGACTAATCGCTGTTTTGGCTTACATTGCAATGATTGTCATAATTGCCATCCTCGGAATGAAAAAGATAAAATCATTTTCAGATTTCTTTCTCGGTGGCAGAAATGTGGGTCCCTGGTTAACCGCTTTTACATATGGCACAGCTTATTTTTCCGCAGTGCTTTTCATAGGCTTTGCTGGGAAAATCGGCTGGGGCTTTGGTATGTCAGGTTTGTGGATAGCAATTGGAAATTCCCTGATTGGAGTGTTACTCGTCTGGTGGCTTCTTGGAGGCAGAATAAAAGAAGTCTCTCACAAATTGAATGTTCACACAATGCCAGAATATCTCGATGCCAGATACAATAGCCCGTTTCTAAAATATTTTACTACAATAGCTATTTTCATTTTTTTCATACCGTATACAGCTGCTGTTTTTATGGGACTGAGCTACCTTTTCGAGATAAGCTTTGGCATTCCATATATATGGGTTTTGATCTTCATGGGCGTTTTCACAAGTGTCTATTTGATATTGGGTGGATATAAATCGATGACAATGATAGACTTCATCTTTGGAATTATTATGATCTTTGGAGTTTGTACACTTCTAACGAGCACGATAACAAAGGGCGGTGGAATCCCGAATATTTTCGCGCAGCTCAGAGCTATCGACCCAAAACTTGTATCCGCAGTGGGACCTCCCGGGTTATGGCCTTTATTTTCTCTGGTATTTCTGACTAGTGTAGCACCGTTTGGCATGCCGCAGCTTTTACAGAAATTCTACGCTATTAGAGACAAAAAGTCAGTTAAAATTGGCATGATTGCATCTACGATATTTGCAGTATTAGTAACAGGAACAGCTTATTTTACTGGCGCATTGACCAGAATTTTCCTTAATCCCATAGATAACCCTAATGCGTTTATCGAAGTTGCCGGCAAATTTGTTCCCCGTTTTGACGCTTTGATGCCAGAATTACTTACATACACAATTCCATCAGCATTAACAATTATAATTCTTCTTCTTATTCTATCTGCATCTATGTCAACTCTTGCTGCATTAGTGTTAATTTCAAGTTCTACTATAGCAAAGGACCTTTACCATGGATTCTTAAATAAAAAAGCAACAGATCGTGAACTAACATTTATTATGAGAGTTTTTAGTGGATTTTTCATTATTCTATCTGTAATTCTGGCATTGATGCGACCAGCTGTGATTGTAACAATCTTATCGGTGTCATGGGGTGCTATTGCTTCAGTTTTCCTGGGTCCATTCATATGGGGGATACTCACAAAAAAGGCTACGAAATTAGGTGCCATTGTTTCAGGTGTGACAGGGCTTGCTACATGTCTAATTTTATATTTCATCTGGGGTCCAAAAGCCGCTCCACAGGCAGGTACAACGGGAATGATTGTTTCATTGGTTCTTGCACCGATTTTCATGTTATTTACAAAGAACCCAAAAATTGAGCAAAAAATTGAATCGCAGAAGATATAATTGATAATTTACAGTAATCGATACATTAAAAATCAAGTCTTTTGGATGGTAATAAATTCGTGATCTTTAATCTATGCATATCAGTGATTTGTGAAATATCTGGTATCGATTTTGAAAGAATTTTTTAATCGTTTAATATTTGATAAAATAAAAAGGAGGAGAAACAATGAGACCCAAGCCTCTTATCGTAGTGATGTTGCTTTTGCTTTTTGCAACTTGCGTTTTTGCTCAAAAGAGATCGGAATTGAACTGGTTTGGTTACGTTAGAAGCGGATTCGAGTATAAAATTGCTAAGGAAGAAGATCAGGATAATCAGAATCAATTCAAGCTTATATTAGCCACATTAGGCTGCAAAGCCGATATCAATGAATACTCCTCCCTATTCTTTTTCACCTTCTTCAATTACAATTGTTACGGAGCACCATACATTGCAGGACTTCTCGACGCACAGATATGGTTTACTCCCGTTAAAAATCTTAAATTTGTTATAGGACAATTTGTTACTCCATATGCAACTGAAAATTTACAATCTTCCTCGAAAATCGATTTCATTAATAGAAGTTATGTGGCATTTAATTCCCCACCATATCGGGATATTGGTGCGTATGTAAGTTATACATCCGAGTATTCCAAAATTTATGCCGGTGCTATTAATGGCGCTGGAATGAATTGTCCTGATAACAATAAATATAAAAATTTGATTCTACGTGAAGAATTATTTACCAACAAGGGATTCAAGTTTGCATTTGCTATAGCTATTGGTAAAGATAATGAACCAAACGAACATGCCGAAGATATGAAGTTTTACTCCCCCAGTCTATCATATACATGGAGGAATATCTATATCACAGCAGAGGGATCCTATTTAGATTCTTATGATGATTGTTATGCATTCTATACATACGCTTCTTATGATATACCAATTGAAAGTAAGCTTCTTCATTATATAATCCCTGCTTTCCGATATGATTTCTTTAATGAAACTGATGACGCAGAAGACCTTGATAGATACACATTTGGATTAACATTCGGTTTCGACAAGAACAAATGGTTAAGTCATTTTAGGCTAAACTATGAAATAATAAATACTAGGCAAAACCGTGAAATAATAATCGGTGAAGTAATTAAATACCCAGACGTTTTCACAGCGGAATTTCAAATGAGGTTTGATTAATTTTTGATAAAGTTATCTGCAATTACGATTCATTATCTATGGGAATAAATATAAGTAGAAAACAAGAATCTGTTTACAATACAATTATCGAATTTCAAACATATGAGGGTAATTAATATCTCACAGAGCTTCAGCAATTTTCTGAAGTGCTCCTAAACCTTTAGCTTCATGCTCCTTAGCTTGTGAAAGATATTCAATAGATTTATTAACTTTTTCTTGATTTTCAAGCTCATCGCCCTTAGGTGGAAATGGAAAAAGTTTACAATTATCCTCGAGTAGCTTATAGATTGGTTCATAGTGTTTTATGGCTTCATCGAACATTGTGGAATATTTATTGTCCAAACGCTCCTTGGCTTCCCTAAGAAATCCAACAGCATACTTTCGGCACTCGCTCCATACAGCGGCATTAAACGATACACCAAAAACATCAGCTTTCCCGTTTCTTAAGGCATCGATCCAAAGTTCATAACCTGCAATACCGGATTTATACAACGGGAAAATCCAATCTCCGGGATCTTGTGAGAATTTCTTAACAAATTCGAACGCTTCTTTAACAACAACTATTTCATCAGCCGGTTTCTTGGCTTCAGTTACGAAAACTCCCAGAATACCTATCTTTGTATCGCCAAGTTTATCCCACGGCTTAGGTCCTTTTCCGGAATCTGCACCGGGTCCTGAATAGTAATATCCGATATCATCATATCCTGTTATCACGTAATATTCAGGAATTTCAAGTTCCCATCCGTAACATGGTTTCCCTGCATCGAGAGCATCTTTGACTTTTTCCCACGCCAACTTTTGCTTTTCAGCAAAATACTCATCATTTTTAAGCGCAAAAAACGGTGTAATTTTAAGACCAATGTTTCCTGCCAACTCAATCATTCGGCAATCATCCCATGCCGTAGGTCCGCTGGGACACACAACCTCGTGAATATTCAAAATGAAGGCATACCCGGTAGCACCAAAAAGCCATGCATCAGAAATTTCCAATCCTAAATAATTTGCACAACCCTTCATACACCCAAGCTGTGAAACCCATTGACATTGCCACTTAAGGTTTTCTAACGTCTTCCCCATTGCTTAGACCTCCTGCATTGGTTTTTAAATCATAGTCGAATTGAAAATATCATAATACAATTTGCCAAAATCACAACAAACTTTTGAAAACTTTTCAACCAAAAAATTTAGGCTAAATATTGTTTTATTTTAATTAACTCTAAAAATTACATATCGAATATAAGCACAACAAGATAATAAATTCATATACAATCGGGATTTTAGAGGATTTGTAAAAAACATTTGAATTGATTAAAAGATTTAATTTCAACCTAAATTCTTGATTTCTTCTATAATTATAGGAAAAAGATGGTTAATTCGTAAATGAACCATACCTTTTTGTGCATCTTCATCACAAACAAGAATCAAAGAAAAGGAATTATTTTCGCTTATATGTTGCCTGACATATATTGTTTCGTCTTTTGAGGTTACAATATCAATTTCTGTAGTTTTACCCAGGTCGAGTTCCTCTGAAGCCTTATCTGCATTAATTATCATACTAGTTATAAGCGCACTTATAGTCTCTATCTCTAGAAGGTTTACTGTATTTTTAGCAAGTAAATCACCATCGAGAGAAAAAACGCCAACACCTAAAAAACCATCGAGGTCTTTAAATTTATCAAGTTTCTCAACCACAGGTTTATATATATCTTTTTTTTCTTTTACTTCCTTTATTTCTTTTATTTCTTTTTGATCTTCTTGGAGCTTAACCAAGTCGTGGACATTATTTTCGCTTTCCTCCAATTCAGCTTGTTGTGATAAATTCTCCAATACTACTTGCTTTTCTGGTTCTCTCGTTTCTTTTTTCGATTCCTCAGCAAACCTTGCGATATCTGCTCTTACTTCACTAGAATATCCCCATTCTGCAGAAATATCCTCAAGATCTTCACCTACTCCGAACAATTTCGCTGAATCATAATTTTTCCCAGTGCCAATCGTTTCGGTTTCCTTTCTATTCGCCTCGTCCTTCATTCTCATAGTCTCTAATAAAATATGAGTCAATGGTAGGTTAATTTTGTTCTCTTTTCTCCTACAAACACTGTTAATTTCGATTCCCGCATTCTCCCAGGAAATAATATCATATGCTGCCTCGATATTCTTAAGAGAATCTGTTCTAGCATCAATAAGCACACCGTTTCTTAGGAATAAATATCCTTCCTTATCCTTAGACGTAATTTTTAGTGTACAACTTTTCTTCTCAATCTCCAACATTTGAACAAATGCCGTTAGTGCTATTCCGTTAATAAAGCCAGCTGTCTTGCCCTGCAATATTTCTATAATCCTGTCTGATAAATCCTCAAAATCCAAAGGTTTCTCCAGATAATTGTCAAATCCAAGAACCTTGAGTTTTTCTTCAACTGCAGGATCAGCAAAAGCGGTCATCACTAAAATCGGGATATCTGGATGTTTTCTGCTGACATACGCTAAAAGCTCGAAACCATCCATTACAGGCATTTTAATATCGGTAATTAGAAGGTCGATTTTAGTCCATGTTAACGCATCAATGGCAATTTTACCATTTTCTGCAGTAATGACATTGAGGTCTATGTCCAAATTCTTCAACCCGGCAGAAATGCTTTTAAGGAAAAGTTCCTCATCGTCGGCAATTAAAATATTTTTCATATCATTTCCTCAACAAAAGCCAAAATTTGCTCTTCGGAAATAAATTATAATGAGAAAATCAATGCTATTACTTTATAAACTCCTCCCGCTTAAAACATGTTGTAATATCTAAATTTTATAAACTATCGATTAATATTATAGAGCAATATAAACTTTTGTCAATGATGAACTAAAGAATTCAATTTTGTTATAATATTAAATAATAAGATTTTAAAAAATCTTCATCGTATAATACAGTTTTATAAGATGCTAATTTGCCCGTATCTTAATGGAAAAATTATCAATAGACTTTTTAGCTTTGAGTATTCGGTTTTCCAGCAGGAATGCTCATTGTAACAACTGTTCCCACACCTTTTGTGCTATTTACCTCTATGGTGGAATTCATACTTACTAACATTTTCTTTGTTAAAACCAAACCTAAACCTGTTCCTTTAGGCTTGGTCGTATAGAAAGGTTTAAACGCAGCATTTAATTGATCTTCGGTCATTCCATAACCGTTGTCTTTGACTAAGATATTTATGAAGTCGTCCAAAGTAAACATTGCAATAATAATCGTTGGTTTTTTGGAACCTTCTAATGCATCCGCTGCATTAGTCAGGAGATTAAGCATAACTTGATGTAACGCCCTTGGATCGATTAAACCACATTCAGCTTCGGATTGAAACATAGTTATAATATTAATGCCTTTATCTTGAAAATCGTTTGCAACCACAGCCATAAGGCTCTTCATAAAATAATGCATCTTTATTTTTCGAATCGTAAGGTCTTCATACATATTGAAATTTTTCAATGAAGCCAAAAGGTATTCAATTCTCGAAATCGACTGCAAAGATAAATCAAAATATTCACGCATTGTTTTCTTATCGTAATCGTCAATATTTTGTCTAAGAACTGTCATAGTCATTTTAAGAGAATTAAGAGGATTGCTGATCTCATGTCTAATCCCAGCAAAAACATATCCTATATTATTCATGGTAACTACAGCTTCGGCAATAGATTCAAGACGTGCTTTATTCGTTATATCCTTAATAAATAACCAGAGATATTTATCCCGAATATGGTAAGTAGAGTAACCTAAAATTTTGTCGTGAAACTTAATGGTTTTTTGTGGACTGGGTTTTTTAGAATCGAGGCACTCGCTAATATTCGGCAATAATAACTTAGTAATGGCATTATAGTCTTTCGGCTTCTTGTCAGGATAAAAAATTTCCCGACTTGTCCTGTTCTGAAAGGCGACTTCCTTAGCTTTAATATCTAATATTACTATACCTACGTCTATATTTTCAAGTATATAGCTATATACACATGTTCCTGTGCAGATGCTTTTACTTATAGGACACATCTGCCCTTTTTTATTAAATGTATAATCTGTCATTTATTGAACTCCGTTGCTCGAAAAAATAACCAAAAACTACTATTATCAAATAATCAAATGAGCCCAACTCTTCCTACTCTAATATTTTATGCAAATAAATGGTCTCAAATTAAAATTATTATTATGATATTAATAAATTTTGCTAATTATAATTTTAAAAACTGATATTAACCACAAGAATTTTAAATTTTCAGCAGAATATCTTATAACTTCACAAATATTAATATGTTAGAATTTCGCTGCAAATAAAATGCTAGTCTTGATTTCATCCAATTATTAATCGATGTCAATAGTCAATCTATATGCATCTGGTACTCAAACATTAATCTATTCCAGATATATCATATGCTTCTTGGATCGAAATACTTAGAATGAAAAGGAGGAATACGATCTACAAAAATGCCTACACATAGATTTGGTTCTATTTGTCTCTAGAAATTCATTATAGACAAATTAAATATCCTGTTGAAACCTTTTGTTGTTCTCTTTTTCCAAAAATTTTTCTATTAGCCAACAGCCTAGTCCATAATTTTCGAATTCTCGTCTGCCATTCTGGAAGCCTCGATGAGAACTTGTCCCAGAGATATAGTAATTTTAACCTCTTTCTTAAGACAGTTCCCATAATTGAAATATCGGGTTGTTCCCAGAAATAATCTCTTGTGCGGCTTTTACGCCTTCTAAACCGAAATCAGTTTCTGCATTTTCATATTTGCACTAACACCCAATTATATTACTAACTATTGAATATTAATATAAAGATTGCATTTAACGAATTAAGGATTTCCGTTTTCAAAATGTAATTTCTCTATATCGCTTGAATATTTGCACATATTTTATTTGCGTGTAAAAAGTTTCAATCTTATTTTAATAATGAGGATCTTATAAAAATCACTAACTGCATCAAATTTATTGCATAGTTTACGAAAGAGAACTTATATGTTGACATTTTATTTATCTTGATTATATAGCATAAACACTTCATGTCCTATAATTTATGATTAACCAAAAGAAAGTTCACAAAAAAAGCACTAAATTAGCAATGGTTACATGGGGTTGGCGTCTATTCGATTGGTCGATTATTGTTGCATTCATAATAATTCTGCTTATAGGATTTGTTGCTCAAGGTTCCCAACCAAGCAATAGACTCATACAGCACAAACAATTCCAGTCGGAATTAAGAGGCGCAATCTCAATTCAAGTTGTAAATGGCTTGGGTGAATCACGCATATTAGCTAAAATTGTCAATAGATTGATGCAAGAAGGATTCGATGTTGTAGATGTGAAAAAGAATTCCCCTAATATTCATCCATATACATTGCTTCTGGATAGAAAGGGTAATTGTACAAAAACCGATACGATCGCTAAAATATGCGGTCTTGACAATGATCGCATTATAATTCAAAGAAACGAGCAAATTTTTGATGCGACACTTATTATTGGTAAAGATTATAAATTTTCTCTTCCTAAGCTTTTAATTGAACGTTAAATTAAAAAGGAGGTTTAATGGATTCTGAACAATTAGCCTTCGAGTGTGGTAGAATTCTCCTCGAGAATCAAGCTATCGATATTAAAATATTTGATGTAAGAAAACTTACTATTATTGCCGATTTTTTTGTTATTGCATCTGCTAACAGTCAAATTCATATTAAAGCATTAACTGATAAAATTCAAGAATATCTAAAAGACAACGAAATAAAATCCTTCCATCTTGAAGGCATGAAAGCTCTTAAATGGATTTTAATTGATACATATTCTGTAATCGTACACATATTTTTACCCGAAACTCGAGAATATTACAATCTTGAGGGTTATTGGGGAGATTCTGAAATATATATCATGGAGGATTGATTTACATAAATGATTATTTTTATACAGGATCAGCTAATCTAATATTACAAAATTCATTTTCTTAGGGGTCTGTTTGTTTATCTTTAGCAGTCTGGGAAATAATCCGTAAATAAAAAAGCAAATCAAACCCGAATCTTGCAGAAAAATATTAATTAATTCTTCGCAATTTGTTGCATAGTTATAGATATTATGAATATAATATTAGCACATAATGAAATTTCCAATTGGCTTTCAAATAGAATCCTTCAACTATATGGTCTCGATGATATGCCTGAAGTTCTCGAACCGGAAAACCCCCAATTTGGGGATTTCACGACTAATGTAGCCTTTCAATTGGCGAAAAAAGTTCATAAGGCTCCTCTTTCTATTGCCGAGGAAATCGTAAACTCAGATTTACCTGAATGTATTAAATGCGCAGATGTCACTGCTGGATATATAAACTTCAGCCTTTCGAACGATGTAATTTCCTCGATAATAAAAAACTTGCTCAGCAATCCAGATGACTGGAGAAAATTACACACCGAAAAAGCGAAGAAGATACAAGTAGAATTCGTTAGTGCGAATCCCACAGGTCCGCTAAACATAGTCTCAGCACGAGCTGCAGCAGTGGGTTCCACAATGGCAAATATACTCAGATCTGTCGGACATAACGTTACTACAGAGTTCCTGCTTAATGACACCGGCAATCAAATACACCTTCTGGATAATAGCTTTGAAGCAAGGATTGCCCAAATAAAAGGTAAAGAAGCTACAATCCCAGAAAACGGTTATCATGGTGAATATATCAAAGATTATGCAGTAGAATATATAGAATCGGGAACAGATGTTAAACCTGAACAATGGATCCTGAACAAAATAACTTCGGAACAGAAACAGTCATTGGAAAAATTTAGAACTCATTTCGATGTCTGGTTCTCTGAGAAAAAGTTTCGGAGAAGCGGTAAGATTGATAGTATAATCCAACGTCTTGAATCCTTGGGCACAACTTATGAAAGAGACAAAGCAACATGGTTCGCTGCATCGAAATTCAATAGCAATATCAAGGATTTCGTATTGATAAAATCTGATGGTGAATGGGCTTACGGACTTGTTGATATAGCATACCACGCTAATAAGTTCGAGGAAAGAGGATTCGACATAGTATATACAATACTTGGACCGGATCATTACGGACATAGAGATCGATTGGAAGCCTCCATGAAAGCTCTGGGGCACGATGACAAACTCAAAATACTAATACTACAGCAAGTTAACATTCTTGAAGGTTCCGAGAAAGTGAAAATGTCCAAACGTGCTGGCAAAATAATCACAATGGATGAATTAATTGATGATGTTGGTGTGGATGCTGCGAGATTCTTTTTTCTTGCGAGACGAATGGAAGCACATTTAGATTTTGATTTAAATTTAGCTCGTGAAACATCCGATGTAAATCCTGTGTATTACGTTCAATATGCACATGCTCGGATAAGAAGTATCCTGAAATTTGCAGAAAACAAAGGCTTAAAAATAGAAAAAAAAATTAACGACATTAAATTTGAGCTTGCCATAGAACCGGAAGAAATTTTATTAATTAGGAAAACAATTAAATTTCCGCTTGTAGTTAGGAACGCATCTATTATTTTAGGAGCGCACCTTATACCATTTTTCTTAATTGAATATTCTAAATTATTCCATAATTTTTATACAAAACATAGAGTTGTAGGAGAAAATAGAGAATTGAGTTTAACCCGGCTTGGGATTTCGGCTGCAGTAGCCGAAACTATTAGGTGGGGATTGTGTTTATGCGGTATTTCCACACCCAACCAGATGTGAACATATAATTGTCCGTCTGTTTCTGGGTCTTTTTAACCATTTACAACTTCGATTTATAACATGATTGAATGGTTTAATTTTGCATTAATTTCAACATTAAAATTATTGATGCTTATGCTAACTGCTGGTACAATTAGAATTTCTCGATTACCTGAAGCATTAGGCTTTATAGCTTCATCGGTTAAGGGCAACGGATTCAAATTTGCATGGATCGCAGTGGTATTTATGCTTACAGCACTGTTCTCGAATTTCATGATTATCGCAGCTCTTATACCATTGATATTAATGATGAAACTTGACAATAAATCCAAAACCTACTTGTTAGGACTTACAATTTTAGCAGCGAATTGCGGTTCAATAATATTACCCTTAGGAAGTCCAAGTAATGTGCTTCTTGCCAATAAATATCAGCTTTCCATATGGACATTTTTCAACGCTATGTTAATTCCTTGGTGTGTTATGGCACTTGTTACAGTTTTCATCACAGCTATATCACCAATCATTAAACCTGATGATATTACTAAACCACAAAGAATCATTAGATTCGATTTAATATTAGGAGCGATATCGATTGCTATATGCACACTTGTGCTATGGTATATTCTATCCTGGTGGATAGGTTTTATAATCGTCCTTGTACTTGCATTAATGGCTGGTAAACCAATACATATCATAAAACCAAGGGAATGGCTTATACCTGCTGGAGTTCTATCGATACTGACCATATTTGTATTACTCAAATCCACGATAGGTTTCAGAATACCAACGATCGATAGTTCTTTTTTCTCAGCAATTATAGCTAGCCAGATTATCGGCTCTTTGCCAACAACAATGCTATTCATGGGAAAATCCGAGTTTATAGGACTTGCCTGGGGTGTTAATCTGGGTACAATAGGATTCCCAATTGCATCCCTTGTTACTTTATTCGCTTTACGCTCTGCAAGGAAAAGCGGACAAATTATAATTGAAAAGAATATTTTATATAGGATTTTTATAAGTTCTTTACTAATCGGAACCGTAATCCTGACGTCAATAATCTATTTAACAATATGAGGTGAAAGAATGCCTAAAAAAAAGAAAACCGAGGAAAACAACATCGAGAAGCCAAACAACACAACTGAACAGATCGCAGTTAAAACTGAAAATATTGTCGAAGAAAAACCAAAGAAATCTAGTCGTCACAAAAGCACAAAATCTACTGAAGCAGAAGTTATGGTTGCATTGGCATCCGATGAACAGAATAATGAAAAAGAAACAATAACACCAGAGACTAGCAAGCAAAAAGAAAGCTCAGCAACCGGAACCGCTGTCGAAGAGAAAACAGAAACAAAGGAAGTTGAAAAAGCTTCATCCACATTTAACAAAGATACTAAACCAAGGGTAAAAAGGTATAAAAGTGACGATATCCGACCTTGGGAAAGAGATGAAAGCAAAAACAAAAATAGACTGTACCTGAGCGAATTTAAGCAAAAACCGATCAACGAACTTCTCGATATAGCTGAAAAACATAACATTGAAAATCCTCATTCTATGCGACGACAGGACGTTGTTTTCAAAATTTTAGGTATCGAAATCAAAACACAAAACGCTGAAGTTTTTGGTGAAGGCATTTTAGAAGTTCTTCCAGATGGATATGGATTTCTTCGGCATCCGGATTACAACTATCTCCCCGGTCCCGACGATATCTACGTATCACCCTCACAGATTAAAAGATTCGACCTTAGAACCGGCGACATGGTTGGTGGAATTATTCGACCTCCAAAGGATAATGAAAGGTTTTTTGCACTGCTTCGAGTTAACAGAGTCAATAGTGAAGACCCCGAATTCGCCAAACATAAAATTCTATTCGACAATCTTACCCCGTTATATCCAGAGGAAAAATTCCTTTTAGAGTACGATCCCGAGGAAGCCACAACAAGAATTATGGATCTATTTACTCCTTTAGGCAAAGGACAACGAGCACTTATAACTTCACCGCCAAAAGCTGGAAAGACTACAATACTTCAACAAATCGCTAGATCATTAATTCACAATCACCCCGAAGTATTGATATTAATTCTCTTAATCGATGAACGTCCAGAAGAAGTTACGGATATGAAACGATTCGTCTCAGCAGAATGCAGTGGATTGGAAAAAAAACCGTATTTTGAAATAATATCCTCAACCTTCGACGAATGTCCGGAAAGACATGCTCAGGTTGCTGAGGTTGTCCTCCAAAGAGCCAAACGTCAGATAGAACACAAAAAAGATGTTGTAATCTTACTCGACTCGATAACAAGGCTTGCTAGAGCATACAATAACATTGCTCCTCACAGTGGCAGAATTCTCACCGGTGGAGTTGACGCCTCAGCTCTTTCTAAACCCAAACGATTCTTTGGTGCTGCTCGAAATATCGAGGAGGGTGGTTCTCTCTCAATTATTGCCACTGCGCTTATCGAAACAGGTTCAAAAATGGACGAAGTGATTTTTGAGGAGTTTAAGGGTACAGGCAACATGGAACTTGTCCTCGATCGAAGACTCGCAGATAGGCGAGTATTTCCTGCAATAGATATAAATCGCTCAGGAACAAGAAAAGAAGAACTATTGCTGGGTAAGGACATCCTGATGAGAATCTGGTTATTGAGAAAATTACTCTCGGATATGAATACTGTCGATGCAATGGAATTTTTATTAAATAAAATTTTGGCTTCAAGGACAAATGCGGACTTTCTAACATCTATGGCTGAATAGCTTTCCAACACTATAATTGAATTTTATAACGGTATTACCAATGTAGTTCAATGCATTCAACACCTGCATATCTAAAGTGCAGAAAATGAAATATTTTGCTTGCAAAATATGACACAATTAATATCATATCAAGATACATAATTGCTATTATTAGCGGAATTGAACTCTCTTTAATTTGCAATAAAAGGCCATTTTGTATCAATCTAAAAGATATTTGTAAATTTAGCTGTGCTGGAATATTATTGAAATAACTCAAGTATAGAACTTATTTGGTGATTAAAACTGGATAAGAGATTAAGGGGATAAATTGCAACGTAGGGAAGTTACAGTAGTAAATAAATTAGGACTTCATGCACGACCAGCAGTTTTATTAGTTAAAGTTGCATCGCAATTCAAGTCGGATATTAAACTTATCAAGGAAGATGTTGAAGTAAATGCAAAGAGCATAATGGGAGTTCTAATTCTTGCTGCAGAGCAGGACAGTAAACTTCTTATCATAACTGACGGACCTGATGAAAATGAAGCTATTGAATCTATTGTCAAACTTTTCAAAGATAGCTTCGGAGAATGAATATTAATTCCTTAATGACAAAAGCGAAATAATATAACTATTTAACTGATAAATACATTACTTTCGTAAAATTGGTTATTCCATTAATATAATGAATGTTAGTTAATTTATATGATTATAATATTTTGATTATTTAACTGTTAATAAGAGCTTTCTTTTAAATGAGTACTGCAAATTTTATAACAACTGGACGGATCGTCATCGCTCCTATTGTCCTTATTCTTTTCCTCGTTGGAGACAATAAACTTAGAATGTTAGGATTTATCCTCTTTTCCTTTGGAGCTATTTCCGATTTCATTGATGGCTATATCGCTCGTCGAACAAGAATTTCTTCTTTCGGTAAACTATGGGATCCTATAGCGGATAAATTCCTTGTTGGCATGGGACTCATAGCCTTGTCCTGCATATCGATCCTCCCTTGGTGGATTACAATCTTACTTATATTAAGAGACTTCACAATTACAATTGCAAGACTTGTTATTATTCAGAAACGAGGAATAATCATCACGCCCATTCTTCTTGCAAAACTTAAAACTATGCTTGAATTAATAATGCTATGGTCTCTATTGGGTTGGGCTGCAATACTCGGTCTCTCAAAACCACCATGGCTCGAAATAGCAATTCTTACTGTGAGTTCTGTTGTTATAATGCTATCCTGGGGAACAGGAATTTACTATCTCATCTCCATAATCCGAAAAAAACAAGCTAATTACAACCAATAATTTACTGATCAATAATAAAACTATAGGTTAAATTTATTAGCTATTCTGAATCATTATCATCAAAAATGGCTACTACAACTGCAAATGCCACATTTTCAATATGTGATATCGACATATCCAACGACTTTGGTCTTGTTAATCCTTCTGGAAGATTCAATATAGGCTTGCCATTTGATTGATGTGTGATGTTGTAACTTGCAGCAAATCCAAAACCAAAAGCTTTGTATGCAGCTTCTTTTGCAGCCCAAAATCCCGCAAGATGAATTGCAGTGTTTGATTTACTTTTAGCATAGCTAATTTCATAATCACTGAAAAACCGATTAAGAAAATGATTATCGAATGTTTTCATTATTTTCTTAATACGTACTATATCGACTATGTCAGAACCTAATGCAATTCGCATATTATTCATTAATTTTTAAATTTAACATAATTTCTCTAATCATTTCCGCAAATTCAGATGACTTGGCTTTTTCATAATCCTTAGGATCGATAACTTCTCCTATTACTATTTTTACTTTTGCAGGTCGTATTAAATAAGATCCTCTTGGCAAAATTCGTTTAGAATTCCATATTCTCATCGGTATCATTTTCGAGCATGCTTTCCTTCCGCTTCGAAACGACGATGTGTAGAACTGACCAAGAGAACCATTCAAAGACCTTGTTCCCTCAGGAAACATAACCATTACTGCTCCGTTTTTCAGTTCCTCAGCAATATAGGAAAATTTTTTTATCTCATCTCTCGATATACTTCTGCTTATCGATATCGCACCCAAGGCCTTCATCCAAAGTCCCAGCATCGGAACATGAAATAAATCTTCCCGTGCTATAAATCTTGCATACCTATCAATAAATCCATAAATAATTATTATATCAAAATAACTTTGATGATTTGCAATATACAGGATATTTGAGCGGTCTCTGGGTATATTTTCCATACCATAAATTTTAACTGACGAACAGGTTGCAAATATCATAAACTTTGACGCATATTTTACATATATTCTCAATAGATAATCCTTTGCACATCTTCCAAAAACTAAACCAAAAAGCCAGAAAAAAAGGAAAACTGGCATTGAAAATAACCAAATTAATATCATCGAGATAGCCTCAACAAATGAGAAAAGATAAATGGGAATCTTTAGAATGGAAAATTTCATAATTCATTATCTTCGAACTTATCCTCAAATTTTTGCATTGCATAAATCTCCGCATAAAATTTCTTGTTATCCAGTAACTGTTGATGATTTCCAATTTCTTCAATACTTCCTTTATCGAGAACGACAATAAAATCAGCGTTTTGTATAGTGCTAATTCTATGCGAAATGAAAATCGTGGTCTTGTTTTTTCTGACCTTAAGCAACCTGTTGAAAATCAATTCTTCCGTCTCTGTGTCAACCGCCGAAAGTGCATCATCGAAAATTAGAATTGGCGAATCCAATAATAGAGCTCTTGCAATTGCCAGTCGCTGCTTCTGTCCACCAGAAAGAGTAACCCCACGTTCACCTACTAATGAATCATATCCTTCAGTGAAATCCATAATATCCTTGTCAAGCTGAGCAATTTTTGCGGCTTCTATTGCCTCCCAATCTTTTGCATCAGGACGACCGAATTTTATATTCTCCATTATGGTAGCAGAAAACAAAAAACCATCCTGCGGAACGAGACCTATATTCCCACGTAATGTCTCAAGATCAAACTTATTTACATCCATATCATCGATAAAAACTGTGTTATAGGAAGTATCTACCATTCTATTAATTGTAGAAACAATCGTTGTCTTTCCGCATCCAGTTCTTCCAGTTATTGCCACAAATGTTCCGGCATCGATCTTGAAACTTACATCATCCAATACTATTGGCAGATCCTCTCCATATCGAAATGTCAGTTCTTTAAATTCAATCTTACCTGTAATGAATTTCGGTTTATATGGTTTATGAATGGTTCGGATTTTCGGTTCTGCATTCAAAATCTCCATAATTCTATCCAGAGAAGCTCTACCACGCGAATACAAGTTAATAACCCAGCCCATTGCAAGCATAGGCCAAATTAGAAGACCCATATACATGTTGAATTGAACAAGCTCACCTACACTCATACTGCCTGTGATTACACTTTTACCTCCAAAAAGCAAAATTGCTACAAAAACAGCTCCCACAACAAACCCAATAGAAGGGTCGAAAAGACCCCAAATAATAATCATTTTAATATTCTTTTCAGCGTAGTCTTTGCTGCTACGTTTATATCTTTTGGTCTCAGACTTCTCTCTTGCATAAGTCTTAACGACTCTAATTCCACTGATAATTTCCCTTACATGAGCAGTAAGCTCTGCAAACGATTCCTGTACATCACGGAATAATTTATGTACAATTCTTCCTAAATAGCGAACAATAAAACCCAGAGTCAAAAGCGGAAGGAATATATATAAAGTCAATTTTGCATTAAGAATCATCATACTGGTAATAACCATCAGTTGAAGCACAATTGTATCGATAGCCGCTACAACTCCCATACCCATCATCATCCTAACCGCATCCATATCGTTTGTAGAAATGGCCATTAATTCACCGATCTTTGTTTTTGCAAACCATTCCGGCTCAAGGGTAAGCAGTTTCTTAAATAATGCCCTCCTCATTCTTAATTCAGCTCGTCTCGATATGCTAATGAAAAGGTATCGCCATGAAAACCGCATCACAACTATTCCCAGCGATATGAACATTATTAATCCTGCAATTTTCAATAATCCGTGCGGAGTTACTGAACTCAAATACAAACCGTCAATAATACTTCTTATTAATTTGGGAATCAAGATTTGCAGATAATCTACAAATAATATCGCGGCTAAGCCTATCAAAAACGATAAGGTTTCACCTTTTAAATATACCTTTAATGTTTTATAAACTTTTAACATAAACAAAAAAAATAGGATTTTATAGTATTTTAGCAAACAGAATTGTACATCTCAAACATAAACAAAAAATATATTACGAAGTGAATAGATTAGCAAAAATTTTAGCAGCTCGAATTTCTGCGCCCGATGGTCCCAACTGCTCTTTAACTTTCAGGAGATTTCTCTGTGTTTCATTATAAGAATCACCATGCGTAAGCAATTTGTCTATATGACTAGCAATTTTAAATCTATCGATCTTTTGAATGAATTCCGGTAAAATTTCCTTACCTGCGATAAGATTCGAAATGGCAAAATATGGCGTTTTAATTAATAAACTCCCTAAAAACCATGATAATGGATCTACTCGATATATCACTACAGAAGGTAGGATCGACATCGATGCTTCCATTACTGCGCTTCCCGATGCAATCAATCCTGCTTCTGCATATGACATCGCTGAATAAGTCATGCCTTCTATTAGAACAACGTAGTCCGGGATTTTTTTTGCTTTATAATAATCTTTAACCGTTTCAGTAATCGGAATTACTGCACAAAGATCCTTGTACTTCAATTGCAATATGCTCAAAACCTCCATCATAACAGTGTAATGACGTTTAACCTCCTTAACTCTTGAGCCAGGCATCATAACAATAAATTTACCGTTAATACCTGTTATTTCTCTGAACTTTTTTTCACTCATCTCTGGTTTAACATGGTCGAAAAATGGATGCCCCACATAATCCACGTTCATTCCGAACTTTGCATAGAATTCCTTCTCGAACGGCAGAATACAAACCATTTTGTCCACATATCGCTTCATCTTTCTCACTCGCCTAACACCCCAAGCCCAAACCTGAGGTGAAATATAATATCCCACAGATATGCTGGATTCCTTCAGTTTGCGAGCAAGTTTTAAATTGAATCCCGGGTAATCGACAAGAATTGCTCCGATTGGTTTACGCTTCTTTATTTCTCTCACAATCCTATCGAAAGCGGAATTAATCTTTCTGTAGCTGAGCACTACATCCAAAAAACCCATAACAGCAATTTCGGAAATGTCTATTAATGTATCTACACCAGCTTTTCGCATCGAAGAACCACCTATACCCCAGAATTCAGCATCGGACAGAATGCCAGATAGTGCTTCTATCAAATATGCCGCTTGAAGGTCACCCGATTTCTCCCCAGCTACAATCAGAATATTCACCAAATTACCTCCGTCTCCCAGCCACCACGAACATAAATCGTATCCTTGTAAATCTCGAATTTCTCCGATCTCTCGAACGGATCGATGTTTCCCGATGAGGGATAACCATTATTATCTTCGTCGCAAAATCTGAACAGTAAATAACGACCCTCTGGAATAAATGCCCAGTATAAGTTCTCTCTATCTGACAGATTATAAGTTTCGATTTTATCTATCGATTTAGCGAGCATGATTTCGCTTTCGCAAAACTTAGGTGTCCTGACCCATAGTTGCCCTAATGTTCGATTCGGATATGTAACTGTTAAGGATTCAATTTTACAATTCTCAAATTCGTCGCACAGTGAATCTAAAACTAAAGTTTCTACATCACTCACAGGAATTTTTGGATCAACAATAAGTTTAAGAATATTGCTTTGCGTTTTCTCTACCTTAAAAAAATTTTTGCGAGTTTCAAAAACAGCGCTAAAAGGTTCATCAAAAATAAGATAGACTTCTCGAGAATTTATTGTAACTCGCTTCTTTGAATTCTTCAACTCGGGTGGAACTGTATCTAAATCCGCAAGATTATAAATCGATCTTGAAATCGAATCACAATTATTATTAAAATCACAGAACACCATATCGATATCAAATGTATCTGGCAGACTTTCGAATCTCATAAATATTGTGCTCGAATCTTTCGGTGCCAACCACACATTAGTTAGTTTACAGCTTTCAATGTTTGCATTCACTTTGTTCAGTTGCGGCTTGCTATCGAAGGAAATTTTCAATGTAGCATTATCTCTCATTTCAATTAAAGAGATTTTCGGTGGTTTCGAATCTACATCTGTTATAGATATCATTATCCCTTTTGACATTGTCGGCATTCTATTCCTTGAAACGCCTATTTTTTTCGGTATGCCATCGCCTTTCAAAACCTTAGCAAGAAGATAATATTCACCTTTAGGAAGATAATTTAGGGTAAATGAGCCATCATCTCCAGACCATGTGCTCCTAATAACATCATTAAAACTAATATCCTCGTAAGCCTCTATAATAGCGTCAGTTACATGCGTAAAAGACCTTGATTCATAAACATACCCACCTATTAAACCGCTATTGATCGATTCACCGGTTGAGAACGCAAAGGACCGCGTTTCTCCCATCATATTTTTCCTAAGATCTGTTAGAGTTGGCAAAACTGACACAACATATGTTGCCTTTTCCTCAAATAGGCTGTGTTTAATTACTACTTTCCTTCCTTTAATACTAATCTTCATATCTTCCAGAGTTGGCTGTACAACAAAACACTCAGGATACTTAGCAATTCCTTCGCTAAATTCAATTGTAATTATTGCATCGACATCAACCGATCTTTCCATATCGGAAGGCGTTGTTTCTATAATTTTCGGTGGAGTTTTATCTATCGGACCACCAGGTGGACTCTGAATCTTCGCGCAACCTGCAACAATTAAAATTAACATTAATACCAATATCTTTATATTTCTATTATTCATAGAATCCAATATATACATCCATAAATCCCACACTAAGCAGTTTTATAAATCAAACGGAAAAACAAGCATCAAGCACACACCAAAAAAAAGCTCCCCTTTCTCAGAGGAGCTTAAAACATCTGTGTTGCAGAATTGGTTTATTTTACATAGAAAGCTCGACTCGATATGGAGTAACCATCGTAACTGAGCGTAACCATGTAAAGTCCCGATTGCAGCCCATCTGCATTCCAGTTTATTACATGATGACCTGCTGTCATAGAGCCTTTGTACAGCTCCGCAACACGTATTCCCGTAATATCGTAAATAGTGAGTTCAACGTTATTTGCTTCAGGTATATCGAATGATATATCGGTAGTGGAGTTGAATGGATTAGGACAAATATTCAGCATAAACGCTGTCGGAACGCTTGCCGGAATTTCCTTTACATCAAGAGGAGGAGGAAAACCATTTAGTTTTAGTATCGCACCAATAAGACATCCTGCAATATCCCAAGTGGGGCTTGTAACTGAAGCAAGGTAAACCGAAGAGTATACGCCTCTTCCAAACATTACACAGACAACGCTTAGTGTATCTTCATTGGCATAATATATTTTTTGAGTACCAGTTCCGGGGTCAAGGAAATCTACATAGTCGTCAGCAGCGGTTTGGTATGGATAATTTCCTCTCCAATGCATAATTCCAGTTCCAAAGAATCTTTCAAAAGATTCTACTTTCTGAACATTACCAGTAATCATTCTGCTACCGTCGGTGCCAGTGAAATTAAACAGGTTTAGAAGCCCTGTGCCACTATAATCCTGCGCAAAGTCGGGTCCCTGGATGAATATAAATCCACCATGTTCAATGTAATCGACTACTGCTGCTCTCATTACAATTGGGAAATTACTATCTGTGGCTCTAGTTCCGAAAACCACAAATACGCCGCTTCCATCGAGAGTTCCTCTGTAATCGTCAAGGTGATATTTGTCGTTTAATGTAATATCCTCGTCTTGACTAGTTATTGTGTACATTGTAGAATCCACATGTATGTTGTTCAGAACTTGAGTAAACAGCTCTGTAAATCCTTCTCCACCGTCATAATCGATAATTAGAACGCGATTTCTATCTGGTTCTACATGTACATCTACTGTATATATAATCGATGGAACGGATGTACCTAAATCTGTATATTTTGTTATAACGTAATACGAGTATGAACCACCGTCATGAATACCATGAGTGATTGTGAAGCATGTATCAGTAGCGGCAGTGGCGGTATCGGTAGTATGAATTAGGGCTCCACTTGCATCATAAAGCTCGTAGTTATAAGGATCAAGATAGGCACTTGAAGGCGGTTTCCAGCAAATCGTGAGTGACATAGGTCCAGATAATGGTCTCGTTCTGGGTGAAAAGCTACTATAGAATCTATTGACTGGCCAATAATAAGGAAGCATAATATCAATAGACTTTGATGACATTACAGGGAATGTTGTATCTTTCGTCGCGAAGTATTCTTTTTCTGCACTTACCGTCTTATTACCCCATTCAACATCTGTAAATGTCACTTTTCCACTTGTTGGCGTTACCGTTGCCATTTCACCGGTCATTCGAATTGTAATTCCAGAATAGTCCGTTCTGCCTTCAAGAGTTGCGTTCACTACCACAAAAACTAAGGATGGTGTTATTCTAAACGTAACAGTAGTATCTCCAGTTAGAATTATAGTTTCGCTTGCGGGATCATAACCCGTATAGCTCACATCGATATCGTATCTTTCCATAGGACGATCGAACGAGCATTTACCATCAGAACCGGTAACATCTGAAAGAGTTCCAATAGTAGGATTTTTTATATCTACGTCTGCACCTACAATAGGAACACCAGTTAGTGAATTTAAGACTTCACATGTAACTGTGTATAGAATCTGGTTAATATAGAAATTCACTGTTTCATCGGCGTCGACAATTGTTACATCATTCGTATCAGCATTATAGCCAACACCATAACTCGCGATAAGTTCGTATGAACCAGCAAGTAAATTACCGATTTCAAAGTAACCTGATGGATGCGAACTAAACTCACCTATACCCACGACTGTAATATCTACTCCACCGGTTGCTGCACCATCTACATAAGTAGTTCCTGAAATTGCGAATGTCGGTAATTCTAAATATACATCTACAACCACATCATGATCGATAATTGTAACACTAATTGTAGTATCGATATAATCGTCAGCTTCAACTTCAAGATTGTAAACTCCTGGGAAAATCTTTCCGACTTTATAAAAACCGGAAGCATCGGTTGTATCTGTGAATCCAGACATCCAAATTTTCGCACCTTCTATTGGATGCGAATCCAGAGCACTGTATACATTTCCCGAAACATAGTACTTATCACGACCGCAAAATGTCCCGTATCTAACATAAGCTTGCTCGCCAATAACTATCGAAATATTGCCAATGTCTTTCATGTTCACATAGTCGGCATCGTCTGGTGGTAGTCCTGCAATTGGTGCTACAGCAATCTGAAGACACCAGTATTCATCTTCGAATATCACAGTAGGATCCCACCTAATAATCTGTTCTAACGCAGATTGATCTTGGAACCTTATTAGCCACTCGTTTCTAACACAGTTGTTCCTGAAATCGCTGATCCACTTAACGAACGGTGGTGCTTCTGGATTATATATATAAGGCGAGAATCCTATTGGTGGTGGCAATGGTTTATCAAGAGTATCAAAAGCATCATAAGCTATTGTATGATCACTATTAACACCAATAATTACATCAGAACTATCGATACTTGGATCAATAACTTTTATATGTAAATCGAACACAGGTCCACAGGCTGTATCTCCTGTGGTGAATTTCCATGCTACATCGAGGTAATGCCGCGTTGGATCGATGTCCTCTGCATGAAGGAATATTTCATACTCGGTAAAGCGATCCAGTACTCCCGGATTGTATACTATTCCATAACCATTGGGAAGTACAGTCCAATCGAGCGATGAAGTAACATTGACACCATCAAACAATACATAAACAGAATCTCTATCTATGCCAATGTCAT
Source organism: bacterium (assembly GCA_030613005.1). Classification (GTDB taxonomy): domain Bacteria; phylum UBP14; class UBA6098; order B30-G16; family B30-G16; genus JAUWMV01. Next base: position 41,193 of record JAUWMV010000006.1, on the reverse strand, counting down.
CCGTTAATATGAATTCTATGTCTGTAAATACTGACACTTCATATTCACCAGATAAAGGTTTTATAATTTGTAGGTGAGGATTAGGATCAATAGTACTTGTGTCAGCAACAATTGCTTGAAGCTTAATAATGTCACCAACAGGAATATCGACAAATTCAGTGGGATAATTCTTAAGATTCGCCCAGGTCATTGCATCCGGTGATATGCCGTAACCAACGAATAGTTTAAGCCTTAATGGATCTGGAAGTTCTGGAATGACAGTGCGATCCCAGGAAACCGTTACAACGGAACCGGTTACATCGTCAACTTCAACATCCCATGTCATAGAGCCGTAATCGAATTTTCTTATATCTTTAGAAAGCATGGTATACATGAAGTATGAAGGATCGCTAATAGGGAAGTATCCATAGAAACCGGGTATATCGAACTGAGGGAAATCGTTATCTGGATCGAAAAGGTCGGTTGCTGTGGGATGCTGTCCAAACGTCAAATCGCTTGTGCTTCCGGAACCATCCCCAATAGTAACAAGCATCTGCCATACATTTCCTACAGCCATAGCCAAAAATTCTCTTTCTAAACTCATCGAGCAATTTCCAGCCAAATCACACGCTTCAACTCGAATTGTATGTGAACCTGCTGGATCCCATCCTACCGGTGGGTATGGTGGAATATCGACATCGTAAGTCATATGAGCAACACCCAATGCGGTTTTCCGAATCATATCATCGGGTATCATTGTTGTTCCGTCAAGGTACACATGTATTGTCGCAGCATTAACACCTACACCGAAGTCTTCGACTCTAAGAGTTATATGCTCAAATGGATTAGCAAGAGTATCGATTCCCATAGGACCAATGCTCCATGAATTATACACTGGAGGTATCGTATCTGCTTCGGGGATCGCTGCTATCTGAAAACACCATTTTACCTCTGGCATAACAAAAGGTATAGTATCGCAAAAATCTTGCGAATTAACAAGCACACAAATCTCAGACTCGGTCGGGTAATCAATACCAGGAACATATTCAAAGTTATACCCACCAATTGTAGGTATGAAAACACCAGCAGTGGTTATATCTGCAAGAGAATCTGCAAGACCATCCTTATCTAAGTCTATCTCGAGTTCTACACTAGTATTAGCTAAATCTACACCTGAAACATCATCTGTTATTGTGAATTTTATTAGTTCAGTTTCCCTAACACCCACAGCACCATCTGGTGGAAACAGATTTGAGACAACTGGTGGTAGATGGTCGACTGCTCCAATAGTAGTAATCCTAATAACAGCTTCTTCAAGAACATGGTAAGTAATGCTATTATCAACAAACATATCAATCCAATCTGTAGGTTCATCCGTAGATCCTATAGCTCTCGTTCCAATGAAAGCCCTTTCTATGTTACCACCGTGAAGGCTATCTGGAATATCATCAATAACCCATTCAATTTCTGCACCGGGAATTACAGCATACTCGGTGCGAACAACCCATTCATATATATCGGGTGTATTGTTTCGGGTATCCTTAATAAGAAACGGATCCATTAACGGATCAAACCCATCAGTACTGGGTGCAACAAAGTAGGCTCGGAAACCACTAGGCATTGGCGGTGGAGCAATAATATCTAATCCTGCTCCATCATATCCATCAGTCGCTCCTGCGGTCATTCCCATCGTGATGTTCATAAATGCAGAATGGTCAATAGCGTTAACAGTTATATTATATTCCCAACTAGTGCTTTGAGCAAAAGCCGATCCAGTTAGCAATAAGAATATTGCCAAACTAAATATTGCCTTTCTCATAGTATCCTCCTTTCATAGGATTTTTTGTTTTCTTAATCGAGTTTTTGATTACAATTAAAACAAACATCAAATTTCTTCTCTTCCTCTACATCCACCAGAAACAAAATTTAAAACGTAAAGCTTAAAACGAACAACTTAATATCTAATTATCTATTTCTCATCCCCTTAAAAATTCAGGCTGGGGTCCATTTAAGGACCCCAGCCGATTCTCTATAAGTTTACTTAGAGAGCATCATTGTCTTTGTATTTGTGTAGTTTTTAGCAGTTAGTCTGTATAAGTAGACTCCACTTGGTACTTCGTTTCCGAGATCGTCGGTTCCATCCCAAGTCACTGTCTTGTAGCCCGCTGTCTTTGTCTCATTAACCAGAGTCTTCACTTTGTGACCGGAGATATCAAATACCTCGAGTCTTACATCTGAATCCTCAGGAATTTCATATGCTATGACAGTAGCAACGTTGAACGGGTTAGGATAGTTACCACCAAGCTCGAATGCTGTTGGAATAACGGCCTTTTCTGCGACGAAATAGGCATTATTATCGTTCAGCATTACGTTCCCGGTTTCTCGGAGATTGATTCTATAGCCGTCACTGTATACGAGATATAGGTTGTAATCTTCAGGAACATCGTTCAGGTTAGTAATCATGCTCACGTTAATATCTGTATGAACTTTCCATATAAGCTCATCGTTCTCATCTCTATAATCAGTGTTTAGATGATTCTCGATAAATACCTCAGGAGTGCCGGGCAATCCAAGAATAGATACCTTATCTATACCCTCGTCGTATCCTTCAGTTGCACCATCTGCAACACCAATAACAAGATTCTTTTCAATTTCGCCGGACTTAACAAGAATATTCGCATTCCAGATAGCAGTAAATACTGGCTTCTTAGTAGAAGTAATACCCTTAGAATCTGGATCAGGTATTTCAAGTGTGCACGGTACATTTGCCCAGACAATATGTCCACGACACTGTTCGAGAATAGTTGTGGCGACATATCCGTCCATCTCACAGTCGAAGTAATACGTATGAGTAATATCTAACGCACCTGTTGGCGTAACTTTAACATCTGTTATGTCGACATCACCCCAGATTGCACCAATAAGGTTCCATGCTGAGAGAAGGTTGTCGAGTACAACACTATGTAAAGGATCACCACAAACACTCAGGATTGTTGCCTCATCATCGACTAGTACAAGGTAACCGTCACCAGGTGTCAGAATATCAGGTGCAGGTGTCCATGTATTACCACGATTAATATAAACGGTATAATCGCCAAAAACTGATGTTCTGCTGGGATCATCCGGAATCACGGATAAAGAAACCATGTTCCAACCGACACACAAGTCCCAATCACAGCATTCTATAACAGGGAGAACTTCAACTTCACTGCAGCCTACATTACCTGCAAGGTCTTCAGCGCAAACCAGTACCAATTCACCCGCAGTTAGACTAACAGCTGTTGAGGTTATAGAACCATCATCATTGGTAGGTATGCCTTCAACATAGGTAACGCTTTCATCGAGAGATTTTATGCTAACATATACATAAGTGAAGTATGCATTATCTCTGAATCCTTGACCGAGTAAATTATCTCTTATTCCATCTGGTTCTGCAACCATCGATGCGGCAGTCAGTGTGATAAGCCCAGATACAACTTCAGGTGCTTTGGTATCTATTAGTACGAGTTTTCCTATCGATTCAGAATAACGAGCCTCATCGTAATCAAGTATGTTACCAGCAACGTCACGACCCTTAACTAGAATGTATGCAAGACCGTTTCCTTTATGATCGGTTGCTACAGTCCAACGATACTTGTATGTATTATTCGCAAAGAAGAACATCGGGAACGGATAGGAATCGTATCCACCCTCAGGCTGGTGCCAGAATGGATTATCTCTATCGTATACTGTTGCATCTGTCGACCAGATCATGGCTTCAAGCAAGTCGTTGGGATCATCGACGTGGAATCCATAGTGAGGTGCACCATCGATCGTTATACGGAGGAAGTCCCAAATTCTTCCATATGTGAAATTATCGTAAGAAACGTAATCTTCAGCTGTCTCTGACTGATCAAATATCGTTTGCATCCAATGGATAAAGATATCAACCGTATCCGCATTAGTTACCCAGATTATTTCACCGGGCATCTCATCATAAATACAAGTGAACATTGGATAACCGTTTGCCCTAACAAGATCCACTCTGTATTCAGGATCATAAGTGTCAAGGAATACAAAGTTCGGGTGATCTGTTGGAATTACAGTTTCTGTCTCGATGTTCTCTTCATAAGTAGTGAATGTAATTCTTACTGGTCCATCGTATCGGTTATCCTGATCGTCCAAAATCCAATTGTAAGCAAGGAATTCCAGCGTTTCTGGTTCCATATAACATAGTGTATCGATAATAATTGTTGTATCAACTGTATCACCTTTTTCTACAATAAGAGTTTCGACTTCAACGGAGCATGCCTCATGGAACCTTACGAAGTCTTGGACATCCTCAGGAATATAGAACCACTTAACAATTCGGAAGTTTGAACCACTGATGTCTCCACCATATTCATCCTCGATGACCATCTTTACGCTGTCGGTAAAGATAAAGTCATCTGGATACAGGTCGAATATAACATAGATAGAATCACCCATATATCCACCCTGCTCGGTAAAATCTCGGATGAATGGATCATCAGGACCTGATGTATAATCTGGATTATTGAATGTCAAGCTCTGGAATCTATGTAAGTGCTCAAATCCCTCGATAACTGACTCATCGATGTAAATCCAGCCGGGATAATCAGAATATTTATTCTCGTTCTTCCATGGATAGATATCCTCTGCCCAAGGTTGAGTGAGATATCTCATTTCTGTAGTTTCAAGAGAATTATCAAGGTCGGTTCCTCTTGAAATGTAAGCTTCGCGAGGTACCTGAAGGTTAATTCTATCTAAACAGAAGTTATGCACATATTCTTCAGTCCAGACATCACCTACTATGTTATCGTATACATTTGTGATATAGTTAGTTCCAAATACATGTAAAGTGTATAGACCTGGAATTAACTGACCATCACAATTCCAATCATAGATTAGAACGTTTTTGTCAGGATCATACCAGAAACCATCGCTTGGATCAGTATCGATTGGTAAATATTCATCATCATAAGGAAATTCGGTATCAGTAATCGGATAAACTGCGCCAGTAACTTGATCTACCCATGCAAATCCTATTGCATCGATCTTTGGAAGCTCATCGCCAGTTAGGACTATACGGATTGTTTCAGTTGTGGGTAGGAATATAAGAAGATCTGTTCCGCCGGGTATATCTCCGTCTTCTTCACCGGTAACAATAATATCGATACCACCGTTTATGATGTCGTTATCGATCCAAATATTCATAAGTGTATCGGCAAGATATTTACCTGGATAGAATCTTGAATATACCTTAAATACAATTGTGGCATAAACTTCTTCGTTCCAAGGTGAATTGAGAAGGAGATTGAATTCGTCGCTTGGGATTCTTGCAGTCCAAGCACCCAATGGAGCACTGTACCAAACATATTCGGACGTGGGAACATCATCGATGTTCCAGTGATAGTCACTCTCTATTGTTGGTCCAGGAACATTCGAATCTGCCCACTCAACATAATGCCAGTAAACGTCGAACACAACGCTATCAGTAATCGATGGATCAAATGTATACGCATAAACATCCACACTATCAGGAATATCCTGCCAGCCACCGCATTTTTCAGGTGAGAAGAACGAAGTAAGAACACCAGGTCCCCCGAAATACGGTACTTCCCAAGAATCATGTTCAGGATCGATAATAGTATCTTCATCTCCGAATTCAATTTGTGGCCAGCCTACAACAGGCATGTCATATCGAGTTTCTATTCGGAACGGATATTCATGATCGAGCATAATATTTCTAGCATTGTCATCGAAATTCTGAATACTCAACTGAGCAACACCGTCCATTATGCCATCACCAGAAATTATCATATAGCCAATCCATTCACGGTCGGAATTCCAGCCAGGTTCCACACCAGCTGCATCGGGAATTTCTGTATCGATATCATCTGGTGAAGAAGGTGCAGAACTTCTATATAGTGGTCCAGATGCTACATCTCGGTAATCTGCATATTCCTCTGCAAGTGGATAGTAATGTGAGAATCCGTCAAGTGGAACGACAGGGAACCAGTGTGTCCAACCCTCAGGCTGATACTTCACAGAATATCCCTCAAATCCCATAGGAACTCTCATATCCATATTGTCATTGAACCATACTCTAACATAAATTGTGCACATTGCAGTAGGTGATCCAGCCGGCGAGAAGTTGTAAATACCGATAATACTGTCTTGAGATGCAATATGCCATGGAGCCTTGATCTTCATTGGATCCCAGCATCTAAAGGTACTTATAATCTTTGTCATTGGATTTCTCATTGCAGTACAGAAAGCAATTCCTTTAACCCATGGCAGACCGTTATCCAGACCCATTGGTCCGGAAGCTAACTCAGCGTAGTTACCCAGTCTGTCCTGAATTATTGCGGATGCCCAAAGCGAATCTGCAATATAGAGCGTGTCTCTTTCGAGATCTGTTCCAACTGCAAAATCATCAGCCACACCATGATAGATCCATATAGGTCTAACGAGTCCCATATCCTTCGCAGGTATAATTTCATCGGCGCAATTGAATATCCAAAGATTCTCATTTGAGAATAGATAGCGTGTTCCAGAATTGTATTCGAGGAATAGATTCTGATTCAATTCAGGATACCATTTATAGTTAAGCATATCTGTTTCTGGGATAACTGCTGGTAACGGCCAATCTGTTACCCATCCTTCAGCCCAACCTCCGCCTGAACAACCAACACCGTCATCGGTTAAGGACTCGAGTCTTACTCTAATTCTGCTATTGAGAATATTCCTATCCACACAGTTAACTTCTTTTCCACCAGAAACAGAAAGCAATGGTGCGAAGCGTCCTGTTGGAGGTTTAATATCTATAATGTAATCCCACACATACTCATGATATTCAGCAATTGTATCTTGACCGAACAAATTGGAATTACGTGTATGAATACCCACTGTTATGACCATACTATCTTTATTCATATAACCATACTCTGGTTCTCTATGACTATAAACAGTATCGCTGTCTGCACTCCATGTGTGTGAAACGAACCACTTTCTGGGTGCAGGCCAACCAATATATTCTGTGGGTACGTAATAAAGAGGGAACAGTTCTCCTCCTGCAATTACAATGTATGTAGTATCCCAAACTGTATCCAAGCTAAGCAGGAAGTCTATAGGACCTATGTGAAGTTTTCCACCGTCGATGCAACCATCGAACCCATAAGGAATACCATCTCTCATTGGTGTATATTTAAGCCAGCAGTGGATACAATCGTGGTCATACCAATCCTCATACATCCAGATCATGAAACCTGTACTATCGTAAATTTCGACTTTTGCATATGGAGCATGATTTACCACAGAATCAGTACCGGGATGCGAACCTGCTCTATGTTCCCAAACTATTGAATCGGTGCAAGTCTGAATATCAAATGTAATAAATGTAAGATCCTTTGCATACTTACCTAAATAAGGATCTCTCATTCCTATTGCTGAAAGTGTAGGTGCTGCGGTTTCATCGATATCGTAATATGTACCGAATAAATCTGGCGGGTAATTAAAGTCACATGTAGGTAGACAGTGAGCCCAAGTCTCATATGCCTCATCATTGAACCACTTAACTTCAGTAACATCCAACTCAGGTTGAATCTTTACATGCTCGGTATGAATAAGTTCCCAGTTCGGACTTTCAAAGTTGTAATAGAATGCCAAATGAGCATCAACACCGTTGGCAGCATAATTATAAACTATATCACCAAGTAATGTGGAATAATAATATGCATCGGTTCTCCATAATGTATTAAGCAGATATTGTCTTCTATCGCTGGCGTTGAGGAAATTGTATCCAGTATAGTTATCCTCTTCGTGATGCCAGATATAATATGGATCTCCTGTTCCACGAAGATATGGACCTCTCCAGTTAACTTGACGTTCAGTTGCAGGGAACCACGGAACATTAACTCCATCACCCGCGTAGATCTCTACAATAACGCTATCGCCGGGCTCGAAGAAATGGCAGCTATTAGCTGTACCATCACCCCAATACAGACGTAACAATGCGTCTCTTTCAGGATATCCCAAATGCTCTTCTAGCGAGACATAAAGATATTTATCTGCTCTATTCGTCTCAGTGCAGCATGGGAATGTGCTACATGTATCCATTCCATGTCCATAATAAGCCGTATAGAAGCCACCGAGATTCGCTGAGTGGTAAACTATTGCAGATCCACCAACGGGTAAATCATTTATGAATATTGTATCAACATTAAATGGGAATAGATCATCGTCGGTGCAGTCTTCGTCGTCGATTGTTATAATTCTAATATCGATCGCTGCAACATCAGCAACGAATTCATCGCACCATCCCTCGCTAACGCGACGGTTAACATCACGAATAAGGAAATCCCATTCAAATGGGCATTGCGTAAAATCAGAAACTTCGAATTTGGGTGGTTCAGGGTCTACAAAGAATGTCCAGCGTGCAATTTGCCTCGGTGCAAGATGAAGACCATCGAGATCGAGAACATCAACTGCCCAATTGTTACCGGGAACATAATGTCTGAAACTGAACTTTTGCATACCACTTACATAATCACCATCGATAATACAACCACCCTCACTTCTTGGACACGGTCCAAATCCATCGCAACCAACCATACAATTTGCGTAAGCATTATCTGCAGCATAAACAGTTACACAAACTTCATCACCGGCTCTAAAGAATGCTTCTCCAGTTATTGGCGAAACAGGATATGGATCGTAAACAACACGGGTTCCCCACCATGACCAGCCTTCGTTATGGAATCTTATTTTCTCAATAATGAGGTTGGGTACACTTTGTGGATATGAGTAGGGAACCAAACCAGTTCTATTGATAACGAAATTGCGACCTTCAGCACCTCCATAATATGGATGCCATCTTCCATCGCAACTGCGTACTTTAATATTCATAATAATTGAATCAGCATTGACACCGGAGACACCGAAATACAGTGGATTATATGTATCTGCCTTAACTGAATCTTTGAAATAAATTTCATCGTCTACATCAATATAACCAATTCTATCGAAAAGATCGACTGTAATAACCTGAGTTGTATCGGATGTGATCCAACCGTGTGGAGGATAGAAAGAATAATCTGGTGCATACGGTCCCTTAAGGTCAATTCTCACGATACCAAGAGTATCAGGACTATAAGACGAGTAACCTTCGCAAGTAACAGGCCAGAGCGGAACGTGATTTCGATTTGATGTCTTCGATCCGTAATTGGGATCATTTCCATCGATACCACACATACTTCCTGAAGGATACAGATCTATTGAACCGTAAGAAAGCTCACTAAATTTCTGATTACCCTGACCATAATCCGGGTCATCATATATCTCTGTTGCAACTATATATACCTTGTCTCCAGAATAAAGTATAAAGTTATTGTTGTCGGCTCGATACGGTGAGCGATGTAAATATTCGAAGTTTATATATAGTATTCCACCGGTACCATTATCGTATTCATCGAAATAAACTCCCTGAACCGAATCTCCGACACAAGGATCATACCATTTCCACATATCAGATTCTGAAATACGGATAGAATATGGAGTTTCACCTCTGAAAATTCCTGATTCCGTGCCAGCTCCTTTTCTTTGAACCCAGAAATGGAAAGTGAAATCTCTTTGATTGAAGCCAGATCCACCTTCGGCACCTGTATATCTGGGACCATGATTATCTGTGTCATGGATTCTCCAATAATCGTCAAAAATTTCTATTGTAAAGACCGGAAGCGAATCTGCGAGCCAGAGATATGGAACTACCAAATTTTCAATATTATCAAATCTGTTGAAGTTCCAATTACCTACAGGATATGCCTCATAATTCCGGAACTCACGAGTCTCATTATCATGATTGAGAGCTTCTGGACATATTAAGGATGCATTAGGTCCGGAAAGGTCGACTATGAATATCCATGACGTCTCAGCCCATGCATTAGCTGTAGTTCTAGTTGTATTTCGAACCATATCCCAATGAGTGGTTCTGTTAAAGACTCTCACGGTAACTTTCACAACAGCACCATCGAGGAATGGATCTAGATATTCACCATAGCCACTTGTGCCATCGTTACCCACCGCAATATAGAAAGAATCTCTTCCGCAAATGCTATCATCCATAATACCAGCAACTTCATCATTGATACCCCAGCCTGAAGTCTTGCCAGGTGTTGGGTGATTATCGGCGTCGTTTCCATCACCAATAATATATGTTATCCAACCTGTTCCAATGCCACCATTCGCAGTATCCCAAGGTAATGCCATAGGATTCCTAAAGAATATCGAATCGATACGTCCCGGGAAATTCCCACCATTAAGATATCGAATTTCAACGAATGCAGACTCGATGCACGTTTGTTTATCCTGGGCGGTAAATGAAATAAGTTGAGTTGCATCAGCAGTATAAATGTAGTAGTTATCAGATGTCGGTCGAGAGGGATCTGAAGCCCACTCATACTCATCACGAGTAAGAAAGCCATATTCCCAGTCTTCATTATTAACTTTAATTGCATCGGAATGAGGTCCATTGGAACCAACTAAGTTAGCTGGATAAAGATTGAAAATCTGAGGTTTGAAATCTTCAACGCCATACAAAAATTCAGCTTTTTTCCATCTTCCAGCTGTAGGACGGCTGGGTATACCATGTGTAGGTCTAACTTCAACCTTTCCAACAGGAGGTATAGATTTATGCTGATAGAAATTATTAATATAGCAATCAATATGTGTATTGTGATCTACACCAATATAGAACGTATCCGCCTTCGAAAGTCCTTCAATAGGACCACCAACCATAAAGGAAGTACCCTCATCGCCATATTCTTCTTCCTCTTCAAACCCACAACCGTGACAACCTGTGGTTTTTATAACAATCCACATCCTTTTGAAAGGCAAATTCTTACCAGTCCAACCGGATTGTGCAGGAATTGCTATAGCATTATTAAATGGGAATACAGCAATCCATTTGTTCCATTTTTGGTTGATTTCGATTGTATCTCTGGGAATCGCAAAGTTAGCTTCTACTTTAATCCATTTCAATGTGGGATCGCCTGGATCGTCCGGGTCATATACAAAAGAGTCTGCTGGAACACCTCCTCCGCCGACCGGTGCGGAATAGTCTACATAATATGTTCTCTTCGATTCTAAAATTCTTTCTGGGAGTCCTTCGACATCGGTAATGTCAAAAATATCGCAACTTGCAGCATGAGCTGGAATACCATCATCCCTATCAACGTAAAATTGAACACCCGTACACTTATCCTCTTCAGTAGGCCAAGTATCATAGAATATTCTTGCATCGGATGGTTTTAGAGGAGCTAAATCCTCGTTAGGATCGAAATCCTTTGTACCCCAAATAGTAAGTTTGATACCGGTAATATAAATATCACTGGATGCTGCAAGGAGATCGAGCCTAAGAACCGCTCGGTCATGTCTTAATGGGATAAGTCGTTCATCGTACCAATGTACATTGTCAACTTCTGGCAAACCATACACACCAGTTTCCGTTACCCTACTACCTGACTCGAAAGTTGTCCATCCCTTTTCCCTTGCTGGGGTAAAGGACGTGACAGTTCCGAAGCTTGTGGTGTAATTACTAGGGATTTGTGTTCCATAGGAGTCCCTAATTAAATTGAACACATTGAAATACTGCCAGTCACTGCCAGTACCCTGCGCAAATGCGCCGCTGAATACCAGCAGTCCTAACAACAGAATGAGTGCACCTCTCCCTCTCATACCGTGCTCCTTTCTCATTAAGGTTTTTGTACATTCTACTTCATAATCTTTTACAAATTTGCAGCCCGTCACAATTCTACCTCCTTGAAATTATTATATCTTTGACATCTTTGTTGTCTGCTCGATTCCGTAAATGTAAAACAGCATAGTACCCAAAAATTTCAAAAGCTGTAATTAAAATTAAAGACAAAATTCCTCACCAATTTCAAAAAATTATATTTTCAATTCACAAATCACAAATTTTTCGAAAAACGAAATCTCAAAATAGAGTAACTCCTTAACCCTCAACACTCACTAAGGCAATACACCGTAACACGTATACAAAGCTAAAATATAAAAGACCTCAAAGCTTTAAATCTTTGGCAAAAGGTATTTAAAGGCATTAGCTTTGTCAAGCCAATTTTGTTTATAGAATTCAAAAATCTCCTATGCTTATTTTGGAAAAATAAGTCCTCTAATTTCTGAATGTCAAGGAAAACTTAGAGTCCTAAAATCATAGATTCAATACCTATATCTATCTTAAACTCCCATTCCGTGCGGGTTTTATCCTTATGATGCCCTGCATTTCGAACCGAACTAATTTTTGTGTCGAACCGCAGATCAAAGTCGAAGGAAAAGTTTTTATGCAAATAAATATTTTTGTCCCAAAAAAATAAAATCTCAGTTCCATTTTTTATTTCAATTGTTCCAGAGGGAAATGATTCTGTCCAACTTGGGTCTTCTATCCATGGAGTAATCCATTCATCATCAATTCTACCCTCTCCCTTTTCTAAATGAAAAAAATTAACCTTCCCACCAAAATTTTTTGAAAAAAATTTTGTTCCAACTGAAAATTTATGAAAATCATTTCCAACTTCTGTTCCGAGAGATTTATTTTCATATAGAAATCTATTCCACGAATGTTGCTGGTTATATGTTCTATTTGTCACAAGCTCGAACCGTAGATTTGGGGTCAAGAAAAAATTTTTAAAGCTTAAACCGTAATCTGTTTGAAATGCAAAACCAAATTCCATAGGTTCTCGATCTGCTGCGGTTTCTCTATCGATTTGAAAATCATCCACCATAATTTCTCCCCACAGACTCAAAGGTGGCATCAAAAACCTTAAATCGATACTCCACAAGGTGTTGTCGTCCCATCTGTGATTCAACTGTTCTCCGTGAAGCGTGTAAAGAGGAAGCAAATAATAGAATTCAATTTTCCTTCCAACACCACCGAAAAGCATTAATTCGTTAAATGCGAACAAAAAAGGTCCGCTGGAAATTTCTATTCTATGACCAGCAAGATATCGCTCGTAAATTTTTTTTTCCTCATCAGCATAATCCACGTATTCATCCAGTTGACCAATAAACCAGTGAGTTCTGAAATATTTACCAAACCTAAATGTAGCTTGAACTTTCTCGATAGGCTTTTTTCCTGAAAGGCACATCCCAAGAGCATAACTAAGGTAATCTCGCCCCAATTGAACGGAATAATCCCCTTTTCTCCATCGTAAATACACCTGATCCGACTTACCTGAAACTCGTTCCCATCTTCCACCAAAATATTCCGGGTCGTAATACCAACCGCTATCCAACCTATATATGCCAACAAGGCTAAAATCTTTATGAATACCACCAATACCAATTTTCATTCGACCATAACCAGTTGTTTTATCCTTTTCCCAGTCGCTGCCATACCAAACACCAGGTGTCCACATAAACCATGCCCTATCTGGAACTATTATTCGGTTGAGAATTCTTTTTGTTCGAGAAGTGTAAAATACATCTGGGTTCTCCGAAACTGCTTTTAACAATTCAGTTGTAGAATACGGTCTATAGCCAGGCTGAGCAGGAATAATTCCCCTTAGTTCTAAATCTTCAGCAAGTTCATTAAGGAAATGGTCTGGCATTAGAGTTAAATCTCCACAAAACGCAATGGTTCCAAAAAGAAGAATAGATAGAAATAATTTAACTTTTATATCGTGCATAACCGAAATTATAAAAATTCTTTTTCCCAAATGAATATCATTAGGAATGAATTATAAAAATTAATATGGTCGGTTTATCTTTAATAAGAATCGAAAGAATTTATCATCGAAGTTATAAAATTGCAAATAATTCTTGGTAATCTTTAAAAAATCTGTGGTTTATTTTATAGAGTAAATCAAGTTTCAGCTAATAAAACCTCATATCCACCAAAAATGTTGCCCCCGTACCTTTTAAGCTTCCCTTTAATTTTAGATGCAATAAACGAAATTTGATCTGGTGTTGCGGTAACGCTTTGTGGTTCAATGTCCACAATGGCTACAGTCAAACCAAACAACGGGAAAAACCTCCGAATTCCATTTCTATCTATACCAGTTATCCCACCAACTTTTTTGTGCTTTTCATCGTAAAACCTTTTAGAATTTCTACTGACAATCTTTACGGTTTCCCCGGCAACATCTCTCATAGTAAAAGGATTACCAACCATGACAAAATCGTCTCCACCGAGATGTCCAAGGAAATCTCCAGTGCTTCCATATCGTCTTATGCACTTCTTCAGAACTCTAGCAACCATGAGTATAACCTGATCACCCTTCGAAAAACCATACAAATCATTGAACGGTTTAAAATTGTCGATATCGCAATACGCAACGGAAAACGACTCGTTTCCCCTTACCGATTTAATTATTTTCTGCTTTATAAGAGCATTTCCGGGTAATCCCGTCAATGGATTGGCATCAATATTAGCCCTAACTCTTCTAAGTATTGTTTTCATTTTTGGAATGATTTCATTATAATCGATTTTACCTTTAACAAAATATTCATCAGCACCGTCGAAACCCTCCAAATCGTATGACATATCTTTACTCGATGTAAGTATAATAATCGGAATGTACGAAGTACCATAATCTGATTTAATATCTCTGCAAAGGTCGAATGCGTTGGTTTCTGGAGATTCAGCATCGATAATAATCATATCCGGATTAGTCGATCTAATAAGTTCAATAGCTTCAATAGAATTATCAATTATTAAAACCTCGAACCCTTTCTCGACGAGGAGATCGTGAAAATTCAAAGAATCAGAGCGATTTTTACTAATAATGAAAACAGTATCAGCCATTTTTTCTCCTATCGATTTCTAACGTCACTTTTTCCCATGAGAAAGCTGATTTAACACATGAATACACACATTCACCACAAGAAATGCAATGCCTGCTTTCTACAACAAGCCCATAGATTACGTCTATTCCCATAGGACAAACTCTGCACAGAGTGCAATAATCGCAAACCTCCAGATTTAGATACAATCTTTTGCGAGCAAACGCACTAAAAAGCGAAGTTAACGCACCATAAATGCAAATATATCTGCAAAATACCCTCTTAACTCTCATCGACAACAAAAGCACAAATAATACAAAAATCGCAGTAAATATAGGAATTGATAACTTCCACATTGCGCATAGCCAATAAATCGGACATCCGTAAATACAGATAACACGTCTGCTAACAATTGTTCCTAAAACAACTATTATCAATACTCCGAAGGAGAAATATCTCATCTTCTCATTGAGCCAGTGAGGAACAGGTTTTGCGACAATTCTTAGTTTTCGACCCAAATCTCCGAGGAAATCGAATAGTGTGCCAAGAGGACAAACCCATCCGCAAAATGGTCTAGGATAGAACAATGTTGCTATTATGCCGACTAACCCAATAATCATGCCTGAAATCCAAAAGAGATTGCACGAAACTAATGTTGCCAAAATTGGTGATTCTACGATCGCCCACGGACAAATTTCATGTATTTCGGTTGGATCTATAATAAAAATAATCAGACCAATAAAAATCGCCACAAAGAACAGTTGAACAATTGATCTTACTGGTCTTCGGAAGAATATTCTTAGTCTGCTAAACTGTGTATGAATTAAAGCATTCATCAACGCAAATTATATTAGTTCGAATAGATTTTGGCAAGCACTTAATTTAAATAAGTAGAAGAATTTTTTAATTATATGTAAATCATTAAGTTATAATAATTCAACATTTACTCCAACTCGTATATCTCGCTCATTATATTGGAGATAAGGAAAAATAAACGATTCGGTTTGATTTATTTTCTCGGACTCGAGATATAAATATGTGTTCCTGTATTTTAATTTTATTCCTCCCGAAAAATCGACAAACTGTCTTTTCCATTCACCCTTATATGAAAGTTTAACTCCCGAAAAATATTTATAACCTCCCCAAATCTCGAACCAGCTTAATGGTTTGGCTGAAACTTTTATGTATGTTTTCGTTTTGGGGCTTAAGGGCACATCTCCGCCTTTCACAAACGTTGAGTAATCTGCCTTAGATTGCAGGAAAAAATTAAATTCTATGCCGCGGATTTTTTTTGGGATTTCAAATGTGACAAGTCCTTTCAATATATTAATATCATCGATATTAGATTTATAACCCCAATTATCGTCAGAGGAAATATACGAATGTCCATTTTCTCTTCCGAGCGTACCGGTAAATGTAATAACAATTCCCTTAATTCGGGAATTTACCGACACCGAAAGCGATTCTCTCAAACCGAAACGTAACTCGGTTGGATAGACGATAGGTTCGATTTTAGTTATATGAGAAGCATAGTTTAGATTATTAGAAATTCCATAACGAGTATCGAGTAAAAGAAGAGGAGTAGAATATTGAACAGCAAAAAACGGTCTAATCAAAGAACTGCGCCAATTCGTGGAGTATTCAACGCCAAACCTGACAATACCAAATTTCACCAATCTAAATCCCCCTATAGAGAAATCTATTGCTTTCTCAGTCTTTGTAAGATCGATTCTCCATGCTTTATCTGAAGTTAACTCACTATACATTCCCCAATCGTTGTAAACCAGCTTATGAATTCTTCCCTGAAGCTCTCCTATAACTTCCTTATATTCGCAAAGTTGTATATCTATTGTATCTTTCGACAATTTCCAAATTGGGTAATTTTTCTCGTCGAACGCCTTGAGTTTAAAACCACCAACCGCTATTCCATCAGACCATGGGAATTGCACATTTGCTTCCAGTTCCGCATTCCAAATCGATGGATACCAGGCTTCATAAAAACGCTTGCTATAATTAATATTCGCTTTGGAATTAAAATAGAATAGATCGTTAAGCTTACTTCTGTAAATCCCATCAACATTAGCGAAATTAAACTCGCTAATTATGTTATCGATACCACCGTCAACTATGATTGAAAACATTTTATTATAAACGCTTCCACCCCCAATTAAACCGAAGTTACCTGCTTTTGCCCAAATATTCCTCTCGAGCAGAAGTGAATCTCTCTTAATATAATTGCGAAAAGAAAGCTCTATTAGACTTTCAAAAACAATGGGATCTGCCGCTATATCCTCTTCCAGTTCCAATTTAAGGTCAGGTTCTCTTCGAGGTGGACTTATTCCCTCTACGGAAAACACTTCCTGAAAGCAAACAAAAAATGCAATCGAAAAAATTATTCTATATTGAACTATCGAATGTTTCATCATCTTGAAAGTATATTAAGGTTTGCTCGAAAAAGGTCAAAGGTATAATTCCCATATAGTTTATAAACATATCAAAGATTATAGAAAAACCGTCCTTAATATATTCTGTTAGATTTCAAATTTAGCCAATAGGAAAATATATTAGGATTACTTATTTCCTATATTTTGGCATATATTTCTCGAGAAATTCACTACGTATTCGCTTCAATTCCATATTAGGAAATACAGAAAGCAATTCCCACGATAGATCGAGCGTATCCTCGATAGACCGATCGGTATATTCGCCTTGACCAATATAAACATGCTCAAATCTCTCGGCGAAATCATAATATTTCTTATCCATTTCTGTAAGAGCTGCTTCGCCTAATATTATCGAAAGCTCTCTTGCCTGAATACCTCTGGCATAAGCAGCATAAATCTGCCCGAACAAATCATCGTGATCCTCACGGGTTCTTTCTGGACCTATACCTTTCTGGCGAAGACGAGAAAGCGATTGCTGAACATCGATTGGTGGCATTATGTCTCTTCTGTGAAGTTGTCTTGAAAGAACGATTTGTCCCTCGGTTATATATCCGGTAAGGTCTGGGATAGGATGAGTTTTGTCATCCTCTGGCATTGTAAGAATTGGAATTAGTGTAATAGAACCTTTCCTGCCTTTGATTCTACCCGCTCTTTCATATATTGACGCAAGGTCGGTATATAAATATCCGGGATATCCACGCCGTCCAGGAATCTCCTTTCTTGCTGCCGAAACCTCCCGCAATGCCTCGCAATAATTCGTCATATCTGTCAGAATAACTAAAACATGCATATCATTATCGAATGCAAGGAACTCTGCAGCAGTCAGAACCATACGTGGTGCGGCAATACGTTCGATTGCTGGATCGTCAGCTAAATTTAGGAAGAGGATTGTTCTTTCAATTGCACCGGTTTCAGTAAACTCATCCTGAAAGAACCGAGCTTCCTCAAATGTTATGCCCATTGCACCGAAAACTACGGCAAATTGTTCGCCAGTAATAACTTTTGCCTGACGAGCTATTTGTGCAGCAAATCTATTGTGCGGAAGTCCTGAACCGGAAAAAATTGGAAGTTTCTGACCTCTAACAAGTGTATTTAAACCGTCGATCGCAGAAATGCCAGTTTGAATGAATTCTCGGGGGAACTCACGCGCATAAGGATTTATCGGTGCACCGTTAATATCTAATGTCTTTTCCGGGATAATGTCGGGACCACCATCGATTGGTCTTCCTGTTCCATCGAAAACTCTGCCCAACATATCCAACGAAAGAGCTAATTCAATACCCCTACCAAGAAACCTAACCCTGGATTCCTCCACATCGACCCCTGAAGCACCCTCAAAAAGCTGAATGAGCGCTCTTTTGCCATTAACCTCGAGAACTTTCCCTCTTCTCTCGGCGCCATCAGGAAGTGTTATTATAACTAACTCCTCAAAAGTTGCGCCTTCGATGTCGTCAAGCAAAAGCAACGGTCCAGCAACTTCGATAATTGTGGCGTATTCTTTGAGCATTTTTTACCTCTGTTCGTTTTATTAATCTTCCAGTCGAGATAAACTATTGTCAAAAATAATTATGCTACATAGAAAAACAAGCAAATCACCTTTAAACATAACAGTGGAATTTTCCATGCCTTTAAAATTCCTGTAAAACCTTTGTAATCGAATGCGTCATTTTATTTAACGTTTCTACGGTAATATATTCGTTATTCATATGAATTCTTGTTTTATCTGCAATAGGACCAAAGGCAATCGTTGGTATACCTAATCTCTTGAGAAATGGACCATCGTTACCGCCAAGCTCACCACCAAAAACTAACTCACCAAAATCATCCGAAACCAATTGGCGGAATCTTTCAATCTGTGGTGTAACTTCTTGATAAAAGCCCTCGTGCCCATAAATAAATTCGTATGTAGCATCGACACCGGTTTTTTCGCAACATTTATTGAAAAAGTTCTCAAAATGACTTTCTGCATCTTTTTGGGGTTCTTCTGGAAGAAAACGCAAATCTATACCCGCTTCTGCAACATCTGGAACAATGTTGGTCTGATAGCCTGCCTTGAGCATCGTAATGCTGAATCTCTTCCAAACTTTGGGAATGGGGCATCCCGGAGGTGATGATGCAACAGAGAGCTTTTCCTTACCAATATGATCGTATTTTTCCAATTCAGCAAGAAACTTAACCAGCATATTAATAGGATTCTTACCTCTAAAGTTATAACCCGCATGAGTTCCCAGTCCTTTTACAATAACTTTGCCACCCAGCACACCTGAAGCACCTATAGATATCATATGTGTCGATGCGTCAGCTATCCAAGCTAATGTAATACCATTCAACCAGTCTTTTTTGTGTTCCGCGCAATATCCGAGACCGTATTTTGCTCCAACTTCCTCATCACAGTTAAACATAACCTTTATATTAATTTTAGGTTTCATATCCTTGGTAGCCTCGAGAAAAGCCGCAATAGCTGCCTTATCATCGGATGCACCACGACCGTATAGCTTGCCATCCTTTTCAGTTAGCTTATATGGATCGGTTAACCACTCTTTTCCCGGAGGAACTACATCGAAATGAGCAGCATAAAGCATTGTATGCTCTGCACCAACCATCCTCTGTGCCAGTACATTAGGTCTTGGATTGCCATCGGGTGCATTTCCATCGATTATTTGAACATCGAAGTCTAAAAAATCAAGTGCTTCACATATATAATCTGCGCAAGGTTGGTATTCTTCGCAAGTGGTGGAATCGGTTTTGAACTCCACTAATTTCTCTAGAATTTTTATTACATTCATTATCTACACCTTTGTTTGAGTCTATTTGATATAAATTTCATAAATATACCTGTTGAAACCGTATTGAAAAGTTAATTCAAGCAAATCAAACACCTAATTTGGAAAAATATTTATACATAATTTTTGAGGTATAAATTGGATTTTAAGGGCAATTCTTCTCAAAAAAAATAAATTTTTCTCTAAACACTTGATAAAACACAAAAAAGATGTTATTGTATAAATTGGAAAAATATTAAATTATATTTTAGTATCATTTTGTAAGCGACAAGTTTCAATGAAGAAAATATTATACATATTAATTATTGCATTATTCGGACTTTCAATGAGTTCAGAGGTCATAATTCTCGAACTCGATGGAAATGTCGATCCACCTATGGCTGGTTACCTTTCCAAAGGAATTAAAAAAGCCAATGTCCAAAACGCCGAACTAATTCTTATTATCATCGATACTCCGGGAGGACTTCTCACCGCCACAAAAGACATTGTGGATGATATTTTAAGATCGAACGTTCCCGTAGTTGCATTCGTATACCCAACCGGAGCACGTTCTGCTTCAGCTGGCGTTTATATAACTATGGCATCTCATGTAGCGGCTATGGCTCCCGGAACTCGGATAGGTGCTGCTGCTCCTGTAGCTATGGGAACTCCCGGCACAGACACAAGTTCCACTATGATGGAGAAAATTACAAATGATGCAGTAGCTTGGATTAGATCGCTTGCTGCTCACAGAAGCAGAAACGAAGGGTGGGCTGAGGATGCTGTTAGAAAATCTGTCTCTATTACCGCTGAAGAAGCATTCGAGTTAGGAGTCATAGAGATTATTGCCAAAAATATTGATGAACTTCTCAAAGAACTGGACAGTTTGGAAATTGAAATCGGAGATACAGTCAAGATTCTCGATACGAAGCATTTGAATAAAAAAAGAATTATTATGTCTCTACAGGAGAAATTTCTGCATAACATTCTCAATCCAAACGTTGCATATCTTCTTTTGATGGCTGGATTGTTAGGATTATATCTTGAACTTCACAATCCTGGGGCTGTTCTTCCTGGAGTAGTTGGCGTAATATCTATTTTGGGCGCTGCATACGCGTTTCAAATATTACCGGTTAACTATGTCGGTATTCTTTTAATAATAGCTGGAATTATAATGTTTATATTGGAGGTAAAAATGCCGGGATTTGGTCTTCTTTTTGGCGGTGGATTGGTATCATTGGTGTTAGGATCGTTTATGCTGACCTCGAGCAATGAACCTGCGTTGAGAATCGACTTATGGACTATTTTACCTACGATATTGATAATTGCACTGTTTTTTGCGTTCATAGTTTTTAAGGCGATAAAAACTCAAAAAAAACGTCCTATAACGGGTTTGGAATCGATTATTGGAGAAATTGGGGAGGTTGAAATTGAGATTTCTCCGGAGCAAAAAGGCAAAGTTTTTGTTCACGGTGAGATTTGGAACGCAAAGGCTGACAGAAATATTCCAAAAGGAGCGACAGTTAAAGTTGTCGATGTAAAACAAATGATTCTGAAAGTTGAAGAAACAAAAGAGTAAAAATTACCAAAAAGTTAATTCTAAAGTTAGTTCTTATCAGTTGTTCTATTAATTCACTTACGACTATTCCAAAATGTTTTAGAAATATTTTAATAATAGAATGATTTTCCCCCTCCATTATATTTTATTCAGAGTTGTATGCAAATCGAGTGCGAAAAAGACTTCGATAATATCGACGAAAGAACGATTGTATCGATAAGAAAAGACTCTCCAGCGGATAGAGAAGGCATCGTGAAAGGAGACATCGTAATTTCTATCGACAGTAATCCTATTCGAGATAGGCTCGATTTCTATTTTATGACTGAACATGAAAATGAATTCGAAATAGAAATTCTCAGAAATGGTCGATATTATTGCGCAGTTCTTCGCACAGAAAATGAGAATTCCGGGATTAAACTTGCCCAATTAAGAGTGAGAAAATGCGGAAATAACTGTGTTTTTTGCTTCATAAACCAACTTCCTCGGGGTCTACGCACACCGCTTTACGTTCATGATGAGGATTTTAGATACTCGTTTCTATCGGGCAGCTATATCACATTAACAAATATTACTCCAGACGACTGGAAGAGAATTATTGAGCAACATATGTCACCGCTTTACATTTCCGTTCACACTACCGATATCGAAATAAGAGAAAAACTTATGGGACGTAAAGGAATACCACCTATTATGGAACAGCTAACACGTCTTTCGGAAAACAGCATAAATTTCCATGCACAGATCGTTGTTGTACCGGGATACAACGATGGAATAGTTTTGGAAAAGACCACAAACGATCTTCTGAGTTTTGGCGAAAATTTATTGTCGTTAGCAATTGTTCCTGTGGGATTAACAGAGCATAGAAATAACTTGCCAAAATTAAGATCGGTAAGTTCTAATGATGCAAAGGAGATAATAAAATGGCACAACAACCTTAATTGTAATAAAACTAATCCTCGAAAAGTACAACTTGCGGATGAGTTTTTCATAATAGCAAACGAGAATTTGCCTTCTGCTGAATACTACGGAGAATATCCGCAATACGAAAACGGTATTGGTATGGTTCGACGGTTTCTTTATGGTATCGACACATGGAAAACTGAGAATTTTCCCCATATGAACGGTATGATCATTGGTGTCATTACTGGAAAGCTTTTCGCTCCAATTTTTAAGCAATATGCACTCAACAAACTTGAAAATATTACCGGTGCAGAAATCGAAGTTCAAGTCGTCAAAAACAACTTGTTTGGGAAAACTGTTACAGTAGCTAATCTTCTGTCTGGTGCTGATATCGCAAGTACTTTCCAAAACTTTTCAAAAAAGCTGGATATCTTGTTAATTCCACCACGAGTTGTCGCAGCAAATGGACTATTCCTCGATAACTGGACATTAGAAAAACTTCACAAAGTAGTAGATTGTCCAGTAATTCAGGCACCGGAAAATATCAAAGATCTAGGTCGTGTTTTACAGAGGTTTAAATTGTAGACTTTAATTGAAATAGTATATTTAATAAGTATGTTAGAAATTTTAGATCTTATGCTTCTCGAGTCGAGCGAGTAACATTTTCAAAGGCTTTATTATATTATCGCTTTTTGCTTTACTGCGAGTTGCATTTGATTATTTTTATCAATGGGAATAAAAAAGGAGGGTGTAATGGAAAAGATTTTAGATGATACTGAAAGAAAAATGAACAAATCGCTCGACGTTATATCGCAGCAATTAGCCAGACTTCGATCTGGTAAAGCTTCACCTTCATTGCTCGATGGAATTAAAGTAGATTACTACGGAACACCTACGCTTATTAACCAAATAGCATCGATTTCAGCGCCCGAACCTCGATTGTTAGTAGTTCACCCATGGGATAAATCCGCAATATCAAACGTTGAAAAAGCTATATTGTCATCAGACCTCGGTCTTAATCCTAACTCAGATGGCAATGTTGTCCGAATACCTATACCACCATTAACAGAAGAGCGAAGAAGAGAACTTGTCAAGATTGCTAAAAAGATAGCAGAAGAAGGAAAAATTGGGCTTAGAAATATCCGCAGAGAGATAATAGATTTTATTAAAACTCAACAAAAAGAAGGCGAAATTCCTGAGGACGATTCTTTCAGACTACAGGATAGGGTTCAGGATATTACCGAAAAGCATTCAAAAAAAATTGAAGAACTATTTAGACTCAAAGAAGAAGAGATAATGACTATGTAATATGGTCGATAAAGAATACACTCTTAAAAAAGACGGATTTTCAGATATTGAATCCCGTCACTCAAAATTCATTGGTTTTGCATATCCAGTGACTTCCAGAGTGGAAGTTGACAAACTATTAAATAGAATTCGCAAGAATTATCCAGATTCGACACATATAGTATATGCATTTCGACTTGGTTTAAACGGTTCACTGGAACATTTCACTGATGATGGTGAACCATCGGGCACAGCGGGTGCTCCTATTATGAAGGTGCTGACTGGGAGAAATATAACAAACGCGGTTGTAATTGTGATTAGATATTTCGGTGGAACAAAGTTGGGAATGGGAGGATTGGCAAGAGCTTATGGCGAGTGTGCTCGACTGGCGATCGAGAATTCCAGCATTATCCCACTTATAAAAATTGTACATTTAAGAGCAAAAATACCTTACCGTGCAGTATCTAAATTTGTGTCTATAATAGATTCAATGGATGGCATGATTGTAAATCAGAAGTTCGAGGAAATGATTACTGTCGATGTAGAAGTTGCAGAGGAAAATATTGAAAAGATTAATTCCTTTTTGGGAGAAGTTACAAAAGGTAAGATTAAACTCGAGATTATCGGGAGGACAAATGGCTCGTAAAACTGTACCTGTACTGATTTTGCTCTGTATTATACTTGGATTGCTTTTCTTAATGGAACGCGCAAAGAAAAAAAAACAGGAATTGCCCGAGTTTACTTATCTACCAGAATTCACTGTAACAACCATTGACAATGAGAAATTCTCAAACAAAGATTTCTTCGGTACCGTTGGAATAATTTCATTTGTTGCAAGTTGGTGCGGACCATGTCGTCTTGAACTATCGCAAATCAATGACCTTGCAAAAAAATATAGAAATCTCGCAGTATTAGCAATAACATATGAGTCGATTGAACTTATCAAGCCTTTAGCTGACAGCCTGGGCTTAATATTCCCTTTCGGTACAGTCGATTCGACTGTATTCACTGCATTTGGTGTCGATAAAATACCGTACCGATTTCTTGTTAAAGATAAAATCATTATCGACGAAATATACGGAGCCCCAGTTAACAACGACGACGAATTTACTAGGAAATTAATAGAAGTGCTTTCCTTAAATGTGGATTCATTGTCTTCGAGTAAATAAACAGGAGCATTTTCTTCTAATGGATAACTCTATTTCTGAGGATAACACTCGCAAATTAAGGAAATATTGTGAAAAAATATTGGAAGTGCCAATTTTCGGTGTAGCTGCAAACGAAGGTCTCCCATGCTTCGGCGAAATAAAAGAAATAATTAATAAATTTCCACACGTTGTGGTTATTGGTTATAAAGTTTCATATGCTATAACAGAAACGCTTAAAAATGGACCGAACTCAATATATCTACATCACTATCGACAGTTAAACTGGCTCTTGGACCGATCTGCAGTTAGAATCGCGCAGTGGATTGAACGCTGTGGTTATCTTTCGTTACCCACTCCAGCAAGCTCCACAATCGATTGGGATAAACTGTTACCTCATTTTTCACATAGGCATGCAGCGGTAGCAGCAGGATTGGCATGGATAGGGAGAAGCAATTTGGCTATAACACCTCAGTTTGGTGCACACCAAAGATTCGTATCTATATTAACCGATATGCCGCTTATCCACGGACAACCCCTTAAGGCTGATTGTGGCGAATGCATTGACTGTATAAGCGTATGTCCTGCCAATGCTATCGCCATGGATAGCTCCCAGTGGAACCACGAAAAGTGTTTCGACATGCTAAGAAAATTCTCAAGTTCTGGAATAGGGCATTATATATGCGGCATTTGTGTTAAGGTTTGTAGAGGCTCTGATTATAGGAACTGATTTACTTTCACTAAAAAACATTTCTTTTATATTGGTCAAATTTCTAATAAATTTTTATCGGAAGCTCTGATATTTTTTAATTTATTAAACTCGCAAAAAAAACTTGCACATTCAGAAATTATATATATTTATGTTTGTTTGTTTTAAAAGGAGGGAATATTATGGCTCACAAGAAGGGTGTAGGATCCTCGAGGAATGGTCGTGATAGTTGTGGAAAGCGACTTGGAGTAAAAAGGTTCGATAGTCAAATTGTAAAAGCTGGAAATATACTTATTAGACAACATGGCACAAAATTTCATCCCGGACTTAATGTTCTCAGAGCAAGGGACGATACTCTTTTTGCCACAATAAATGGTGTTGTCAGCTTTGGAAAAAATCGATTCGGGAAAAAGACTATTTCTGTCTTGCCTCAGGATTAGATAACTTATCAATCCATAAGTTGTTAAAACATTCCACAATTATTTAATATTTCATTAACGTGAGAAAGATTGCTCTTGCAGCATCTTTTGTTAAGAACTTAAAAGAATCCCAGAGATTCCAGATGATTGGAATTAATAAGACGTTTTTTTAAAGTCTAAATAGCTATCTCTTTTTAAAAAGTCCTGTAGAAGCTGCAATGGATTTCGCGAGTTTTATATCTGAAGTTTTAATAAGACCTGATGCAAAAATGAATGCAAACAGTATTAACAATTCTATTGGAACGACAATAAATATAGAAATCGCACCTGCAGAGAAATGAAGCCCAGCAATAATCGAGGAAAAAAGGATAAATAAAATTGAGAAAATTTTTATTGGTATTTTGAATCCGAGAAACTTATTTGATAGAAATGCGAAATAAACAAATGCTACGATTATTGAAATCGTCGTAGCTGCTGCAGCACCTAAACCAGCATATAAAGGCACTAAAATAAAATTCAAAAGGACATTAGTAGCAAGGGCTATAACGCTGATTTTTAATGAGTTTTCAGGATGTCCTATGCTCGATGAAACCGATGTTCCTATCATAGCGATACCAGAGAGAATCACTGCCCCAGGAATGAGAAAATAGAACGGAAAAACAGCATTTAACATATTCGGTTGACCAGGATATACTATTTTTAGCAGTGGTATAAAAATAATCACCGCCACAAACCCCAGTAATACGAAAGTTGCTGTTCCTAATCTTAAAAGCAAATCCAACATTGCGTTAAGTCTTCTTTTATCCCCAAGCGTATATAGCTGAACAATCAGAGGATTAGTAACCTTTTGTATTGCTGCAGGAATAATCCAAAATCCCTTTGCTATTGCAGATGCTATTGTGTAAACTCCCACGTATGAGGATTCCCAAAAAAGGCTAATTACTAATATATCGAGTCTATTGTTTATATTACCAACAGCATTGCTAACAGCTAATTTCCATCCATAATTCAACAGTTCCCGTGCCTTGCCAAATTGGGGCATTGCAAATTTATGGGTTCTAATGCAAGCGATTATAATCAATATGAAGATAAGCGATTCGGAGAGAATGAAGGCTATTGCTAAATGCATAACATCTACATGAACAATCATACCTCCGATAATAAAAGCCAGAATTATCAATCCTCTCGTCAGTTCGACTCCCGCAAGCAATCTCATTCTCCTGTGAGCATTCATTATTCCTATGCCTGTTTTGTTAACAAGAAAGAGCGGAAATGCAATCATTAGGATTCTTATCATCATAACCATTTCTGGTTTCCGAAATAACATGGCGATTGTTCCTGCAAGAGCAAAACCGAGTATTGCACTTATAATACCCAGAATTAAACTAAGGAAAAGTGCAGTATAAGCGAAAACTGCTTCGAGTTTATTATCGCCTTTTGAGGATACGATTTTATAAATAACTGCAGAATGTATCCCGAAATTAAAGAGGATCGAGCCAATAATATAGAGTGAAACACATAATGAGAATATCCCTAATCCGTCGCTTCCCCATCCATTTCCAATGAGTAAAAGGTAAGCAATTCCAAGAATCGCTGTAATAGCCGCAGCAGAAATTGACCAGGTGGAATCACTTATGAGACGTTTTCGGGATATTTCAGTGATAAGTTTTTCCTCACTATTACAATCCGGCAATTAATCCGGTTTGCAGCCCACGTATATGAACCCGGATGTGAAACGCATAGGTTCCTCGGCTATAAATTGAGAGATCCTTTCCATTTTCTCTGTATCCTTTGAATAGAATATTTTAATAAAACCCGCGCCAGTTTTTCGCAAAAACATTATGAAGGGAAATAGTAATCTTATCAGATATGAAATAGGTTGTTTTACTATGAATAAGTTTCTAGCGAGGGCTTCAAAACCGCTTCTCCTAAATGGGATGATCTTCTCAACAATAAAACCGCTTTTTTCAAGCATATACCTAACGCCAAGATGTGTCATGTGATAATGTGAACGCTCGTGAAATGTTTGGAGAAATGCTGTTGAGCCAATATATTTCCCTCCCGGTTTAAGCACACGGAATACTTCGCTGCAGGCTTTCCACGGGTCGGGGATATGCTCTATTACCGCATTACTTGTGCATATTGAAATAGTATTCCCCTTCAACGGTATATTTTTTCCGTTTGCAAGGAGATTGACACCATAGTCAAGATAATAATCCAGACCTATGTATTCATATCCTTTTGATTCGGACCATCTTTTTCTACCCCCGCCACAAGCGAAATCGAGCAAAATACCATCCCCATCGGGTACCAAATCGGCAAATCGTTTGTCCCATTTTGCCTCTTTTGTCCAAAATTCTGTATTATCTTTCAAAACAAGAAGTTTTCTATAGTTTTTTTTTCTATCCTCTGGTGCAACAAGGGTGGCTACACCTTCATAATCGGGATATTCAATACCGCAGGATTTGCAGATATACGAGTTGCTTTCCCGTATTAAACCGGATTGCCTGCAAGTGGGGCATTGTAAAATACTTTCAAATTTTCTTTGCATTTTATAATTTTCCCAATAAGGTATATTAATATTCTTGAGACATAATTAATTTCTTCATCAGATAACTGAAGTAAAAAGGCAAAGATATGGTTCTATCGCCAATATCTTCTGCAGTCGGAAAATCACCTTCATTATGCATAAGTTTATCCCTTAAATATGTCAGCAAATGAATAGCCCAGTAATTCACAGCAACACCAATTCCTTCTCTTCCCAATCTTCCCAAATTTTGTAGAATATATTATTATAAATTTCTCAGCTCGTTAAATGCATCGGAGGCTGCATGAAGAATAATTCCGTGAGTTGTTTCAACGAAACCGTAACTTTCTGAAGGAGCGTATATATTATAATCACCCATAGTTTTAAGTGGATTATCCCAAGAAAAACCGCTTAATGTAATAACTTTCATTCCAATTTTCCTTGCAGCTATAACGCCATTACGAATATTCATGCTTCTTCCAGAACTTGAGATCGCAATTAGTAGATCGTTCTTATTCGTCATATCCTCTATAGGTTTTGAGAAAATAAATTCATAGCCGAAATCATTCGCTAGACAGGTCAAATGTGAATCACCGAAGAAAACTCTCGTGAGAATTCCTCCGTTTTTCCACCAATCAATTGCACAGTGGTTGCAAATCGCTGCACTACCACCGTTACCAATGAAAATTATCATCCCACCACGTTCGTGACAAGCCAACGCTTCACGCGCCACAATTTCACATGACATCTCGAAATTTCCGATAACTTTGCTTGAGTTATCAACAATTACAGTTCCCTCCAAAATACACCAAAGTTCTTTTCTGTAGTTTTCTATAACCATATCTATATCACTCCCATGAAAGAGCTGCTTTTATCATCTTAAACAGGTCAACTTTTTCAACAGACTTTTTATTACATAAAATGTTAGCTGCAATAGCACCAGCACAATTCCCAATGAATGGTATAATTTCGTCGGGAAAACCTGCAACAGAACAAATAGAAATTATCGAAAGAACTGCATCACCAGCACCAACCGTATCAATCACATCATTCGTAAGAGCTGGAGCACGATATCCTTTACTGTCGGCGAAATAATATGAACCCCTGGGTCCCAGAGTAACATTTATTCGAGGGCAATCCACGTATTTTATTAAGTCATAGTACATTTCCTCAACCTCCTCAAACCTTTTCCGTGTGGCAATACGTAATTCTGTCTCATCGATGGATATGAAGGAAGCCTTATAATAGCGGGAAATAGGATTAAACCCAAAATTTGAGCTATTTGTTTGTGCATTAACAGACAGAAAACGTGAATAACTTATTAGCTCATCGATCATATTTCCAGTAATAATACCGTGTCCAAAATCCGCAACAACAGTTAAATCAGCGTTTGTAAGAATCTTATGCAACTTGTTTAGTATTTGCTTCTCAACTTGCTGGGAAATAGGTCTATCATTCATGAATTCCAAAGCGAACATCTTGCGGTAGTCATCTTTATGTAAGTATCTTCGCTTAAGTGTTGTAGGTCCATCCAAGCGTTTAAAGAGATGAACCTTAATATTTGATGATAGTTTTGAAGAGATTCTGTCGAATAGGTTGTCGTTTCCAACAACAGTAATTAGATCAACATGTTTAACGAAATTCGCAATATGATTCGCCACAGCTAGTATCCCACCTGCGAAGAACTCTGTATCCAGATATCTGCATGCTACAATCGGCGCTTTCTCAACTCGACCCATGGGATGTACATAAGTGTATTCGTCAATAATTGTATCACCAATTACTACAACTCGGTAGTTCTCCATAGGTTTAAACAGTTCGATTATTTTATCGGGATCGAATTTCTTCGAAAGATTATAAAGATATTCCTCAGCATTTTTAGGGAATACATTGAAATGTTCATTTAATAAGCTTGTAGATGAAAAAGTAATTTCATATGTAAATTCAATACGACCTCCAACATACTCAACAGCCTTTCGTTCGAGAATTATATTACCCGTGGGGTCATCTTCAGGATTTTCGTAGTCTGAGCCTTTGATATAAATACTCGGTTTAAGATAATTTATCATTTCAACAGCGGTAGGCCATTTATTAAGCGCTACTGCATCCACGAATTCCAAAGCAGCTATTGTTTCAAGTCTTAGATCCTCGGAGAAAACAGGTCTGCCGGGACCTTTATTAACAAAATTATCTGGAGTGATCGTTACTACAAGCATATCTCCGTGTTTTTTTGCAGCTCTTAGATGACGAATATGCCCAGGATGCAATAGGTCGAAGCAACCATGTGCGAGAACCACCTCTTTCCCTGCTACCTTTGCTTCAGTAATGAATCTTTCAAGTTCCTCTATTTTCATGATCTTATTCATTATTCACTCCATATTATCAATCATTAGTACTATTTCCAAGATATTTAAACCATTCAGCAGTAACATCCGCAATTTTTTGGGGAGTCCAAACGGGAGCATCTCGCCAAAGGTCTATAAGTTTGAGTATTTCCTGGACTCCATGCTCAAAGGATACTATTGGTTCCCAACCAAGAAGTTGCTTTGCTTTTATAATATCGGCATAAGTGCAATCGGGTTCGCCAGGGCGTTTGGGTATGTTAACTACCGGACCATCCAATAAATCAACAAGATGATTAACACTGTAAGTTCCGCCGCTCCCTATGTTAATCACCTCACCTGAAATATCGGACTTTGCTGCAGCTATAAAGGCATCTACAACATCAGTAACATAGGTAAAATCTCTCGTCTGTTCACCATCCCCGACAACGGTAAAAGGATTACCAACAAGCTTTTGTGCAAGGAACACTCCGAATACAGCGCCATAAGCTCCCGTTGTCCGGTGTCGAGGTCCGAACACATTAAAAAGCCGGAGACTTATAACAGGCAAATTGTAAATCTTACCCCAATTCTGGACAAGTTCCTCCCCAAGATATTTTGACAACGCATAAGGATACATAGGTATAATAGGAGCCGTTTCGGGTGTTGGGTAAATATCGGGAATCCCGTAACAGGAACTTGAAGCCGTATAAATGAATCGCTTAACCCCTGCTTTCCTGGATGCTTCAAGAACATTCCATGTGCCCTGAACATTCGCTTTCAAATACTTTGATGGATTAACAATTGAAGGAACAATATCAGCCAATGCTGCAAGATGAAAAACCCAATCGGCATTTTCGAATAATTCCATATCCAATCCATCATCGGAAATATCGATATTATGAAATATCACTTTCCCGTCTTTGATATGTTCTGCGATATTTTCCAATCTACCGGTGGTGAGGTTATCTGTAACGACGACATCGTGACCATCCGCGACAAGCCTGTCCACGAGATGACTTCCGATAAAACCCGCTCCGCCTGTTACTATAGTTTTCATAACTTCACTTATTTACCGAATCTTTTGAGCTACTCCAAAGCCATAAGGTTTATAATACTCTCTCGTCGTAAACCTCGAACCATGTTCTTCTTTCCATTTTTCCCACACGGTTATTAGGTTATAACCAGTTGGCCCCAAATCATCAAAACAAAGAATTCCTCCCTTATCCAAAAGTTCGACGGACATCTGCAAATCACGATAAGCGTCTTCAGGTTCATGCGAACCGTCCACAAGTATAAAATCAAAGTAAAGTTCGGGCCATACCCTTTTTATTTCTGGCATAATTTCCTCGGAATACCTGTTCAATACTACTAATCCTAAAGGCCTGGAACCTATCAATTTCAGATTTTTCAATATTTTTCGAGAACTTCCTTGTTCAACAAATGGGTCTATACAAAAAACCAAGGTATTATCTATTTCATAATGGAAAATCATTTGGGATATTAGGGACTTTCCAGTTCTGGTTCCAACTTCAAGAATTCTTTTAGGCTGGAAGTGCTGAACATACCACATTTCGAACAAATCTTTAATAATAACTCTATCTTCTTTCTTTATAATTTTATGAATATCTTTCCAATTATAATACAGGTCAAAACGATTACCTTTTCGAAGCGTTCTTGTAATGTTTTTGTAAATCCCCCAATAAAGCTTTAACTCTTCGATTTCCGGGAAATCCATTGGACCTCTATATATTCTTTCATCGGTGTCTGACGAAACTTTATTTATCATATCTGTAGTATTTGAGACAAATCTTTCCGGAAAAGGAATAATTAACCTTCTAAAGGAATGAAGCGCACCGTTAATTTTATAATTCATATACAGTAAAACTTTACCCAACGTTATATCTTTCGGTTTTATGTCCTTCAAATCCCTTTTCATAGCTCATCCTAACGCTATTAGGTGAAACGAATTTTACCAGTCCAGTTTTCTAATCCAATTTATGGAAAATTCCGATATTTTCAACTACATAATCAACCTCATCCTCAGTAAGATACTGATGTACCGGCAAACTCAAGATTCGCTTAGCTTGCTGTTCACATATAGTCAGACTTTCTTGTTTTCCAGCAGCTTTTTGTTGATGAATGGGAATAGGATAATGGATTTTGGATTCTATCCCATGCTCTTCAAGATATTTTTTTAGTTCATTTCTATAGTCTGTTTGAATCACATAAGTATGATAAACCGATCTAACACCAGGGCTATCTACTGGAACCTTCACTGTTGTATTGAGACTCTTGGAATATCTTTTTGCATTTTCCATTCGTTTCTCAGTCCAATCTTCGAGATAACGCAAGTTTACCGACAGAATAGCAGCTTGAATTGCATCGAGTCTCGATAATTGCAGTTTCAGGGGTTGGAATTTCTGATGGATTCCCATAACAAGATGAGGATGCTGCGTAAACAAAATTTCTTACCCCATTTTCAAGAGATACTTTCAAAACATTAAGTGTACCGGTTACGTTGATATCATGATATTTTTGAGGGTCCTTTATTGAAGGAATAATCCTCGGACATGCGGCTAAATGAAATACTACATCTGTGTCCTTAAATTCAGATCTAAGAGCATCATAATCACGAATATCTACTTTAACAAACGGAGCGTTTTTATTAACATTTTCTATCCTACCTGTAGATAAATTATCAATTACCTTTGTCTCTACTCCCAGATTTATTAATTCATCCACGAGGTGTGAACCTATAAAGCCTGCTCCTCCCGTTACAACAGCTCTTTTTATTTCAATTTGCTTACCATATTCCATTCTTTTATTCCTTCTTCATATAAATTTATCAATTCCTTAACATGTGAATCACAATTGAAGTCCATCCTTTTCTTTAAAACGTTTTTTTGATATTCTTTTCGTCTTAGCATAAACTTGTTGTCAAAAATATACTGATCATCACTGATTATAAAACCAATTTCCCATTTTCTAACATAA
This sequence comes from bacterium, assembly GCA_030613005.1. GTDB lineage: Bacteria > UBP14 > UBA6098 > B30-G16 > B30-G16 > JAUWMV01. The sequence continues at coordinate 7,349 of JAUWMV010000006.1, read as the reverse complement.
TTTGCAATATAAGGAACATTTGCTATTATCGGTAGTCCCGCTTCCAGATAAGTAGCATATTTATTACCAGTCGCGGTGCTCCTCTTTTCTTCCCTTACAGATGGGGCTTTGTCAAACCATGCCACATCCAGTGCGAAATCGTATTTTGCAATTTCTTTCTGAATTTCCCAAGGGTTTTTTGATTTGTGAAAATGGAAGAACGGAAGTTCTTTGTCAAGGTTTTTATATTCTTTATAGATAATTGTTTGTGTCGGGGATGGATAGATATGAAAATGGATTCTTTGTTCGTTGAGATTGCGCGCAAAATCGAAGAATTTTGAATAACCCATTTCATCCGGCACTTCCTTCCCGTAAATACTTCCAATATATACAAGATGCGGTCTGCCATCTTCCCAACGCATTGGTTCTTGCGGTTCGACAAACCAATCCTCAAACGCATAATCCGGGTAAATCAATGAGGGAGCTTTAATATCCAGAATTGACTTAACATATTCGATTTCAGTTGTTTTGGAAATTATACCGTTTGCATTCTCAAAGCTGAATTTTTCATCTGCGATTTGCTGCTCGAGGTTATACATACGCTCACTTGAATCACCTTTGTAATCAGGTCCCATGGTTACCATCCATGAATCGTATTGATCAAATATAACAGGCCATGGTAATTTCATCTCTATTAATCTACGACAAATGTTGGCAGGGGGACTGCTAATATGCAATGCAACTATGTCCGCTTTTCGACTAATTGATTCAATCTTCCTTACCATTTTATTAATGCTTATAATTGGATGTATTTCGTCGAAAGCGGGTTGCATGAGTGACCTATCAAGCACTTTTGTAAAAAACACAGTGTAAAACTCACCAGTATTACGTAGTGCTTTCGCCTGCTTAAAAAGGCGAATATCCGAAATCGCCCTAATGAAAACGATAACCCGCTTGCCGTCCGGTTTGCCGCTATTCCGATAGGCAATAACATCCAAACAATGTGTACTCCAGTTTAAGACTGCTCTATACACATAAGCTCTTCGTTTCCATATTTTTCCTATAATACTCAATATATTCCTCAACATCTTATACGGACATTTAGACTAGTTTAAAAAGTTTTCGATAATCCTCACAATTCTCTCCGAAGTCTTTCCATCCCATATTTCAGAAGATCAGGAAGAATCTTCTTGTATTTATTATTTCCGTTCATTTCCGTCCGTATTCTTCGCATTTGCCCATAATAAATATAGCAACATCAATTGTATCTTCAAGAAATTTTTTCCTGTTAGCCATTCGTTGAATTTTCTGAGGGTCTTCAATGATTTTCTCTATTGTGCCAATGCTTTCAGTAAATGTCTTAAATTTATATATGAGATTATATTTTTTCAATAATTGAATAACACCAAGCAAATGAGCGAATGGAGAAATATAAATACTTGGTGTGCCGAGAACCGCAGCCTCGGTGGCGGTAGTTGAGCCGTCCCTAATAACCATTGATGCAAAAGCCAGTGCATCATGCAACCTATGAGGAGGAAGGATGAGCTTGAAATGCATCAGGTCGGGTGGCAATTCTCCTTCTGCTGAGATGAATATCCTATATTTTTCTATAGCTATATCTATTATTTTATGTTTTGTGTCAGTTCCGGTTTTCTTGTGCATCAAGTCATACGTATCATCCCATGAAACAAAGCGAAGAATTACATATTTGTCACCTTTACAAAGACCAAGCTCCTTTACCACAGATTCGTCCGGTGTGAAATGCTCCGGTCTTAAATAAGAAAGGTCATGGAGACTCTTGTATCGAATTTGCTTCGAGCCAAAATCGGTTAAAAGACATTCAGGAGTATAAACTTTAATGGAAGCGGGTAATATAAAGCCCTTTGCCGGGGAGCTGTTTCAGTATCATTAAATGCAAGATGTGGAATTCCTCGCAATTTTGCCGCCCATGCTCCACCCGGTGAGCCGATGCTTGCAACAAGATCAATTTGCAATTTACCGATTAATCTAAAAACTTTCCAGAACCATTCGATGAGTTCGATTCCAACGCCCAATCCGCTTCTTTGCTTTGTCCCGGGGAAATAATCAATTTTATATGTTTCCAAAAGATACCTTGCAATTTCTTTATCTCGTGAAATTAGAAAAACTTCATGCCCATGTTCTAAAAGGATTTTTCTTGGATTTTTAAAAAGGTGCACATGGGCAGGATGTCCTTTGTCGAAGAGGACCCTCATTTACTATCATCTTTTAATCCCTTGTTTGCCTCCATATCAAATAGCATTGCGAAGAGTATCGATTGGAAACCTAAAATAGTGCAGAACAAAATTGTAAGAGCGTTTATCGGTGGGATACTGCCATTTACACCCCACAGAACAAAGAGTCTAATTATAAGTGGGATGTCTAAAAGCATTAAAAATGCTCCAAAAATATAGAATAATATCAGCGGATGAAAATCACGAATAATGTATTTCTGCACCATTCTGCGGAAAAACCATCTTGTTATCAAAATAGGCAACGAAAACAAAACCTTGCGAATTTTAATGCCGCTTCTTTCGCCGATGTGGTAAATCGGATTAACTGGAATATCCATAACTCTTAAGTTGTAAATATTACATGAAACAAGGAAATCATTGGGCATACCGTAACGTGGGTATATTTTCTCTAAGGGCAGAAGATGCAAGCCTTTCTTATTCAGAGCAGTATATCCTGACTGCGAATCGGTAATATGCCAATATCCACGGCGATTTTTGTCAAAAACGTTAATGCAGAATTACCCAGATATCTCACGTGTGGTATTTTCTGCCATGCCTCGCCAGTAACCAATCTGTTTCCCTTGGTATAATCTGCACGGTTATCTACAATAGGATCTAGCAGGTTTGGTAAATCATTAGGATCCATTTGCCCGTCTCCAGCCATAACTACGGAAATATCGATGTCATTATCACGGCACCATATGTAACCGGTACGAATAGCAGCACCTACACCTTGGTTTTTCTCTTGTTGAATTAAGAGAATTCGATTATCTTCATTTGCAAGTTCAATGATAATTTCCGCTGTTCTATCTTTGCTCTTGTCGTCCACGACAACGATCTTATCGATGAAATTCGGAATCGATATAACTGTGTGCTTAATAAGCTTTTCCTCGTTGTATGCCGGTACAACGACACATATTTTTTTATCCCTATACATTTTGCAAAACCAAAAGTTCTGATTCCTTAAGTTTGTATTTCAGCCTACATTTTGGGCATATAACTATATTATTGAAAGAAGGCAAGATCATTCCACATTCACAAACCCAACCTTTCCTTTTTGCCGGAATGCCAACCATAAGCGCATAATCTGGGACATCCTTTGTAACAATGGCACCTGCTGCAATGAAAGCATGCTTTCCGATTGTATTTCCGCAAATTATCGTTGCATTAGCACCAATAGATGCACCCTCTTTAACTAATGTCTTAAGGTAGAATTTTGATCCTCGTTGTGGATATTTGCACCTTGGGTCCTTAACGTTAGTGAAAACCATCGAGGGACCACAGAAAACATAATCCTCGAGAATAACACCCTCATAAACTGAAACATTATTTTGTATTTTAACATAATCACCGATTATAACATTGTTGCCCACATTGACATTTTGTCCTAATGAACATTTTCTTCCTATTTTTGTATGCGATTGCACATGTGAGAAATGCCATATCTTCGTTCCCTCACCAATTTCGACATTACTGTCAACGAAACTCGAGGGATGAATGAATACATCGATAAAAGGCTTTGCAACTACCGATTCCTCTTTAATTCCGATCGCTTCTTTGGATCGTAGACTTTGCGTTGCTATCTCCAATATCTCGAGCACCTCAACTGCACTCTGACCATTGGATATCTCGCAACTGCATCGATCTAAATGTTCGATAAAATACTTCAATTCCTCCGTTAAAGGCATAGATTTATTGTATTCTATAACCTCTGTGGGACCATCTCGTTTTACAGGCTCGCCTTGAATCCAGTCTATTCCCTTCTCATAGAAAAATATCTCCTTTTTCTCTGAGGAATCCTCAAAGGAAAGCATTCCTTTCGAACCGATAACCACAAGTCTTTGCTCCTTAAACGGATGCAACCAACTTACGAATATATGACCAATAATGTTGTCTGGATATTTAAGCATCGTCATAGTTGTGTCGTGAATATGTGACTGAAGAAAAGCACCACCTTTCGAGTTAATTTCCAAAGGTTTTCTGCCGATGAAATATTGGAATATTGCTATATCGTGAGGAGCGAAACTCCAAAGAATGTTTTCCTCGGTTCTCACCGTTCCAAGGTTTAAGCGATTGCTGTATAAATACTCTAATTTGCCAATTTTACCTGAATCGATAAGTTGTTTAATTCTTTTTATTGCGGGATGGAATAGCAAAACATGTCCAACCATGAGAAGCATACCGTTGTCACGAGATAATTTGTCGAGCTTAACAGCTCTACGAACTGTTAGAGCAAGTGGTTTCTCTACAAGGACTGGCTTTTTATGTTCCAATATGTACTTAGCAATATCAAAATGCGTCTCTGCTGGTGTAGCTACTGTGAATCCATCGTAATTTCGTTCGACTGCATTTTTAATATTTGTGTAGGTTTCAACGTTAGGATATATTTTTTTCAACTCTCGAAGCACATTTTCGTCAGAATCGACAATACCAGTCAGACAACCCAACGAATTCAATGTCCTAATGTGATTCTTGCCCCATCGTCCACCACCAACAACGCAAATTTTCCTATTCATAGAACTCTCCTATTTTCGATATAACATAGTCCTGCATTTCTGTTGTCAATTCTGGATAAATTGGAATAGCTAATGTGTGTTCGGCAGCGTATTCACTATTCGGAAAATCCCCCTTTTTATACTCTAAATATCTGAAGCATTCCTGCAAATGAAACGGAAGTGGATAATAAATAGCTGTGCCGATATCGTTATCGCTTAGGAATTTTTGCAATTCATCCCGATGCGTTGAAACTGATATAACATATTGATTGTATATATGGTCTTTTCTGCTGTATGCAATTGTCGGTTTTCTTATCTCTCCTACATTCAAATTTTCATCGTAATACGCTGCATTCTCCTGCCGCATCGAGTGCCATTTTTCAAGATGTGGAAATTTAGCAAGAAGTATCGCTGCTTGAATAGCATCCAATCTGAAATTTCCACCTATCATTGAATGGTAGTATTTAGGATAGGCTCCATGATTGCGAAGTTTTCTTATTTTATCCGCTATTTTCTCATCTTTTGTGACAACCATCCCACCATCGCCAATTGCACCGAGATTTTTACTTGGGAAAAACGAGAAACAACCTGTAATACCCATACTTCCTGCTTTTTTAATTCCGTTTTTGGATGGATATTTTGCACCTATTGCCTGTGCAGCATCCTCGATAACTGGAATACCATATCTATTGGCAATTTCCATAATCGAATCCATATTGGCGCATTGTCCATACAAATGAATCGGAATTATTGCTCTAACATTTTTTATCTCGGCAGGATTTCCATTGAGCCAATCCTCAAGATAGTTTGGGCCCAGGTTGTATGTATCTGGCTCTATATCCACGAAAGCTGGTATTGCGCCAAGCCGAGCAATCACACCAGCGGAAGCAAAAAATGAATATGGCGTTGTAATAACAATATCACCGTGACCGATATCTAGCGCCATAAGTGAAACCAAAAGTGCATCTGTGCCCGAGGATACACCTATTCCGTATTGCACTCCACAATATTCTGCAATCTTTTGCTCAATTTCGGTTATTTTTGGACCGCCGATATACCTCGTAGAATCAATTACTTCTATTACAGCGGATTTTAGTTCACATCCTATTGATTTCAATTGTGCAGCGATATCCAAAAGTGGAACTTTCATTTAGGTACCTCATAAGTTATTAGAGGTTTATTTATTGGATCCTGAATAGTATTCTGAGTGGATTGAGTTATTTGGTAATGCTTGGTCGTTTCTTTAAAAGATAAGTTGAACATCTCATTGTCTCCTATCTGAATGTTTTATCAAGTTTTTCTGGAATTGTAAAGCGAGAATTTCCCATTTATTAGCTTGTTTAATGTTATTCTCCTCCATAAGCAATCGAGATATTCTGCTAGCCCATTCAGGATTCTTTTTGCACTCATAAATCAGAGTATCTAAAAGAGCTTCAGCATATTCATTTTTTCCCAACTGTTTCAGAATTCTTATATGATAATATATTGCAATTGGGTGTTTCACATGTCTTTTCCTAAATTCTTCGGTTATTGCTTTTATTTTTTTTAAATTTTTTCTACTGTAAGATAGTTGGAATCTAAACTTATAGAGTTCGAAATTGTAAGGATCTATCATTCCTCCTATGTCGGCTATTTCCTCAGCTTTATATGGATCTCCTTTCTTTAGCGTTGACAAGGCTACTAATTTGAATGTATTCAAGTTAAAGAAATTATACTCCTGTGTAATTTTAGAGAAAGCTTTCCTTACTAGAAATGTATCATTCATTTCTGAATAGTATTGAAGCCATCTAAGGTTTTCAGCAAGTTCTGAATCACTATTCTTTGAAATCAATAGTATGTTAGAGCTAAGAGAATACATGCTTTCTTGATCTTGACTCTTCTCAGAGTATTCTCGTGACCCTAGATAATTTTTCCTTAAAGAGTATAAATTTTGCCTATAATATCCACTGAAAAACGAAAAAACGAAAGTAGCTGACCATATAAGAACTGCAAGAAAATTTAGTCCTTTTTTTGATTTTACAAAAAGAAATATTTCACCAATAAGAAAGAATAGAGGAAATGCAATGTGAATGATTATAAGACTAGCAATATTCAAATATAGAGATAGTCCATTAGAGATAGTAAATTGTGCATTTTTCTGAGTAAACCAAGTTGTTTTTCCATACAAAGGAATATATAAGAAAAGCAGGATGATTGAGTTAGCCCAGTATGTAAGGCTTAATTCTTCACGATACCTGTGAACAGCCAGAAGAAACAGCGGAATGAGCACCACAAAAGCGAATGAGGTGAATCTTTCCACATCTGTTGCAACAAAAATAAAAGCCAAATTGAAAAGTATAAAAAGCAGTGATTTATTCAGAAATTTATTTCCTCTGAGTATGCCTATAACAGAAAAAGCCCAGATAGGTCCCCAAACGAACCAGATAATTCGCAGAGTCTCAAGAATTCCACCATGTGCCATTAGATTTGCTTTGATATTGGTTACTGTTGGAAGATACAGATTCGAATATGAATTCTCATATAGGATAATTCCCTGCCAAGGCCAGTGAATCGATCGGATTGCCAAGAATGCAGCAATAGCAAAGCTGCAAACGAGTGCGGTTCTTTTTAAAACTCGAAAATC
>JAUWMV010000064.1 GCA_030613005.1 bacterium | reverse complement strand
ATTAGGTGGTTCGCCGAGATAATGCGCGAGCCATGGAACAAACATTCTGTAACAAAACGGGACGGACAATCCGTAGAAATTGTCGAGAGACATTTTTACATATTGGATACCATCGCCGAAAATCTCCCATCGAATTGTAACCGTTTTACTCAATAAAGAAAGAGCAATAACAGAGACTACGATTGCTCCTAAAAGCATTAAGGATTGTTTAAAAGAAAGTCTTCGGGTCTTCTGTGCATAATCTGAACCATTATTGGAGCAATTATAAAGATTTCTTCTCTCTCTATACATTTATTGTAAATAATAAATAACTTGAATAGAAGCAATTCTTTTAAAATGATGTCTCTATTTATGATTTCATTTACTTCATATTTATTTTTAAATATCGAAATTCCAATCTGTTGACCTGATACAAATATAATTTACAAAATAAATCAATGCTTTATTACGCTGAAATTTGAGAATAACTCACTTAAATTGCTTATTCTCCGATAGTTTTTGTGCAAACATATGCCAAAATTGCGCATCCTCCTCATTATTCTGCTGTTGAAAGAATTCAGAAATATCAAAAGCGTACCGAGGATTTTTTTCGCAGTAATATAACAGAGTTTCCGCTAATGCTTTCCCATATTCAAAATTCCCAATCGAATTCAGGCTCATCATTTGATATAACATTGCAAAATGGGAATATTTGTGCCTTTTTCGGAACTCCTCAGTTATAAAAATCACTTTATTATAATCTCCATATTTAGCCAAAAAATTAGCTCGAAAATCATAAAGTTCAAAATCATATGGATCGATCATACCTGCGATATCAGCGATTCTCTCAGCTTCACGGACTTTACCCGTCGTCGAGATTTCCTTGACAAATTCTGTTAGAACTTTAAATGTACGTGAGGGAGATCCATCGCCAATGTTGTTGAATATTTTTCTCACATGATACGTATCATTCATTTCGTAATGATACTGAAGCCATCGGAAATTTCGTGCTAACTTGGGCTCAATAGAATCGCTTTTTATTAGAAGATGTTTCTTCAGAGAGTACTTGTCTTTGTCGATAGGTCTTTCGCGTATGTGAATTCTGGCTTCATCGAGAAAATCCCTCAGTGCTTTTGGGTTGTTCGAGTTATATGCTGGAAAAAACGAAAACACAAGCGTCAATCCCCAAACAAGAACAGGCAGATAATCCTTTAGCTTTTTTCTTTGTGCCTTTATGAATATAAAAATTTCGCCTAAAAGGAAATAAAGCGGAAAGACAGAATGCACAATTTGAGAGGTTGAAACCGCTAAGAACCAACCAAGGTCATTCGAAATTGTGAAAAGCACATTATTTAACGTAGCCCATGAAAGCTTGCCATAAACAGGGATATATAAGAATATCAAAACAAGCGATATTGCCCAAAAGATTTTAAGTTTCTTATCGTAATATCGATGAACAGCCAGAAGAAACAGTGGAATGAGTACCACAAAAGCGAATGAGGTAAATCTTTCCACATCTGTAGCAACAAAAATAAAAGCTAAATTGAGAAGTATAAAAAGCAGTGATTTATTCAGAAATTTGTTTCCTCTGAGTATGCCTATAACAGAAAAAGCCCAGATAGGTCCCCAAACGAACCAGATAATTCGCAGAGTCTCAAGAATTCCACCTTGTGCCATTAGATTTGCCTTGACATTAGCTACTGTTGGAAGATACAGATTCGAATATGAATTCTCATATAGGATAATTCCCTGCCAAGGCCAGTGAATCGATCGGATTGCCAAGAATGCAGCAATAGCAAAGCTGCAAACGAGTGCGGTTCTTTTTAAAACTCGAAAATC
>JAUWMV010000041.1 GCA_030613005.1 bacterium | reverse complement strand
CATTTTCTTATATCTTCAACTGATTAATAAGGAAGTAAAATCCAATTGAATCTTTTTCTCTAAGAAATGCTATAAGTAAAAACTACAATAAGTTGTGTAATAAAAAATTTTCAACCCCAACATATTGTGTTATTTTGTCCTTGACAACTTCAAACAGAGCCATAAAATATTATACTGGAGGGGGAAAATATGCTCGAGAATAATACACGGTTTTCTAAAAAATTCTTTTTGACTTCCTCAGCTAAAACAGTCTTAGAGAAGCGATATTTAATTCGGGATTCAAATGGTGATATAATCGAAACACCAGAGGATATGCTAAAGCGTGTGGCATACACAATAGCCAGCCCAGAGACCAACTATAATCCCGATGCAGATATTGATAGTATAGCTGCTACATTCTATGATATGATGGTCGAAAGAGATTTTATGCCCAATTCCCCAACTTTGATGAATGCTGGACGCAAGCTGGGACAGCTTTCGGCTTGTTTCGTTCTGCCTGTTGAGGATTCCATCGAGTCGATCTTTGAAACAATAAAACATACTGCATTAATTCATAAATCTGGTGGTGGAACGGGTTTCTCATTCTCAAAGCTTCGTCCTAAAAACGATGTAGTTAAAACCACTGCCGGAGTATCCTCCGGTCCAGTGTCCTTTATGGGAGTTTTCGATGCTGCTACTGAAGCTATCAAACAGGGAGGAACTCGTCGCGGTGCCAATATGGGCATTCTTCGCATCGATCATCCAGATATTCTCGAATTTATAAAATGCAAGAATAATACAGGGAAACTCACGAATTTCAACATATCTGTGGCTCTAACTGAGGATTTCATGAAAGCAGTAGAAGAAAATAACGAATACGATCTCATAAATCCTCGAACCGGAAATAAAGTAAATAGCCTTAACGCTCGTGATGTTTTCAATCTTATTGTTGAAAATGCATGGTCTTCCGCAGAACCAGGTATAGTCTTTCTTGATAGAATTAATCGAGATAATCCCACACCAGAATTAGGTGAGATTGAAAGCACAAATCCATGTGGGGAGCAACCGTTGTTACCGTATGAGTCCTGCAATCTTGGCTCGATTAACCTTTCCAATTTTGTAGAAGGCAGAAAAGTTCAATGGGAAAGACTGGCTAATGTAGTTCACAATTCCGTACATTTCCTTGACAATGTTATCGATGTTAATAAATATCCTCTTCCTCAGATAGAAGAAATGACCCAAGCAAATCGAAAGATTGGGCTGGGAATAATGGGATTCGCGGAGATGTTAATAAAGCTTCGAATACCGTATAATTCACAACAAGCAGTAGATATTGCCGAAAAAGTCCATGCGTTTATACAGCAAAAAGGTTGGATAAAATCCTCTGAACTTGCAGAGAGTCGTGGTGTATTCCCCAACTGGGAAAAGTCGATCTATAAAGAGCGAAATTTTAAACTCCGAAACGCAACTGTAATAACCATAGCGCCTACTGGCACAATATCTATAATTGCTGGAACCTCCTCAGGAATCGAGCCTATTTTCGCATTGGCTTTCGTTCGCAATGTTATGGATGGGCAAAAATTGGTTGAAATTAACCAATTATTTCTGACTGAACTTAAGGATCGTGGACTATATTCTGCAGAACTAGTCGATGAAATCCTTGAAAATGGTTCCTTGAAAAACATAGACAGAATCCCAAAGGATATGAAGGAAGTCTATGTGGTCTCACATGACATAAGTCCAGAATGGCACATAAAACTTCAGGTTGCTTTCCAGAAATACACAGAAAACGCAGTGAGTAAAACTATAAACTTTCCGCACGATGCTACTATCGATGATATAAGAAAGGGTTTCTTTCTTGCATATAAACTTGGCTTGAAGGGCGTTACCATATATAGAGATGGTTCTATTATGGGGCAAGTTCTCACAGTGGGAACTATAAAGAAAAAAGTGGAAAAAGAAGAACTAAAAGATATCTCGCGTAAACCTCGAGAAGTCCGAAGAAGACCAGTAGAAATTCAAGGTACAACATTGAAGGTTCCCACAGGTTGCGGGAATCTTTACGTAACAATCAACGAGGACAAGCTCGGAGCCTTTGAGGTTTTCGCACATTTAGGGAAAACCGGTGGTTGCGCATCGAGTCAATCTGAGGCTGTTTCCAGGTTAATTTCATTGGCTTTGCGCTCAGGGGTGCCTGTTGAAAAAATTATTAAGCAGATAGAAAGCATTCGCTGCCCCAAACCGTCATGGAACCACGGGCAGAAGATATTGTCTTGCCCTGACGGTCTGGCTCATGCTTTGAAATGGTATATGAAACGTAAGATTGCTAATCAGGAATCTTTATTTTCTGAAGGAGAACTTGATACTGAACCTAAGCAACTAGACGATTTCGACAAGAAGGCTGATAATGATATAGATTATGTGGAAACAGAGAGCAAGGTTCATTCGTCGATTATGTGTCCCGAATGTGGCAGCGAAATGATGCAAATAGAGGGATGTGCGACATGTCCCTCATGTGGTTTTTCTGATTGCAGTTAGTTTTAAGGATAAACTTTTGATATTTGAAATCTATTATTCATTAAACAACGAATTAAACTTCAAGTTGCAATTGAGGAAAGAATCTGAGTGAGCTCTCACCTTGCGGAATCCCTCCCTCTCCGTGCGGTTGATGTGCGACAGGCCGGGTTAATAGCCCGGCCATTTCTTTTAAATCGTCATACGACTTTATCTCGATGAAAGAAGAAAAAATCCGTTACAGAATATCTTTAAAACTACGGGAAGAACGGAAAAACCAGAAAATCTTTTTAATGGAATAAAGTTATTAATATTATCTGTAATTATCGATTACAAACAACCATTAATCCAAAGACAGTACCTATCGGATAATTTTATACTTAATTGTATTATGGTGGAAACAGAATAATTAAATGCTATAAATTCATCTTTTTAATGATATCTTCGAGTGTAGGATGCCCTATCTCCTGAAGATCATAGCGAATTCGAACTGTCGGTTTTTCTATTTTCATAATTCTGCGAAGGTCTATTGGAGTACCAATTATAACAACTTCTGCGTTAGATGTGTTAATTGTATTTTCTAATTCATGTATTTGCGCCGAAGAATAACCCATTGACGGCAGAACGTTACCAGTTGTGGGATATTTCTCATATGTATCCACAATAGTACCAACGGCAAAAGGCCTTGGATCAATTATCTCCGCTGCTCCAGCAAACTCGGCAGCGATGAAGCCAGCACCGTAGCTCATTTCACCGTGAGTTAGAGTTGGACCATCCTCGACTACGAGAACTTTTTTATCTCTAATAGCATCCGGATTGTCTATTGAAATCGGGCTTGCAGCCATGATAACTGTCGCTTTGGGATTCCACATTCGAATATTTTCTAACACAATCTGCACCTCATCGTAATCTGCTGTGTCGATTTTGTTTACAACTGCAACATCTGCCATGCGAAGATTAACAATACCCGGATAGTATGTCATCTCGTCCCCTGCTCTGTGAGGATCTACAACTGTAATAAGTAAATCCGGCTTATAGAAAGATAAGTCGTTGTTACCACCGTCCCAAAGAATAACATCCGCTTCCTGTTCCGCTCTTCGAAGAATTTCAGCATAATCCACCCCAGCCCAGACAATGTTTCCACTATCTATATGCGGTTCATACTCTTCGCGTTCCTCGATGGTGCATTCATATCTATCAAGGTCCTCATAAGATGCAAACCGCTGCCATGTCTGCTTAACAAGATCGCCATAAGGCATAGGATGACGTATTACTGCAATACTTTTGCCCATTTTCTTCAGGATTTCTGCAACTTTTCGCGTAGTCTGAGATTTACCACTACCAGTTCGAACTGCGCAAACTGCAATAACCGGTTTAATGGATTTGATGAAAGTTTTCTTTGGTCCAAGCAATACGAAATTCGCGCCCTCACCCATGGCTACAGCTCCAATTTCCATCACATATTGATTGCTCACATCACTGTATGAGAAATAAACTTCATCCACATCATATTTATGAATAATATTTATTAAGTCTTCCTCAGGAAAAATAGGAATACCATCAGGATAAAGTTTTCCAGCAAGTTCCGCTGGATATTTCCTACCTTCGATGTTAGGTATTTGAGTTGCGGTGAATGCAACAACCATGAACTCCTCGTTATCACGGAAATAGGTGTTGAAATTGTGAAAATCTCTTCCCGCAGCACCCATTATTATTACTCTTCGCCTTTTCATTAACCCTCCTATATCGAGAAAGCTTAATCGTTGGTTTTATAAAACCTATTATATAATTTTCGATAAATTTATTTCCAGCTTAACAAGGCACGCAAGATAGAATAGCTATTATTCCTGTCAAGCAAATCTTTTTCATTGTATACTACACAAAGTTTCAACTTGACACTGAATACAGTCTAAATAGATTTGTAAATATATTAATGGTGGGTATAGCTCAGGTGGAAGAGCATCGGATTGTGGTTCCGAATGTCGAGGGTTCAAGTCCCTTTACCCACCCTTAATTACTGTGTCATTTAAAACTTCCCAATTTTTGTTCTGTCAAATGTATATAGTTATATTAAATGTAAGAATCGCTTTACCGGAATCAAAAGCGTATTGAAAATATTATTTTCTCTAAGTTAAATCTGAAATAGGATAACTAATATTTGCGAATAACTTCTACTTCATTATCTATGAGTTAGAATTGACACAACGAATTCCATAACCAGAATCGATATTAATTCACACAATATTTTGTTAATGAGCGGGAATAGTTTCTTCATCGATTAGGATTAATCTATGAACTGGGTTGACAATAAAAGATTTTGGCATGATATTGATAAAAATTATGAATAAGGTATACTTTTCATATAAATCTGCAGTAATAAGAAAAGCCAACTGGGGGTAGTCCATGCAATCTGTAATAATGGCTGGTGGTTTTGGCACAAGACTCCAACCACTCACCTACCAAAGACCTAAACCTATGGTTCCAGTTGCGGGTGTTCCAATGATGGAACACATTGTTCGCTTATTAGTTAAATACGGCTTCGACGACGCTATATCTCTTCTCTACTATCACGGGAATTTGATTAACGATTATTTCGGTGATGGTTCACCTTGGAATATTCGAATAAATTACAAATCCGCTCAAAGCGACCTTGGCACCGCAGGTAGCGTCCGCAATGCATCAGATTTGATTAATTCCTCTTTCATAGTTATTTCTGCAGATGTTCTCACCGACTTCGATCTCAAAAAGGCAATAGAATTCCACAAAGATCGTGAAGCTTTAGCTACTATAGTGCTAACAAGGCATCCCACACCTTTGCAATTCGGGATAGTTATACTCGATGAGGACAGACGAATTACACGATTTCTCGAAAAACCGGCTTGGGGACAAGTGTTCTCCGATACGATTAATACAGGAATATACATACTCGAACCGGAAGTATTGGAAATGATTCCTAAGGGAGAGTTATTCGATTTTTCTATGAATCTTTTTCCAAAAATCCTGGGTTCTGGCAAAGGATTATACGGGTATATCGCAGATGGTTATTGGCGTGATGTAGGCAATTTACGCGAATATCGTCGAGCAAACGAGGATGCACTTTGGGAACGTGTTAAGCTTAATTTCCCAGGGAAATCGGTCAAAGCAGGTGATGCTGAAATCTGGATCGATGAAGGAGTGGAATATGAGGATAGCGTTAAATTCGAAGGCAGAGTGCTTCTTGGAAAAGGAGTAAAAATCCATTCGAATGCTTATATATCCAATTCGGTTTTGGGTGAAAACACAGTAGTGTATCCTTCCGCAAATATCGAAAAGTCCGTAATATGGGAGAATGTAGAAATTGGTTCTGGAGCTTATATTTCCGATTCGACAGTTGCCTCGCAAGTCAAGATCGACAGAGATGTAACTATTCAAGAGCATTCAGTTATTGCCGATGGTTGTTCTATAGGCAAAAGTGCAATAATTTCCGCTGGAGTTAAACTTTGGCCTGAGAAAACCATAGAGGATAAAGCTGTTGTGACTGAATCGCTGATTTTTACCGATAGAGTGGGTGGAGAACTTTTTGCGGGTTCACGGATCAGCGGTGTAATTAACTGGGAAATATCTCCAGAATTTGCAAGCAAAGTTGGTGCTGCATTAGGTGCATCAATAAGTAAAAGTGCTAATATTATTGTTGTTTCACGTGATGCAGATCGAGCGAGCCAAATCACCGCAAGGTCGCTTTCATGTGGCGTTATGTCCGCTGGGATCGATGTCGAGGACTTAGGGCTTGTCCCCATACCACTTGTTCGCCAACAACTCATGCGAAATCCCAGGAATGCGGGTGTTCATATTAGAAAATCACCTTACGATAATAAAATGCAGGATATGATATTTCTTTCCGGTGATGGCACAGACCTTCCAACGAAAACATGCAGAAAGATCGAGCAGTTGCTTATGCGTGAGAATATTCCTCGAGCAGAATATGCCGATCTCGGACGGCTTTCGAGACCACAAGGATTAAAGGAATGGTATCTACAGAAAGTATTTGAGCACATCGATAAGTCGATTATAAGCGAAAGAAAGTTTAAGATCGTTATAGATTATGAGTTCGGTGCAGCTGCACAGGTTTTGCCGCCTATTATCGAGAGATTTAACGCTGAGGTAGTCGAGCTTAATGCATATGTTAATCCAAACCATTTAACAAAAACTCGTGATGAGCGTGAAGCGGCTTTTAAGCAGCTTTCAAAGATCGTTCGGACACTTGGCGCAACAATGGGCTTCGCAATCGATCCCACTGCGGAGAGAATAACGCTTATCGATGAATTAGGCAATATTTACAGAGATAACCTATTACTATACATAATATGCAAGCTATATCTTTCGCAGAATATGCCAAAATCCATTGCAGTTCCTATTTCAGCCACAATGGGTGTAAATTTCATTGCCAGAGAACACGGTGTAAATGTCGTAAGAACTCGCAACGATCACCTTTCAATGATGGAGGCTGCGCATAATGGGATCGAGTTCGTTGGCGGCACAAGAGGAGGTTTTATATTCCAGGAATTCGGGTTTGCTTGCGATGGAATATTTGCTGTTATGAAGACTTTGGAGCTTTTGGCAAACGATGGTCGACTGTTATCTGAGATCGCGGGATCGATGCCGAATTTTGTTAGGCTCGAGAGTGAGGTTCACTGCCCATGGCACGCTAAAGGCAGAGTTATGCGCTCTCTTATAGAGAAATCGGAAGAACTTCCTCGTGAAATTATCGATGGTGTGAGAATTATTAAGTCGGACTCGTGGGTGTTAATCCTTCCGGATATCGAGCGACCTGTGTTTCATCTTTTGGCAGAAGGTAAAACCAACGATTCCGCATCGCAACTTTTGGTTAAATATGAAGAAATTATAAAGGAGTTGTGTAAATAATATGCTTCAAAAATTGCAAATTTCATTTAATAAGGTAATGCGAGTGAAAAAAATTTACACAGTAGGTTTTATTGTATCGCTTTTTATTTCATTGTTTTATTTTCAGTCTTGCGATATGCCAGACATAAGCCAGCAATTAGATAAACCAAAGCCGGGTGTTTGGGCGGTTTTCTCATCTATGCGACTGGATATGATATCGATTTCTTCTCTTAGACCCATCGAGGATACGATAAAAACTGGGTTTTTGGAAGGTGCAGAACTTGAGTTATCATGGATTACACCCGGAGGTGTGGATACATCGATTCAACTTAGGATGGTCGAGGAAGAGTATTACTATAAATACTACACATATTACAATATAGATTTTCGGGTTGAACCGGGAGTTACGTATACATTTTCCGGAAAGACAGATGTTGGCGATTTTTCAGATACATTTATGGTACCAAAAATTCCCGAAATAGAACTGTTAACTCCTGAAATAGCGTATTACACCAACGGTGAATCGCCACCATTTAGTTTACGAGTTTCAAATCCTCAGAACGAGATGGAATATCACATAGATATCGAGTGGATATGGTGGGGAGGAGAAATATTCCCGGTACCAGATAGATGTCCAAAGCTTCAATATAAGTCTTCAGAAATTGCATCGGGAATCGATTTACCTTGGTGCAATTTCCCCGGCAATGGCAAATTTTTGATTCACATGAAATCAATCGAGCCGAGATGTGCGGAATTCTACGATTTCCTAGATTACCGAGACTACGGTGGACTCGATGTTTATTATCAACCTCCTGAATACAACGATTATATAGGTGTAATAGGTGCGTATACATCTGCAACGAAGGCTGTATGGGTTGAAGCGGGTAGCACGATTGTGCAGTAACATACAAATGAGGTGTTAGTTAAAAATCATTGTTAAAAATATTATAATTTATATATTAATATAGGAGGTAATGACTTGTGAACAATATAGAACAATATATAAGAAAATTGGAAAGTGTTTCGGGTTTAGAAAAAGCAAAAGTTCTCAATGAAATTGGCGATATATACAAAGAATCCAACACATCTAACGAGTCTTTAACTTACTATAAAAAAGCCTTGGAAATATCAAAATCAATCAAAAATAAGCAACAAATATCCTGTACTTTAAATAAAATTGGGGTTACTTACTTTGATTGCCATAAATACGATGAAGCATATAAATATCTTGAAGAAGGGCTTAAATTAGCAAATGAAATCGAAGATAAATATTTGTTAAAAAACCTTAATGGCAATATCACCAAACTTCTCGCGGAAACTGGGAACTACAAAGATGCTCTCGAGTGTCATATAAAATACTCAGATATAAAAGAAACCATTCTTAACGAGGAAAATAACCTAAAATTATCCGAAATAGCAACAAAGCATGAAAGGGAAAATAAGGAAAAGGAATCAGAAATCTACAGATTAAAGAATATTGAACTTGTCGATGCTAATAAGAAATTGAAAGAGGCAAACGAAATAATCCGAAAGAAGAATCGTGAATTGACAGAGACACACAAAAAACTTGAACTATTAGCCAGAACCGATGCATTGACACACCTATCAAATCGTCGTGATATAATAGAAAAAATCATATTCGAGCAAAATCGCTTCGAGAGATATGGCAAACCATTTTCTTTAATATTATCCGATATCGATAATTTCAAGCATTTCAACGACAAATTCGGTCACGAATGCGGCGATTTTGTCCTTATTTCCGTTGCTGATCTTATGAAATTACAATTACGAAAATTGGACAGCATTAGTCGATGGGGAGGTGAGGAATTCTTGGTTCTATTGCCTGAAACTAACCTTGAAAACGCACAAAAAACAGCCGAAAGAATCAGAGAAGCAATTGCTAATAAAAAATTTGTATATAATACTGAGAAACTCAATACAACAATGACTTTTGGCGTAAGTTGCTATAATAAATCCATGTCTATCGAGTATTGCATTAAAAGAGCCGACGATGCAATGTATATTGGTAAACAAAAAGGAAAGAATTGTATTATCGTGGCGGAAGAGGAATAACTTGTATGCTCAATTTTGACGTTTAATCTCTAAATCTAATCTCTCATAACTCGATAGTTCTCCTTTGAATAATAGTAAGTCTTTAAAATTTAATCAAAGAATGTAATGTCTGTGAAAATTTCGGACGGTCCTATTATTCGCTATCGATCTCTAACATCGCTTTCACATAGTCCTTAGGAACGAATGGAGCCAAATCATCGATTTTTTCGCCGACACCAATAAATTTTATCGGAATACCAAGTTTTCTACGAATGGCAACGGCTATGCCACCTTTCGCAGTGCTGTCCAATTTTGCTAGAATAATTCCAGTGAGTGGAATCGCCTGACCAAAAATTTCCGCTTGTGCTAATCCATTTTGACCGGTGGTGGCATCGACGACTAGAATTACTTCGTGCGGGGAACCTTCGATAGCTTTGCCGGCAACTCTGTGTACTTTTCTCAGTTCCTCCATCAAGTTCTTCTTAGTATGCAATCGTCCAGCTGTATCAGCGATCATTATGTCGAAATTTTTCACCATAGCTTTTTGCGAAGCGTCATAAATTACCGATGCCGGATCTGCACCGGAATGGCTATTAACGATGTCCACACCTGCACGCTTAGCCCAGATTTCCAGCTGATCTTGTGCCGCAGCTCTAAACGTATCTCCAGCCGCAAGCACAATTTTTTTTCCTCGACTTTTGAAATAATGTGCAAGTTTGGCAACCGTTGTGGTCTTCCCTGAGCCGTTGACTCCTGCGATTAAAATTACAAAAGGTTTATCGTTAACCTCGATCCCCGATTCTTCACCAAGAATCCCCATTAGATGGCTTTCAAGGAGAACTAACACATCCGAACCAGTAAGTTCTGATTTGGATAGTTTCGACTTGAGATCCTTGATTATCTCCATCGTAGTCTCGACTCCAACATCCGCGGAGATTAGTACCTCTTCAAGCTTCTCGATATCATCACGAGATATTTTTCTGCTCAGTGGAATAATGCTTCTTATGGATCGAGCAACTTTCTGGCGAGTTTTAACAAGGGATTTGAATATAGACTTAATCATTTATAATTCCTCATAAGATGTGTTACGAATGCTACTTTTACTTAATGAAAGCGAACTTTCCCCACAGTTTCTTGCCGTCAGGACGTGTTATTCGGTAGTGATAGATACCATTTGCGGGATAATCCCCATTTTTGTCTTTGCCGTCCCATTGGATAATCGCACCTATTTGAACGTCTATGAGCTCGGTTTTTGTGTAAAGATTATCGAGAGCGAAATCAAGAATTTCCAGCTTTACTTCACCGAGCTTAGGATTATTGAATGTGAAGAATATTGTACCGTGCTGATATGGTGAAAACGGTGATGGAAATGCATAGGTTTCATTTTTCCTCTCAGAAATTTCGCGAGTGAGAAAAATTTTGTAAGTTTGACATCCATCTGTTGTTCGAGCTAATCCGAAATCGCTGCCAATCCATAGAGTTCCCGAATAAGCTTTCACTGAAATCATCTGATCGATCGGCAAGTATTGTCCTGTTTCAGAATCTATGATAGTTATTTTTTCAGGCTCACTAAGTGCAATGCTTCTGTAAAATCCCTGTTCACAAGCGAAATATGCGGTATCACCAACGAACTCCATATTCCAGCACCAAAGGTCTTGTGCGAGAGTATCCCATGAAACTCCATAATCTATAGAATAGCATATACCATCAGTTTCTCCAGTAGATGCATTAACCGCCCTCGATGCTGCCCAGATTACGCTTCCGGTATCAGTGTATTGCACCTTCAAGGCAACGCACCAATAGCCAAGCAGTCCGTCCTCGGGATATGCGACTGTGAATTTATCGTCGTGAATTGCGAATATTCCCATTGCAGAACCAGCGTAAACAACAGGAGTATCTACGGAAGTGTCGATTGCTACAGCGAAAAAACGTCGGTCGTTAGAGCCACTGTTGAACTCCCAAAACTTCCTTATAGAATCTTGAATATCCGGAATTAAAGTATCGAGTACAATTCCATCGAAGCCTTCTATGGTATCTGAATCATAGTCCCATATAATATTTGTATATGTCTCACCCCAATCGTTGGATTTAGTGAGTCCGCCGTAGAAATTTGCAGAATATTGGATTGTATCGAATCCGAAAATTCCCACTGCAAGGTCATACGATAACATACCACCCAAATTCAATTGAAATGGTTCAAAGTGCTCCCAGAGGATTGTGTCCGAGAAAGTTCGGTATAAACCATCACCTACTGGAACACTTGTAGGTGCATCGAATGAAGCTGCAGCAAAAATTCTACCATACGAGTAAATCATTGCGGAGAAAGATTTTCCTTCAAGCGTATGTCTCCATGTTAAACCACCATCACAGGTAATAGAAATGCCATCATCTGTCGCTACCCAAAGGCATTTGCCATCCCAAGTCATATCGCCAATCGAGTTAGACTTTTGGAACAGAGAATCGGAGTAATTAATCGATACAGGCATGGCAAAAGCAGTTGACAAAGATAATACTACGACAATAACAAGTGTCACGCATATTAATTTTAATGAATCGATAGACATTAAGTTACCTTTCAGCAATAATTTTTTCCATAAGTTCGAGAGTCATCTCCGCCGAGACATCCCAAGTATACTTTCGAGCATAGATAAGCCCACCTTCCCTCAGTTTATCGCGAAGATCACTATCGGAAAGAATTTTCACAATCGAGTGAGACAAAGCATCGATATTACCATACGGATATAGCAATCCTGTTTCACCATCCTTAACCGCATCTCTCAAACCCGGGGAATCCGCAGCTACAACGGGTGTTCCACAAGCGTTAGCCTCGGTCATCGTAAGACCCCAGCCCTCTTTGGAAGACGGATTAACAACCACCCACGCTTTATTCAACCACTCGATCTTCTCATCCTCCGAAATGAATCCCATGAATTCGATTCTGTCACATAAGTTTAGTTTTTCAGTTAGTTGTTCCAATCTTCGTTTGTCGTCTCCATCGCCTATAATAATCAATCGAGCATTCGGAATCGACTTGAAAACCGCAGGCATAGCGGAAATGAGATGGTCTACGCTCTTATATTTTTTTATCCGACCTAAATAAACAATTAACGGTGTTGGATACTTTTCTATGCCGGGGAGAAGTCTATAGGTCTTAAGATCCACGGCAATGGGAATAAAGTGTAGTTTTTCCGGAGGAAATCCGTGCTTCAAAAGGTCGTCCTTTGTGCTGTCCGAGTAATACATTACATTAATCTTTCTATGCAATTTCAAAAAAAGTTCCTCAGCACAATAAACAATAACAGCTAACGGCAAGGAAGCTTCAAGAAATATAGCCTTGCCAAAGAAATGATGAGCAATGATTAACGTTGGAAGTTTGATAAATTGTAACGAAAAAAAAGGTAATTTATTGATATTCAAAATCAGTATATCGTATTTCTCCCTGAGCAGTTTCCGCAATACGAACGGCATAATCAGGTTGAAATTGCTTCTAACTCCCGTTCTAATAACCCTAATTCCACCAATAACTTCCTCCTCGAGTGCACCGGGAAATCTGCATGACAGAAGAGTAACTGGATGACCCATTTTCACGATACGCTGAAAAATCTCCTGATAATGAACCTCAGCGCCGCCACCCAGCGGATGTTTAATATCCTGCCAATTTACCATTATAATTCGCATACGACCTCCGATTCTATATAACCGCATAAAGAATGGATTATTAGAATATGAATTTCCTGAATGCGAGGAGTAAATTCGTGTGGAACAATAATCGGTATATCACATATATCCGCTGCAGAGCCACCATCTCGTCCCAGAAGACCGACAGTCGAAATTTCTAATGACGCAGCTTTTTTTAATGCATCGATTATGTTTGGACTGTTCCCGCTGGTTGAAATTGCCACGAATGCATCATTCGGCTTTCCGAGAGCTTCAACTTGCCGAGCAAAAATCTTTTCGAATCCATAATCATTGCCCAAAGCAGTTAATAGGGATGTATTCGTTGTAAGTGCAATAGCAGGTATCGGATTACGCTCAACAAGGAATTTTCCAACAAGTTCAGCCGCAAAATGCTGAGCATCCGCAGCACTGCCACCATTGCCAGCGATTAGTATTTTTCCACCAGATTTAATAACCGACGAGAGCTTAACTGTTGCTTTTTTAAGCGAATCGAGAAAACTTGGATCGTTAACAATCCTTTCATGCAGCAGCAAAGCCTCTCTTAACTGAACCATTACATTATTTGATATTATTCCTGTCACAGATTATTAAAATAGTATGCTTAAACGTTGTGTCAATAAAATTGCCCTATATATCTAACAAATAACACAAACTATTTATTCTAATGGTTGCACATAAGAGTAAGCAATATACAAATCTGTTTGACTTTTATACTATCAGGAGTAAATTCGAACTCAATGAAATTTTCGATGCAAATAATAATCATGTCTTTAATTGTAGCTATTATCGCCGGTGGATGTGCTGCCAAGACTAAGATAAAGGAACAGGTTACCGATGATATCCGTTACAATCGTGCAAAGACGTATTTCGATAACGAAAAATACTATAAAGCTCTCGAGGAACTGGATTATCTGAGATTTGGCATGTCTATTTATGCAGATGACGCTCATTTGCTCTCAGCTAAAATTCATATAATTACGAATGATTATCCTCTGGCAATAACCGATTTAAATACGCTTCTATCGCAGTACCGACACAGCGAGTTCAAGGAAGAAGCGAGTTTTTTACGAGCGGAAGCAATGCGTTTAAATGCACCACGTGTTGAACTGGACCAAGAAGACACATACAATGCTATAGATACATACAACGAATTTCTGGAATTATATCCGTTCTCGAAATATGTAGACAGTGTCAAGGTTGGATTGGAATACTGTTATGAAAGATTAGCGCATAAGGCTTATAATGCTGCATATATCTATTACAGGTTGGGTCAGGATTCATCGATTTTTATTTATGCGGATAAAGTTAGGAATGATCTTAATCTATCTAACACTGAATGGGCTTACTGGTGCTACTATCTCGAGGCTAAAGCATACTATAGATCTGGGAATTACGTGCAAGCGGAAAAAAATATACAATTAATAATTAAAAATTCTAATAGCGAAAAACTTATGCGAAAAGCTAAGAAACTTTTAAAAAAAATTGAGCGGATGTAGATATCTATGTTTATTATTTAGTGTTGTGTCGAAAGATATATTCTACAGATTCAAATTTCATCTCTGGAACATTCATATAATACGTAAGCGAGATCCTTAAATTTACTTCGATTTTCTAACAATTATCTTGACAAAAGTACACATAGACAAGATTGTATATTTGATATTAGGTGATGAAAATGAAGTATAAAATATTTTTTGCAGTTTTGTTCACAGTTTTGATTATCGGTTTAGGCTGTGACGTTAAGCCCACAGGTCCGAGCGGTCATAACCATAATACTAACCATGATGAGTATACCATTGTAGCATATATAAGCTATATCTACGATTTGGGTTACTGCGATGTAAAAATATGGCGAAATGTATACGATGCTCTACCTGCTAATATGGCTGTTGTTTATATTAATGACACACGATTGGAACTTTTGACAAGCTGCTCTAACTCCGATTCTTCTATTTATACAGAATTCATATTGTATGAAACAAGTAAATTTTACAACCTTGAAATATATTGGTCAGATCAAACGATAAATTGTACAGTAATTTCACCATCAACCTATGATATCGATATATTCGATCCTCCATATGGTGGAATCTACGATGCTGGAGAAGATATTTACGTAGAATGGGAGTTTATAGGCGGAGAGCCGAATTTTGCCAGTGTGCAAATCCAGTCACAGCCACGATATGACGTTTATGAAAATTATACATTTCGCGGTTATGAAACGAATTTTACGATACCGGGTGAAGTAACCGAATACTATTCTGGTCCTGCAACAGTCTATGTAATTGCGGCTTCACAGGAACCCATTTTCTATGCCGATTATAACAGTCAGTTCAGTATTATGTTTACCAAAGGTGTGGAAATTGATATAAGATTCTAAGTAGCTACATTCATTTGTATAATTATTACTGATGAATCACATCAATTATATCTAGGATTCCCGCATACGGTAAAATATTAATTACTTATGCAATTTATCACAGAATTCGGCGGTTTTGTCCACATGTTCGCAATA
>JAUWMV010000044.1 GCA_030613005.1 bacterium | reverse complement strand
CAGGGCCCCCCCGGGTCACGGAGCACGGAAGGACACTATTTGTAGTAGTGTTTTGTTTTAGTGGTAAATCCATTATCGGACTTTAAGTTTTCCATGTAGTTCTTTAACGTATAATAAGTTGGCTTCCATGAATTTTTACATAAGTCCGATATTAGTGATGATTGTTCTCCTGATTTCATTAAACCTTTTTTATCGAGCACTACAACACTATTGGATTTTTTTGGTAGGATTATTGTAAAGCTTTTTTTTGGTCTAAATTTATTTTGTTTCCGAGTTACCTTATTTTTGAGTTGTTTCATACCACACATAAGGCTATTATATGTCATTATGACACTATTCCTGCTTTTTCGTAATTTTTTTAATTTGCGCAACATTTCATAACTCTTTGAAGTGAGAAGTCTTTCCTTATTTGTTTAATTATTTAGACTAATATCTTTAACTAATTCCTTTTTCTTTGAAGCAGTTTAAATTATAAGCTACCAAAACTAAATATTATCGTTACAATTATGGAATTGTTCCCTTTCATAAATCAATTTATATTATCTCGCAAACTTAATATGCAATATACGTGCCAAACCTTAATTATATAGTGTATAACGGATTAACAGTATAAGAGCATTAAAAGTCTGCACAATTTTTATGCAATTAGTATTTATATGCACATTTTATATGCACTCTATCGTTACTAAATCCAATGAATGATATTATACTCATGCTTAGGGCACTTTTTTTCAAAATTACTTTACAATTCTATTATTTTCTCTATTATTGTCCACTTAATGCGTACAAGGAGGTGCCGAAATGTATAATTTCGAACAGATTGAGAACAAATGGAGAAAAATTTGGAAAGAAACAGAATTGTTCCTTACTCCGAAAACACCAAAGAGCAAATTCTATTTGCTTGAAATGTTCCTATACCCCTCTGGTGATTTACATATCGGACACTTCAGAAATTACAGCATAGGCGATGTGATGTGGCGTTACCTTCACATGAAGGGTTATGATTTGATGCATCCTTTTGGGTGGGATGCTTTTGGACTTCCTGCAGAACAAGCTGCAATAAAAAGAAATTTATCTTCTGCAGAATGGACTTTAAAAAATATAGAGACAGCAAAAACTTCTTTAATTAAGCTGGGAATTTCATACGATTGGAACTCTGAAATCCGAACATGTGATCCAAATTATTATAAGTGGACACAATGGATATTCCTGAAACTGTATGAAAGCGGATTAGCATACAGGGATTTTAATTACGTTAATTGGTGTCCTGAATGTAAAACTGTGTTGGCTAATGAGCAGGCAAGTGGCGGAGTCTGCTGGCGTTGCCAGTCCAATGTCGAGAAACGAGAACTTGAGCAATGGTATATAAGGATAACTGAATACGCTCCTAGATTGCTGGATTCGCTGGACCGATTTGAGGGTATTTGGCCTAACAGCTTGATAGCTATGCAGCGAAACTGGATAGGACGCTCTGAGGGTTGTGAATTCGATTTCCATATAAAAAATACAGATATCGTTCTGCCAATTTTCACAACAAGACCGGACACAATTTTCGGTGTTACATTCATGTCTATTGCTCCAGACGCAAAAATAATGAAGAATATTATTCGATATATACCGTCAGACAAACTTGAATCGGTGAAGCGATATATAGAAAAATCCTTGCTGAAAAGTGAGATTGAAAGAAGCACAGTAGATACACAAAAAGATGGTGTATTTACTGGATTGTATGCTGTAAATCCTTTCAATGGTGAACTAATTCAGATATGGGTTGCCGATTTTGTGCTGGCAAGCTATGGGACAGGTGCAGTTATGTCGGTTCCTGCACACGACCAAAGAGATTTCGAATTCGCAATGAAATATGATATTCCAATAAAGGCTGTAATAAATCCACCAGACCGATTTCTCACTACAGAGGAGATGACCAAAGCGTATGTTGAGCCGGGAATTATGACAAATTCCGATTTGTTTGACGGATTGTCTTCACAGGATGGAAGCAATAAAGTTATTGAATACGGCATCGAGCACGGTTTCGGTAGAAGGAAGATAACATATAAAATTCGAGATTGGCTGATTTCCAGACAACGATATTGGGGTGCACCGATACCTATGATTCACTGTGAGAGATGCGGTATAGTTCCTGTTCCCGAGAATCGATTGCCAGTAATTTTACCTAAAGAAGATAAGGTGGACTTTATACCTGAAGGGCGTTCGCCGCTGGCTGACATTAAGGAGTTTATTAATACAACATGCCCTAAATGTGGTGGACAGGCTAAGCGTGATCCGGATACTATGGATACTTTTGTTGATTCCGCATGGTATCACCTAAGATATCTCAGTGCGAAGAACGATAGAGAAGCTTTCACAGCGGAAGATGCAAGAAAATGGTTGCCTATCGACCTATATATTGGTGGTTCCGAACATGCTACGGGACATTTGATATATTATAGGTTCATTCACAAGGTTCTTTTTGATCTAGGCTATATTCCTAAAGAGTGTGGTGACGAACCCGCAAAAAAAGTGTATCATCATGGAATGGTTCTTGACGAACACGGTTATGTTATGAGCAAATCAAGAGGCAATGTACTATCCCCAATGGAACTTTCGAACGAAGTAGGCGCAGACGCTGTACGTGTTGCAATGTTATTTTTCGCTCCATCGGATAAAGAAATACTATGGTCTAGGGCAGGTGTCAAAGGTGCGGTTCGTTTTCTGGAACGGGTTGAGCGTGTTTTTAAAGTGGCTCCAGAATTACATGTTATTCCTAAACTGCAAGATCTCTCTGAAGATGATTTTGAACTAATGAAAAAACTTCACAGAACAATAAAGCATGTTACACAAGACATAGAACAGATGCAATTTAATACCGCAATAGCAGCTCTAATGGGTTTGCTGAATAATATTCCAAATGGATTCGGTCCCAAACATCCACTTTATTTTGCTTTTGCTGATTGCTTTATACGCATATTAGCTCCTTTTGTGCCTTTCCTTGCCGAGGAGTTGAATCAGCGATTTGGATTTAAAGACAGTGTGTTTAAAAGAGAATTTCCAGTCTATGATGAAACTCTTGTGGTGCAGGAGGTTGTGGAAATTGGAGTCCAGATTAACGGGAAGGTAAGAGGAGCAATAACAATAAATATAGATGCCGATGAAAGTATTGCAGTTAAAGCTGCTAAGGCTAATTCGAAAATTCAAAAATATATTGCAGATAAAACTATTACAAAAGTGATATATGTTCCGGGTAAGATTTTAAATATTATCGCAGAATAACAGCAGAAACATGCGTAAATTATTAAAATCTAAGCTTAGTTATGCAGAAGAATTTGACTTTATCATTATTGAACCGTCGGATAAACCCGGCGGTTTTTGATTGTATATTCTAAGGTATAGAAATTTAATGTTTATTCAATATTCGAGCTTAAAAAGAAATGCTTTGAATTTCCTCCATGGGGTTTACCCAATCGATTCCACGTCGAATTAACAGTTCGATTCTTGTAAATCGGCTTTCTGCGATGATTTCATCGCTAACACTTGCAGCAGTGAGCAATTCCTGTGGTCTAACGCTTCCTCTATCACCTGCAGCGAGAAGTAAATCCAATGTGTTGTCATCTCTCAAATGCCACGAGAGAAACAACCTCCGGATATCCATGTCTTTATTTCGTCTTTTAATAATTATTTCAGATGAGGATTCTATCCATTTTGAAGCATTGCGTAAAATTTCCTCTGGGAGTGGTATTATACAATGCCAGAGAGATGAATCGACAATGGTCTGCAATGCTTTTGGTTTAATTTTGTATATTTTGTGAGAAAGTATTTGGAAGCCATTGGGAAGTTTGTGTCCCAATTCTTTGAGTTTTGAATCCGAAATAGTATCCGTGACGAAAATATCCACATATTCACCAGTACTTTCAGAACCGAGCGGCAATGGTGGTCCAAAGGTCAACTTAAGCCGTCTGTGATATCCTTCTGTAAATGCGACCGGGAAATCCGAAATTCTAATAGCTCGATCCCACATTTTTATAGTATCTAAATGCCCCACGAATCTTAATATTCCTTTTCTACTATATTTAATTCTGATGACTTTAAACGATAATCCACTATTTGTTGCTTGTTTTTTTGGCTTTCTGCCAAATGCAACGGTTTTCTTCTTCTCTTCTGACTTGATTTGTGCAGGTTTAGCAAAGCATTGAGGTGGAATATCGCAAAACTTGCATTTCTCACAATTTCTTTCGAAGCAGGATGAAGTTTCTTGTGCGCTAAGACCGCGGTTTCTCTCCTCAACAAGGTTATTTTTGCTAATTCCTTTGTCGATTACATTCCACGGTAATTTCTCATCTATATTTCGCTCTCTTAAGAATTGCTCCTTAGAAAAACCGTGTTTTTTCATTGCATTAAAAAATAATTCCGGTTTGAAATATTCATCCCATGCAGCGTTAATTGCACCATTACGCCATGCATCGTATATTACCTGCGATAACCTTCGGTCGCCTCGAGCGATAATTCCCTCAATTATTGACAATTCAGGTTTCTTAGTTAGAATTTCAACATTCTTTGGAGCGACTTTTTTAATAATGTTTGTTTTGTGTCTTATTTCTTCCTCATTAATCTGTCTTTCCCATTGGAACGGTATATGTGGTTTAAGTACAAAGGGAGATATTGTTACGCGAACCTTAGCATGATATCGTCTCGCTATTAAGGCTACTTGTCCGAGCATGTTGTTAATTTCCGAAATGTCTTCATCTGTTTCTGTTGGCAAGCCTATCATATAATACAACTTAATGGTTCTCCATCCTCTTTGAAAAGCCGACTCGACAGTCTGGAAGAATTTTTCCTCATCGAGCGATTTATTAATTACAGATCTTAGCCTTTTCGTTCCAGCTTCTGGAGCGAATGTTAAGCCTGATTTTCTAGTTGAACTTAGTATTTCGAAAATTGGTTCATCTATTTCATTAATTCTAATCGATGGAAATGAGAAATCGATGTTATTGTTTTTAATCCATTCACTCAGTTGATAAAGCAAAGGATAAATTTGACTGTAATCAGTAGTTGAAAGAGAAAGCAATCCAATTTCACCCCAACCTGTCAGCTTGTAATTTGTCTTCAGTTCATTTGCAATCGAGTTTACTTCTCGTTCGCGAACCGGTCTATATGCAAAACATGCGTTGCAAAACCTACAACTCCTGCCACATCCTCGATTTATCTCGGTTCGAAGTCTGTGATGGATAACCTCGATCCATGGTACAATTGGTGGTTTAGGATAGAATTCATCCTTAAGTTCTTTTGCTATTAAAGCCTTAACAGGATATGATGCTCCATTATAAATTTTATACCCATCAAAATTTCCGTTATTAAAAATCGGTTTGTAAAACGATGGGACATAAATTCCTGGCATATTTGCCAGTTTTGCTAACAACTCAGTTCTAGTTAAACTGGACTGATTCTCTTGAGTATACTTCAACAAATCCACAAAACTTACTTCAGCATCCCCGATGTAAAATGCGTCAAAAAAAGGAGCGACAGGTTCCGGATTCAACGTTCCAACGCCACCGCCAATTACGATTGGATGCATTTCAGTTCGGTTTTTCGAAAATATTGGAATGAATGAAAGATCCAACATTTCGAGTATATTAGTGTATGAAAGTTCATGCTCCAAAGTGAATCCGAGAACATCGAAATCCGCAATTGGTGTCTTTGTCTCTAATGAAAAAAGTGGCAATCGCTTGTTCCGCATCAAATCTACCATATCGAGCCAAGGCATATAAACCCGTTCGCACAAAAGTTCGTCTTCATGGTTTACAATATTATAAATTATTTTACCACCGAAATGGCTTGCACCTATTTCGTATACTTCAGGAAATGCCAGAGCAAATTTTCCTCTTCCAGTATGATCCTTTATAACAATCCCTTGTTCGCTGCCGATATACCTTGCTGGTTTCTCTACTAAAGGCAGTAAAGGTTCTATTTTTCCCCATAAATTCATCAATTAAAAATAAGATTTTGGATAGAAAAGGCAAGCTATGGTAATTGTTTGTTGTTTTGACTTTGAATGTAAATTCGAGTTATTAATTTGTTTCCTAAATTTTTGGGTTGCAATTATTTTTCAAATTAATATATAATTTAAGGAGTATATAAAAGAACAGATAGGAAAATATGGCACAGAAAAAACCGATTTCAACACGTGAGCTTTTGGAGGAGATGGTCGCAAGGGACGCTTCAGACCTTCATATTACCGTGGGTTCGCCTCCAATATTAAGAATTGATGGTGAATTGATCCGAATGCCGTATGATCCAATTACCGCTGATACTACTAAAAGAATTGCATACTCGATAATGACAGAAAGACAGAAACAGAAATTTGAGGAGCAATGGGAAATTGATTTATCCTTTGGTCTCGCAGATATTGCCCGTTTTAGAGTTAATGTCTTTTTGCAACGCGGAAGTGTAGGAATGGCGATACGAGTCATCCCAGTTAAAATTCGCAGTTTCGAAGAACTGAGATTACCCAGAATTATTACGAGTTTTTCGAATTTTCCATTAGGACTTGTTCTTATTACAGGTCCTACAGGATCTGGGAAATCCACCACATTAGCATCACTTGTGGATAAAATAAATAGAGAACGTCATTGTCATATTCTCACGATTGAAGATCCTATAGAATTTGTTCATAACCACAAAAATAGTATAGTAAATCAAAGAGAAATAGGTTCTGATACTTCGAGTTTTGCCAGAGCACTGAAATCTGCTCTAAGAGAGGATCCAGATGTTGTTCTTGTAGGTGAGATGCGAGACCTTGAAACAGTTAGTGCTGCATTAACAATTGCTGAGACAGGGCATCTTGTTTTAGGCACATTGCACACCAATTCTTGCTCGGAGACTATTAATAGAATAATTGATGTTTTTCCACCTGCCCAGCAGCAACAGATAAGAGTGCAGCTTTCTTTTGTGCTTCAAGCAGTTCTCACACAGGCATTAATACCTAGAATAAGTGGCGGTCGAATTGCAGCAGTAGAGATTATGACAATAACACAAGCCATTCGTGCTCTTGTTCGGGAGGATAAAATCCACCAGATATATTCCACTATTCAGGCTGGCGGGAAATATGGTATGCAAACAATGAATATGTCCTTGGCAGATCTGTATTTAAAACGACAAATAACAATAGAATCCGCAATGAACCGTTCTCATGACGTTAATGAACTTTCGGAACTTATTGCCAGAAAACAGAGTGCTGTAAAAAGTAGGAGATAGAAATACACTCTGTTCTGTACTAATACTGCCGAGTATATTTAACTTTTTATAGATTTAATGCAATTTCTATGACAGGAGAGTTTTTTTGCAGCAAGTTTAAGTTTTAATATTATAATTAATATGAACGTAAATTTGGGGGTATGATTTAAGCATGCCAGTATTTGACTATACAGGAAGGACATCTTCCGGGCAAATAATCTCTGGTTCTATTGAAGCCAAAACAAAAGAGGACATTCTTCAATTGATGCGCCGTCAGCGTATTGTTGTTACAAAAATTAGACGTAAAACTAACTTATCTGAAATTACAATTGGCACAGGCGTTAAGACCGTGGAGATTTCAAGATTCACTAGGCAATTTTCTGTAATGATCGAGGCTGGTCTGCCGTTGGTGCAGTGTCTTGATATTCTTGCTACTCAAACTCCAAATAAAATCTTCGGTAGAATGATCGGAAGAGTTAGAGATTCTGTTTCAGAGGGCAATACCCTTGCTGCTTCAATGAGGAAGGAGAAAAAGATATTTGACGACTTATATGTAAATATGGTAGAAGCTGGTGAGTTAGGAGGTGCTCTTGACGTAATTCTAAAGAGATTAGCAGATTATCGAGAAAAAGCCGACCAGATTAAACGCAAGGTTAAGGGAGCTTTGACCTATCCCGTATTAGTCTTAACTATGTTGGTCATCATTTCTGGAGTTATGTTAACTTTCATTGTGCCAATTTTTGCTGGTATGTTTGAAGGATTAGATGCGGAACTGCCTAAACCCACACAAATAGTTGTTGGAATATCTGATTGGCTAAGGGCTAATATTCTCATCCTTATAGTTTTAATTATTCTTTTTGTTGTAGGCATAAAGGTTGGTCGAAAAAATCCCAAAATAAGCTACATTTTGGATTGGATTGTATTGCATTTTCCATTGATCGGTACTTTAGTAAGGAAAAGTTCTGTAGCTCGATTTGCGAGAACTCTTAGCACACTTCTTTCAAGCGGAGTTAATATTATCGATGCCTTAACAATTGTAGCAAAAACTGCGGGAAATGATGTTATAGCTGCTGCAATTAATAATTCTGTAATTTCAATTTCTGAGGGTGAGACTATTACGAAACCACTTGAGGAGAGTAAGGTTTTTCCTCCCATGGTTACTCAAATGATTAGTGTGGGTGAAAAAACCGGGAATATTGATGAAATGTTATCAAAGATTGCAGATTTTTACGAGGAGGAAGTTGATGCTGCAGTGGAAACTCTTACAGCAATGATTGAGCCCTTGATGACTGTAATTATGGGTGTAGTTGTGGGTGGATTGCTTGTGGCAATGTACTTGCCTATGTTTGATATTATTGGAAAGATTCAGTGAAAGCGAATTTATTTCAATCCCAAACTGTATACATTTGCATTATATAATATATATAACATAATATTATGCCAAAGATTAGGAAATACGCTTTAAGTGAATGGCGTTCAGAATTTTATAACAGTATTCGTCTACTTCTTATTTCGAGATTTCTCATAACGTTAATATTGTTCGGAATGGTTTTATTGTTCTTGCACGGTTCCACCGAACTGAGACTGCTTCTAATATTATACGGTGTTTTTACAGTAGGCTATCTTATATCTCTATATTTCTGGCAATTCACACAAAAGGAAGTGAATTTCAAATTCCTATATAGCATCCAAATTTTCTTAGAAATTCTTTTGGAAACCGGAATAATTCATTTCACAGGAGGAGCTACTAGTTCATTAACAATTCTTTATGCGCTAACAATTCTTTCGAGTGCGTTTGTATTTAAGCTACTGGGAACCACACTTACAGCAACTGGCGCAGTTCTATCATACCTTATTTTAGCATATTTAGGATTTAAAAATATAATTCCAATATATGGCTCACCCATGACAGAAGCCTCCCAAACAAATCCTGAGGCTTTGTTTTTTATAGCTTACATTCAAGTGTGTTTTCTGTATATTGTTGCATTTCTTTCGGGTTATTTGTCACAGAAATTGAGTACGCGTTTAGTTATATTAGAAAAAACAAGAGAAGAGCTTGCTCGAGTAAAATGGGATACCGATCAGATACTTCAACATCTTCGAGTTGGCCTTATAACACTTAACTACAATGGGGAAATTATATATTTTAACAATGCTGCAGGTCGAATTCTTCAAATTCCTACTGCTAAAGCTATAGGCAAGAACTTTAGAAGTATTTTGGATGATCGTCTGTTAAATCTGAGGGAACTTCTAAATAAAAAGCTTTCTGAGAATGTTGAACACTTAACTTTAGAGATGAGTATCAAGGATCGTTCAGGGAAAAACTTCCCAATTGATATTTCCATAGATGAACTTACAATAGATTCGGAATTAAAGGGAATAATAATTTCTTTCGAAGATATAGCCGAGAAAAAGAAGAAAGAGAAACAAATTCAACGTATGAAGCGTTCGGCAGCGATTGGAGAGCTTTCTGCAAGGTTAGCTCACGAAATTCGGAATCCGTTATCCACGATTCGAGGTGGAGTAGAATATCTTGCACAGGAAAGCGATACTAAGCAAATTGATATGAGAGTTTTAAATCTTATTGTCAAGGAAAGCGATCGACTTACTAACTTTCTTGAAGAATTCTTGCTTTTTGCAAGAATAAAAGAGCTTAAACCTGAGTTTTTAAAGAATGAATCAACTAATGTTAACTCTGAACTTGCTGAGATTATCAGTGCAATAAATCTTAAACCTATTACAAAGAAAGATATTAGAATTGTAAACTCTTTGGAATCGAATGTTTATGTCTTCTGTAGGAAAGATCATATACATCAAATTTTTATGAATTTAATAAACAATGCAATAGATGCTATTACAGGTAAGGGCAAAATTGCAATATCGCTTAACGGATTAGTACCTGGGATTATCGATAGCGAGCAACTTTTAGGGATTGCTGTTGAAGACGACGGGAAAGGTATTAGTTCTAAAGATATTGATAATATTTTCGATCCTTTTTTCAGCACAAAAGTTAGTGGAACTGGTCTTGGCTTATCAATAGTTCAGGGAATTGTAAATCAATATGGAGGACATGTTGAAATAGAATCTGAGTTGCAAAAAGGAACAAAAGTAATTTTTTACTTACCACTTGCAAAAGGACCCGATACCAATTATAATAGAAAAAAATAAGGGAGATATATTAGAGAAAGTGTTTTTACTTAATTCACACGATTTATTGAAGTATAATCCTAAAATTACAATTATCTAAAAAGCTCAATTTGTTTAAGTTGGCACTTTTACTCTAATAATTTTATTTCAAATATATACATTATTAGCATTTAAACGAAGGAGCCTAAGATGTTGTATTTATTTATGGTTTTGAAGAAGGTTAATCTTCTACAGTGTGCTCTAATATTCCTTAGTATTTTTTGCGGCAATGCAATCGCTGAAGACACTCTCTGGCAAACAGATTGGTATATGGGTGACGGGCAAATTTCCGTCGATGGGAATTGGAACGACGCATATTGGGTGTCCGATAGTTTAAATATCGTCAATCATCGTATATGCATGGTAGCAGCGAATATCGACTATAGTCATACAGGTTGGAGGGTAATTAAAATTGCTGATCGTCCTCCAGAGTTCCATGCAGCTTTCTATCCATATGATTTTAACGACGATGGAAAAAATGACTTTCCAGTTATACTACCAGATGGATTATATATCTGTTTTGCCGAATCCGATTCATTTGACTGTCATAAAGTTTATAATATTACACCAATTTTTAACAATGTCACTTTTACATATCCCTGTGACTGGAACAATGACGGGAAAACGGATATATTATTCACACTAAGCGGTAGAGGGATTTATGTGCTTTATGATGATGACGACGGTAACCCACTTACTTGGACATTCTCAACTTTGAGATCGATACCCGGTAATTTTATCGGTTTCGACCACGAAATCATTGATTTCGATGGTGACGGTTTCCTTGATATTGTTACTGGGATGAATAATGTAAATGACCTTTGTATTATTTATGGTCCAAATTGCACGTCAATTGAAAATATTTATCATGAACACAGTTCGATTGGTCATATTGGATGGAGAACGATTGTTACAGATCTTGATGATGACGGAGATTTAGATGTTGTTACAGTTTCATCTCCAAGATACTTGCATATCTTTAGAAATGATGGAGATTCATTAACACTGTACCTTAGACACAACTTCATCCATTCGGATGGTTTGGCTGTAGGAGATTTCGATTTGGATGGTGACTTAGATGTAATTGTCGGACAAATTGAAACCAGCGAAGGTTTTTACCTTTTCCGTAATTTATACACAGAAACCGGTATGTTTTCGTTTTCTGATTCTTCACGGCTTACTACTGAAAGAGGATATTACGACGCTATCTGTATGCACGATTTTGACCTTGATGGTTTGCAAGATTTAGCAAGTTGTGATAGTAAAGTAGGATGGTTTAGACGAACGGGACCATTTTCATTCCGGGAATATGAAATTGGCACTGGATACGATAGGAGAGCAGATTTCGCTTATGCCTTTAATACAGAACTTGGATGCGGTGATGAGGATGTGGATATAGCTTTTTCATGTCGAGAAGGTTACTATTTCCTAGATAATCAAATGATAAGAAGATATTCATCTTATGGTTTTCTTGAATCCTCAGTTCTTCATATTCCGCCAGAAAAATATGCTAAATCGTTCGGGTGGATCGACTGCCTGCCAGGTGGATTTTTAAAAGACTATCTTATCAGATTGGGAAACTCTGTTACAGCCTGTACAACAGAATCCTGGACACATGTACCGTTCTCCGGTATACCTCTCGCAGCCATTGTTGACAATAGAACCGAAGTTTTTTTTCAGTATCGAATAGAATTCAGACGGTTTACCGGAGGTGGTGTTAAATCACCGAGAGTAGATTCTATTTATCTAGCTCTTGAATATCGTCCTAATATTAATATCACTTTTGCTGAAGAAACCGATTGCGACGACCGAAATATTGTGGAGATCTGTTATGAGATTTGGGGAGATTCTGTTCCCTACGATGTTCTGTTGCATTTAAGCATAGACTCCGGTATAACATGGACATTTCCGTTCGACTCGATCTGGAACTATGAAGGTGATTTAGGGGATAGCATTTATCCCGGAGTGCATTGTTTTTTCTGGGAATTGGGGCATGATATACCCGGGATCGAGGGATACTATCCAATGCGAATTATCGCATCCACAGATGAATTCGATTGCGTTTGTAGCAATATATTTGATGATACATTGAGGTATAATGGAACTGTTCCTAAATGTCTTATTCTTGGTAAACTATCAGGAGAATTAACTGACATAGATACGAATATAACCTATAAATTAGGAGACACAACAAGAGGATTGGTGTGGTTCTCCGATACTACAGATACCAATTTTTCTTCATATTTACGGGGTCACATTCACTTCACGCATCGATACGGTTGGTCGGTTGGACATCTCTATATATATTATAATTTATGTTCTTCTGTAATGCACGATACGCTGAGAATGATATTGAGAAAGTACGATGATATCAAGCTATGGATCGACGGCAAGCTTGTATTTGAGGAGCATAATCATCTAAGTAATATTGATTTATCTTATCTATCAGATACAATAATCATAACATTGGAAAGCTGTAAATCACATTCTGTATTGATGTGGCTTTACGACGACCGGATAAATTGTTCTATTTCGCACTGGTTCGAGGATTTGCACGGCAATCCCGCCACATGGTTGAGATACAGTCTTGAACCGGATACCGGAGGTCATTACGTAGAAACAGTATCCGATACAAATGTTTATGTTGGTCCTCTCGACTCAAAACCACCACGTGTTTCGCTGGACTGTCCAGATACGAGTGTTTTCGTCGGGGAGGAAATAAATATTTCGTGGGATGTTGTGGATTTATTTTTCCGCAACGACTCAGGAATTATCATAATCGAATACGGTTCAGAAACTGATACATATGCAGTAGCGGATGGTCGGTTCGATTGGACAATTCCCACATCTATAGATTGCGACACAGCTATGATAATTGTGGAAATACGAGATTCATTCTGTAACTGGGGATATGATACATGTGAAATAAATATATTAAGACCAGGTTACATTTCAATTTCATTTGGTGATACAATAGGGAAAAGATGCCGACCGGTTAATGTCCCGTTGATGGTAGATTCTGCAGATGCTTTTATAAGTAGAATAATGATAAATATCGAGGTTGACACCTCAGCAGCAATACCTGTGAATTTTACTCCAATATATTCTCCGATGCCATGTTCCACTGTATTGACAGGCGATGGCGAGTTATGGACATTGGAGCTTTTCTGGGCTATGAGGATTACGATTACACCAGGGATTTTGGGCTATATGAATTTCATGATTAATTACTCGGCAAAAGCAGGCTATTTCACTATAATCGACATAACCTCGTCAATTGCAGATTATGCTGATGTTTACTGGCGTGATGGTTCGATAATAGTCGACTACAAGTCGGAGCCATGGTTGACAACTCTGCATATTAGCGATAATTCATCGCCGAAACGAAATGCTGAGCTAACCTTTGGAGCTAACTATTCAGCATCGGATAGTTACGATCCATTGGTGGACCTGCTTTATCTCGCACCGCCACCCGACGGTCTCAAGGTTTGGTTCGATATTGATGACCCTGTATTTCCTGCAGTAAGTCAACTTCACAGAGACGTTAAAGATCTGATGACAGAAAATCTGTGGACAGTGATAATAGATGATACTGAAGGAACTTACGTCAACTGGAATAGCTCGACTTTCACTGAGGGCATTTATATGCTAAATAAGACTCAAGATATGAGAGTCGACACGTGGTATATGGCAGAACCGTTTGAAACTCTTATAATTAGCTGGGATTTGCCTCGTTTGGAACTCGACACGATAGCAATTGAGTACGGCTGGAATATGGTTTCGTTGCCTGTTTTCAATCCTATTTCGGTGAGTAATTTCATTTTCAGAGATCTTCTGTCAGGACCGTTCGAGTATAACACAGCCACCGGTATGTTCTTTTTCCCGGAATTAGTAGCTCCGGGACATGGTTATTGGGTTTACTATTTGTCTGACAAAGATGTCATTCTTGTCGGGGAAAAAGTTGAATTGGTAAGACGTAATTTGACAAGAGGTTGGGACATAATCGGTGTGCCGGGTAAAAAATATGCCACATCGGAAATCGATTTCGATGCAGGGATGTTAATTTCAGTATACGGATACGAGTCGTCAACAGGAATGTTTTTTGTGCCGGACACTTTGATTCCCGGTCAAAGCTATTGGTTATTGGTGGATACAACAGGAGTCGTCAGGATCCCGAGGTAAAGTGGGAAATTGAAATA
>JAUWMV010000051.1 GCA_030613005.1 bacterium | reverse complement strand
ATTCCGATGTAATCGGAATCGGGTGAGGGGGTGTAATCAGAACTAGGTGAGAGGTTAAATTTTTACACTGGTTTTAAATGATTATCGTGTGGATAGATATTTCAAAACTACTTAACTATCTGATTGTTCTCGTTTAAAGTGATAATCTTAGGAGACCTATTGCCCCAGTCCTCAACGGTACACATTGTGTATGAAATTATTATCACTCTATCACCAACAAGACCCTTTCGAGCCGCTGGTCCCTTAAGGCAAATTGTTCCGCTATCACGCTTGCCGGGAATTACGTATGTCGTAAAACGTTCTCCGTTCTCCATATTTAACACCTGTACCATCTCCCAAGGAAGAATTTCGGACGCCTCGAGTATAGCTTCATCTATTTCAATCGAACCTTCGTATTCCAGTTCAACAGATGTAATGCGAGCATTGCGGATTTTTGCTCGGCAAAATGACCTTAACATTTTATTGCTCCTTTCAGGCATCTATACAAATAAAAAGCCAAGGATTTACAAAATCAATAAATTTCCTTTTTTATAAGTAATATAACAATTACTCTATTTTTAGCAATCGTTTCTATGATAAATTAAAGCAAATCTACTTTTTTGATAAGTTTTTTCCTTCAATTTTTTTGCCGAACTCTCGATCTCATTATACAACATTAATCGAAGTTCTTTAACCTTAGCAACCGCCATCTCTATATCTACAGCCATTCTATTCGCAGTATCTCTTCTAAGAACAACCTCAACCTTACCCTCGGCTGTAAGCTTGCCCACAGTAATCCTAATGGGAATTCCCCATAAATCGGCATCCTTGAATTTCACACCTGCACGCTCGTCACGGTCGTCCAGAAGGACATCGACACCTTCTGATAAAAGCTTGTTATACAGCTTTTCAGCGACCTCTTTGATTTTATCGTTCGTAATATCTAACGCAGTGATAATGACCTCGAACGGTGCTATTGTAATTGGCCAAACAATCCCGCTATCATCGGCGTAAAGCTCGATTGCAGAAGACAGTATTCGACCCACACCGATCCCATAACTTCCCATTATAATAGGCTTCTGAGTTCCCTCCGAATCCTGAAACAACGCGCCCATCGATTCTGAATACTTGGTTCCGAGTTTGAAAATATGTCCTATCTCTATAGTAACTCTAACTTTAAGCGGATTTCCGCACTCGACACACTTTTCTCCCTCGTTTATTATCCTGAAATCACCAGTATCATCCACCTTAGTCTCGGAAAGTGTATATCCCATAATGTGATAGTCCTTTTCATTTGCACCTGTTGCAAAAGGTACATTCACTGGATAGGATTTGTCCGCTAGAATTTTTATATTATCGGGAGCGTTGACAGGTCCAATAAAACCTGCTGGTGCACCCAGCCATTGCTGAACCTCCTCAGGATGCGCTGGTCTTATTGGAGATTTCAGGTACTGCACAAGTTTCTCCTCGTTTAGCTGCTGATCTCCTCTTATCAATATCATAACAGGCGAATCATCCTTTTCAGCGACATACAGAAGCGATTTAAGCATCTGTGCTCGAGGAATTTTCAGGAATTCGCTAACCTCCTCGACAGTTCGAAGATTTGGTGTGTAAACTTTTTTCTTTCCCGTTATTTCAGCTGGTTCGAACGGTTCGAGAATGCCCTGTGCAATCTCGGTATTAGCAGCATATCCACATTTCTCGCAAAATGCGGTGCGATCCTCACCAGCTTCAGAGGGAACCATAAATTCCTGCGATCCAGAACCACCCATCATCCCACTCGATGCGCCAACCACAATGTATTTTAGTCCACATCGAGTGAAAATGCGTCTGTAGGCATACTCGTGAAGATTATAAAGTTTATCCAACTGTTCCTGTGTTGCGCAAAGTGTGTACGAGTCCTTCATAATGAATTCTCGACATCGCAGCAATCCGAATCGCGGTCGAGGTTCGTAGCGAAATTTTGTCTGTATTTGATACCATATCTGCGGAAGTTCTCTGAACGACCTAATCTCTCGGCGTGCAATATCGGAAATAATTTCCTCGTGAGTTGGTGCCAAAAGAAAATCCCTGTCCTTTATTGAAAATAATATATCCTTCATATCCTGATCCCGACCGGTTTCATGCCAGAGTTCTGTGGGATTGAGGGATGGCATAAGCAATTCCTGTCCACCAATAGCATTCATCTCTTGCCGAATAATGTTTATCGCCTTCAACATAGCTCGCCACCCAAACGGCAGAAAAGTATATATTCCCGCTGAAAGCTGCCTTATAAGACCAGCTCGAATCATAAGTTTGTGGGACGTAACCTCAGCATCTGAGGGTTCCTCTTTTAACGTGGGTATTAGCGATTTATTAACACGCATTATTGTGCCTCCGAAGTCGTTCTGTTTGCCCATTATTTTTAACATGCCAAGCGAAAATGTCAAGATAATTCGGCTTATCGATAATATTTATCATTTCGAAGTGCATATTAAATATTGTTATTATTATCTAAGTCAACAATCAGAAAAACCAGAGCTTAACCACCACAAGCATCATCACTTTTCATACCATACAGTGGACCAAGCGATGGCTCACGAAGAGTTACAATCGAGTGCTAACAGATTAACTTTTCATTTTACATTAACCTTTCGAATTCGATTTTAATCCCCTCACCCGATTCCGACTGTCGTCGGAATCACCCTCTCCCCAAGGAGAGGGTCTAAAAAAGCACATTGATTCATGCTATCCTTTCTCCTCGGTTAGAAATGGACTGGGGAATAGAGAGGGCTACTTGAAAAAGATATTCTTGGGACTGAGAAAATAATGCTTATTCAATTCATTGATATCATGTATCACAACATCGTATTTTTACTTCTTGCTTCAATGTGGCTCGCGATACTTCTCCTCCCAGATTGGATCGAGAAGTTCAGCGACCTCTTTGTCGTATTGAATCATTGCATTGTAATATTCCGGATCATGTAGACTAACCTCAGCTGACTTATAGCCCGGTTTTGCACCGGTCTTAATAGCCAAATCATGCATTACTTTATGGTGGTCGCGGATAATGCATGGAAGAATCTCATTACCTCGACAATCTGGCGGACATAAATAGCTGTACGACTTCTGCCAATCTCGTACTCCAGTGAGAAGATCTGAGAAAAGAGCATCAGTGAGAGTTTTTCCCTGAGCATATAGTTCATGAATATTGTCTTTCCAGAACGGAACGAAGACGCAAGGATAAATATTGCCATTCCAGTCGATATAGATATACCCACCTTGACGACCACCGGCTATACATCCTGACGTGAATGTCCCACAGTTCCAAAAGTCTGCGAAGAACAATCGCTCTTTGCGAACCAATTCCTGCTCACGTTCCCACATCTTGCGACGGATCTCCGGAGGAACCTGCTTTGCTACATCAACACCGCGACCTATGGGCATATACTGGAAAAGCCATTGATATAGTGCTCCCTGCTCCTCGAAATAGTATTTTATCATTTCATCCGAGACAAGAAGCTCTGCGTTTTCAGGTATAGCTGTTGTAGAAATACCAAATGGCACACCAGCCTCGCGAAGGTTACTGAATGCATTCAGAATACGTTTATGGGTTCCTTTTCCTCGACGATCGTCGGTTTCCTTTTCAAATCCCTCAACCGAGATTGCCACAGTCATATTCCCAACCTCTGCGAGTCTTGCTGCTTTTTCCTTATCAATAAGCGTTCCATTAGTATAGACAAGAAAATATTGCTCGGGATGTCTTCGCGCCATCTCAATAATATCGATATCTCCATCGCGCCAAAGAAATGGTTCGCCTCCGGAAAACACAGTAAACCAACTGCCCCATTTCTCAAATTTTTCGGATAGCACGCGCTCGACAGTTTCTGCAGACAAGTCTGGCAATCCTGTGGGAACACTTTCGGCATAGCAACCTTTGCAGCGCAAATTGCACTTTCCCCCTGGCGAAATAGTTAGAAATTCTGGTGGTCTTGTGCCGTATTCCTCCTCGAATTTCTTTGCCTTAGCATTCTGCTCAGTCGGCGTCAGAAAATTGCGCAGAAACATCTTGATTACCACATCTTGCACAGCAGGCGAACCGCGATCGTATGCTTTGAAC
This sequence comes from bacterium, assembly GCA_030613005.1. Classification (GTDB taxonomy): domain Bacteria; phylum UBP14; class UBA6098; order B30-G16; family B30-G16; genus JAUWMV01. The sequence continues at coordinate 4,521 of JAUWMV010000051.1, read as the reverse complement.
GCAGCCCTTATTACATTTGCAACAATGTAGAATTTGTCCTCGCGCACACGCCTGGGACCTGATTTAATTGGGTCACCCTTATCGACAACCATCTTGTAAGTGGCTTTTTCCAAAATCGGAAGTATATACTTCCAAATCCCGAACTTGCTGCCAATATTAGCAGCTTGTTTTGCTAGACTTGTCGCTAAGGGGTTTTCAGTAATTGTTAGCATTTCATATCTCCTTTTATCTCTATTTAAAATTTTCGTTTTCTTAGCATATCAAAAACAAGATAAAGTCCTAAAATTACACCAATACCGTAGTTAAAGAAGCTTATAGCGGGGAAACCTAAGAACTGTGGTCCTTTGCCTAATGACATCACCAGACCCGACGAAATTAGCAGAGCCGCTATTATTACTGCCACTGAAAGACGATTGCTCGATCTGTTGATTTCTCTTGTGAGTTTTTCTAATCGACGATGCTCTAAATTCACCGTTAATTCACCTCTTTGAAGTTTTTCGGTGATTTTATTTAATCTATCGGGCAATTTCATCGATGTTCTCAGTGCATCCTCAAGAAGAGCTCCAGCTGAAATAAAAATCTTACTTGGAGACCATCTTTTGTAAACATATTGCTTCACATATGGTTGAAGAAATTCCACAGTTTTGAACCCAGGAGCAATCGTTCTTCCAAGACCTTCAACCGTAATAAGTGCCTTTACAAGCATGGACAGATCTGCTGGAATACGGAGCTTGAATCGACGGAAAAGCGAGAACGAATCCTCGCCTATTTCGCTCAAATTTAGATCTTGCAGTGAAATATCAGCATATTTGTGAATCATTTCAGCAATGTCTCTACGAATCTCACGCTCTGAGGTACCAACTGGCAAAACAGATATAGCTTCAAGTCCACGCATAAATAGATCCACATCGGTTTTAACAACGCCTCTAACCATATAAAACAATGAATTCCTCGTAATTTCTTCCACATAACCAACCATTCCGTAGTCCAATATTGCAATAACATTTTCTGGTAGAACGAATATGTTACCGGGATGAGGGTCAGCATGAAAGAACCCATAGTCGAAAATAGAATGGACAATGAAAGCCGCACCTCTTTCCACAATTGTTTCAAGAGAAATACCATTATCCTTAAGTTTTTGCATATCCGAAACCTTTATTCCATCAATGAATTCCATAACGAGTATATTCTTCGTGGATAATTCTGGATAAGTATTGGGAATATAAACTGTGTCATCGTTGGCACAGAGCGACTTAAACCGATCAATATTACGCCTTTCCCAAATTAAATCTGTTTCCCTTCGCAGCGACCGAGCGAACTCATCTACAAATAGCATTGGGTTCATTTCAGAGACAATAGGAGAAATAAGCTCTCCAGCTTCAGCGATTTGTCTCATAAGACTAATATCAAAGTTAATTTGCTGACGTATATTCGGGCGAAGAACTTTTACAGCAACAGTTTCACCGGATTTTGTCTTGGCACGGTAAACCTGCGCCAATGATGCAGCCGCAACAGGTTCAGTTTCAAATTCTAAGAATACCTCGTCAAAAGAAGCACCGAATTCCTGAGTAAGTATTTGAGCAATTTTTTCAAATGGAGCGGGTGGCACTTGATCTTGTAGTTTGCTAAGCTCAGAGCAAACATCGAGAGGGACGATATCTGGTCGAACGCTCAGTATCTGCCCGATCTTAATGAAAGTACCACCCAATTCCTCAAGAGCCTTTCTAAAACGTGCTCCTCTGGTTAATCGCTCAGCTTCAGGAACTCTTTTCAGCGAAGGCAACTTTAGAATATGTCCTGTGAGTTCGACTACACCCCATCGAACCAGAACACTGATTATATGACGATATCTTTCTGTGCGATAAAGAAGATTTGTGGTCATATTATTTCATCTTTCTTACAATTAAGTCTACCTTCTCTTTTAAATTCTCGATATCTTCTTTGGTTGCAATTTTTGCTTTTTCAACCGCTTTTTGTACTGCGCGATCAATTAATTCAGCAACTTTCTTTTCCTGTTCCTGCGCACGCTCAAGTATCTTTTTCACCAATTCCGGCTTTTCTTCCATTCTCGCTTCGCCCTTCTTAATAAGCTCGTCGATAAGCTTCTCGGCTTTCTCCTTTGACATCGCAAATGCTCCAAGTGTGAGATGAAGCCCTTTTTTGATTGTTTCTATCAACTTATTCCTCCTATTTTAAATTTGTTTTACAAAAATTAATATTCATTTCTACTATTAGACTATACTAGTTTTTTGTTCGATTCCATTGTAAAAAAATTATCGTTTCACAATCCCGTTAAACAAAATTTCTAAAATCGTATCAACGTTCTTTTCGATCTCTAGTGAGGGAATTTTTATTGTCCAGGGATATTCCAAGCCTTTTAGAGCCGAGATAAATGCAAATGCTGCAAGGTTAGTATCCCTAATAATAAAAATGTTTTTCTTTACACCATCCTCAAGAATCGACTTAACAAGCTCAATTTCCCCCAAGAAATCCTTTTCCCTAATTCTCCTAATAGACGAGTAGTGATCCAGATCATCTTCCTTTAATACACTGTGAATATTCGTAAGCTCCTGAAGATATTTCATCTTAGTCATTACAAATGCTTTTATTTTTTGCTGAGGAGTTTTCACCTCTTCAGTGGCTTTATTAACCTCCCGTTCAATTACTTTTCTTTCCATCTCCACAACTTCACGGAAAATATCAATTTTACTCTTAAAATAATGGTAAATCGATGCCTTTCCCATTCGAGCTGACTTAGCTATTTCGTCAACAGTGGTTTTCAGAAAGCCAAAACGAGAAAACAGCTTTTGAGCAGATTTAACGATATACTCTTTCTTTTCAATATATAGATCCAATTTAAACCTTTCATTAAATATTAAAACATTCGACCATTTCGGTTTTTCGTTCTAATAATAAGATATAAATGTAAAATTCTTTGTCAACATCTTTTTCCGTTTTTTTTAAATTTTTTTCGTTTCTTTTTTTTCCTCACCCGATTCCGATTTCACCCCCTCACCCGATTCCGACTATCGTCGGAATCACCCTCTCCCCTAGGAGAGGGAAAAGAGAGCACATAGCTTCATAAGCATGGACGATGCAATAGCAATGCCCTGAAATCTATCTGTCATACCCAAATATTTTTATATATAAGTCCTTTTTAAACCAGTTTGGTCGAACTTTAACCCACAGTTCAAGGAATATCTTTGTATCAAACACTTCCTCCAGTTCCTTGCGAGCCGCGGAGCCTATCGCTTTAACTTTCCCACCGTCTTTTCCGATAACTATCGCCTTCTGCCCAGGACTCGACACAATAATATCCGCCTGAATATGCAAAATCTTTTGGTTATCTTTCTTTGGCTCCATTAGAGTTATCTCCACTGCGGTCTGATATGGCACTTCCTGCCTAAAGGACACGATAACTTTTTCCCGAATTGTCTCCGCTGCAGTCTCAAACGGTTTCTGATCGGTTATAACGTCCTTATCGTAAAACGGGGGCCCAACAGTTAAATTCTGTACGATATTCTCAAGCAATAGCGAAATATTTTCACCTGTTAATGCACTAATTGGAAGAATGAGCTTCGGTTTCAAAAGTGTAGTAAATACTCGCTCTATTTCCTCTAAATTTATTCTACTATTTAAATCGATTTTGTTAAGTGTTACAATAATTGGTGCTTTGTTCCTTTTATGAATACCGCTTAATATGTCCCAGTCTAATTGTATTAAATTCAACTCGGTTGCATCACAAACGTAAACAATAACATCGCAGTCGCGAACAGCCCTGAATGCATTTCTCACTAACACTTTGTCCAAGGTGCATTTCGGATCGTGAATCCCGGGGGTGTCCACAAACACAATCTGATATCTCTCGGAGTGAATAATCCCCAAAATTCGGGTTCGAGTAGTCTGTGGCTTGGGCGTAACGATAGCAATCTTTTCTCCAAGCATACGATTCAGCAATGTGGACTTGCCCACATTCGGACGTCCCACAATAGCCACAAAACCGGATTTAAACTCATTATCGATATTACTATCCTTGTCTAAATGTGTTATCGATTATTTTCCTCTCGAAACAATCCGTCTTTATGATACAATGTAAACCTATCATGCGCATCCATAAAGCAACGACCAATGGATTTTCGTCTGAATATATAATTGCAAGCATAAATATCCTAATTCTTTGGACTATCGAATACTTCGTAAGTGCTAAATTTTCCGATAAACCGAATCATCTGAAAAGAGCAAATAATCATTATAAAGGAAGCATCATCTTGTAATAAAAAGAGCCCCTCTTTTGAAGGGGCTCAAAAATATCCGTATGTCTATCTCAGTTTACCTAGCAAGCGTAATAGTTCCAGTACAAAGGACTTCCTCAGTGTCTCTCATAATAACTATCCACATATAAACACCTGGAGGAAGAGGATTGCCATCGTCGTCGAAACCATCCCAGGCACGGTCTTTATATTCTCTCGAATCTGTTAATTTTTCAATTACGAAACTACGAACCTCAACACCGTGCATATC
>JAUWMV010000002.1 GCA_030613005.1 bacterium | reverse complement strand
ATCTGGGTTGAATCTGAATATGGCAAGGGCAGTAAGTTTTATGTAGCAATTCCAATGAAATAAAATATTTAATAAATGTAGTAATAGAATAGAGGTAAAAAATGATGAAAAAGGAAGTGATTATTCTTATCGCTGAAGATGATATGGGGCATGCAAAACTTATCGAGAAGAATTTACAACGTGCTGGAGTACTGAATGGAATTTTGCATTTCAGGGATGGGCAGGAAATACTAGATTTCCTTTTCCAAAAAGGAGATGGACCACATCGGAAAATAGGTGTCGCATATCTCTTGCTTCTGGACATCCGGATGCCGAAAGTCGATGGCGTAGAAGTGCTTAGAAAGATTAGGGAAGACAAGGAATTGCGGAAAATGCCTGTTATAATGTTGACGACTACAAACGACCCAAGGGAGGTTGAGAATTGCCATGTATTTGGGTGCAATAATTATATAGTTAAGCCTGTGGATTATGATGATTTCATCGAAGCAATGAGAAAATTGGGATTATTTTTATTAGTTGTGGAAATTCCTGTTATTGATGGTGAATAAAAAAATGTATTTAAAAATTTGAAAGTGAATACTTTTACAAAGTTTTATAAACACTAATTCAAATTTATATAACATAGCATCTACAGCAGAAGCAAGGATAAGCTAATAGAATCGACTATAGAGGTCACAAGAGCAATAACATAAGTTGTGATAGTTATTTCAATTATTAAAGTTAATACAAGATATGTAGTTGATCTTCTTGAACAACATATCGTCTTTTAATACAGAAATTCCATCAAAATCAAATGAAAATTAGGCTCAATATCGACAGATTTATAATTAATAAAACTTTCGAAAAGTTTTGTATTCATTAATATAATATAATATCTATAATTTACTTTCAAACTTGATAAATAGCGAAAGATTAGGATCGACTTTTAAATTTATAACCTGAATGAGACTAGTTTATATGAGAAAGTAAAGAATAATGAGATATTTACGAAACATAAAGCTTATCATAAAGATTTGTAAATTATCGTAATATATTATATTGCGACGAGGAGAGGAATCATGAAGACTAAAAAACACCAAGGTGATGATAAGTCAGAAATCTCTTCTTTAAGTACCATTCTTATAGTTGAAGATGACAAAGGACTTAATCGCCTGATTCAGAAGACCTTAGTGAAAGCAGGTTTTCGAACTGCTCATGCTTATGATGGCGTGACTGCGATTGAGAAAATTCTCGAGGATCCTAATATACTCCTATTACTCGACTATAAATTACCCGATATGGATGGAAAACAACTCATTGAACATCTTGCGCTAAAGCATTTGGAAATACCGTTTATTGTCATCACTGGTCAAGGTGACGAGAGGATTGCTGTGGAAATGATGAAGCTCGGAGCGAAAGACTATATTATTAAGACTGCAGATTGGAGGAACCTTCTGCTGAGTACAGTCGAAAAAGTGGTTGAAAAAATTAACATTGAAAAAAAGTTGGTAATGACACGGGAAAATTTAAAGGAAAGTGAAGAGAGATTTAGATTTCTTTATCAGGAAAGTCCTTCAATAAACTTAGTAATAAGCTCAACTTGTAGAATTAAAAACGCCAATAGTACAGCTTTGAAAATAATGGGACACTCAGAAAAGGAAGTTATTGGTAAGAATCCTCTCGATTTTATCGTTCCAGAACACAAAGAGATCGTGGCTATAGAAATAGAAAAAGCATTCAAAGGAGAACATACACCGGAACTTGAAGTCGACATGTATGCGAAAGATAGCTCAATTCATACAATATTATTCTCCGAAGGGGAAGCGTTGTTATACGAAAGAGATAAAACTGTAGGTGTGCTTTTCACGGGTATAGATATCACTGAACGGAAGAAGGCAGAAGAAAAGCTAAGAGAGGAAAGGAATAAAGTACAATCTATATTAGATGGGTTATCACGTACAGAAATCGGTATAGATATAGTTGGCATCGACTACAGAATACTGTTTCAAAATGAGATGTTAAAGGAAAGATTTGAGGATGCAATAGGGGAATTATGTTATGAGAAGTATATGGGGTTGAAAGAACCTTGTAATTTATGTCCTATGATAAAGGCAATAAAAAATAGAACCGTGGAAAGCATTGAGCTGGTAGCAGCGGATGGAAGATGTTATGGATTGCTTTCAGCACCGTTACCCAATCCGGATGGAACAGTCGACAAAGTTATAGAAGTCGTTAAGGATATCACTGATCAAAAGAGAGCAGAGAAAGCACTTCGAGAAAACGAGGAACGTTATCGACTGCTTTTCGATTCTGCACCGGATTCGGTGATTGTTGCGGATACTGAAGGTGTCGTTATAGATTGTAGTCGCAGCGCAACTATTCTCCATAGGCGCTCAAGGGATGAACTTATTGGTATGAATGTGTCCGAGTTTGTGAATCCCTCCCTAGTTCCATCCTCTAGTAAAGAGATTCCTCAGATGATGCAACAAAAACCTATTGCTGGAGAAATAAAAATTGTGAGGAGTGATGGAAGCACAGTCGATGTTTGGCACAAAGGTGTTCCGTTGACAGATGCACAGGGGAATTTTACGGGTATGTTGGTATACAGCCGAGATATCACCGAGCGTAAGAGAATGGAGGAAGCTATAAACGAAAGCAAAGCTCAGTTAAGGCAGGTTATTGATCTTGTACCTCATATGATCTATGCTAAGGACAGAGATGGTCGTTTCCTCTTAGCCAACAAAGCCACTGCGGATGGTTACGGAACAACTACAGAAGATATAATTAATAAAACTCACCAAGAATTACTTGGTCCCCTTGTCGATGAATATGAAATGTATTTGAAAGATGATCGTGAGGTTATCGATGGTGGAAAACTTAAATTTATACCTGAAGAGAATTTTACTTATCGCGACGGTCCTACTGTTGTTTTAGAGACAACCAAAATTCCATTTACAACTGCGGGAATCCCTGCAGTGTTAGGTGTATCTATTGATATTACTGAGCATAAGCGAGCCATAGAAACGCAATTGGTATTACAAAATATTGCTAATGCAGTGAATACTTCAAAAGATATTTCGGAGTTATGTGTTTCAATCCGGAAACATCTGAGTAAGATCATTGATACAACGAATTTTCTTTTGGGGTTATATGACAAGGAGAATGATAATCTTTCTTTCACTTTCAAAATAGATGAAAAGGATAAGTATACAAGTTTTCCTTTAGGCAAAACGCCTACTGCTTATGTAATTAGAACTGGTAAACCTCTTCTTGCAACGAAAAAAATAATGGATGAATTAACCAAAGCAGGGAAAGTTAAGATGATTGGAACTTCTGCGGAAATTTGGTTGGGCGTACCCTTGAAGTTCGACAATGAAGTTGTAGGTATAATTACAGTTCAGAGTTACGATGATGTTTCTGCATATACAACAAAGGATGTGAAATTATTGGAGTTTGTGTCCAATCAGATTGCAATAGGACTTCAGCGCAAACGAGCAGAGGAGGCATTAAAAGAAAGCAAAGCAAAGCTTCAAGCTGTGTTTGATGGAGTCAATGATCCGATGTATGTTGTTGATAAGAATTATCGAATACTGATGACAAATAAGAGTTTATTGGAGCTTAAAAATATAACTCAAGAGGACGCGATTGGTAATTATTGCTATGAAGTTTATCATGGTCGAAAGGAAAGATGTAAAGTCTGTGCAGTACAAAAGGTATTTGAAACACGAGATATAGCAAAAGTAGAAACTTCATTCTCCTTACCCGATGGTTTCATTAAATTCTTTGAGGTTTATGGTTATCCGCTCTTTGATGAAAATGGAGATATTTATCAAGTACTTGAAACTACACGAGATGTCACCGATCGCAAGTTGCTTGAAGAAGAACTTCTTCAATCTCAAAAGATGGAAGCAATTGGTACTTTGGCTGGAGGAATTGCTCACGATTTCAATAATTTACTGACAGGAATTCTTGTGAATTGTGATCTTTTGTTGGATAAAGTAAGTGAAAAGGCGACCTATAAAGAGAATATTGAGGAAATTTATGGGATCGCATCGAGTGCAGCTTCTCTTACACGACAGCTTTTAGCTTTCGGACGTAGGCAAGTGATCCAGCCTGAATTAATTGACCTTAATGTTCTTGTGGCGAATATGGAAAAAATGTTGAACCGTGTAATTGGGGAGGATATTGATTTCGAAACAACTTTTAGCACATATTCCGAATATGTGAGGGCAGATCCGGGACAGATCGAACAGGTTTTAATGAATCTTATTGTTAATGCTCGGGATGCAATGCCTGAAGGAGGAAAGTTAGCTATTAAAATCGAAAGTGTTGGCATATCGGAAGGAACAGTTTCAAAAGCTTTTCAAGTGAAACCTGGTAAATATGTACTCACATCAATTACGGATACAGGGAAAGGGATAGATAAGCACAAATTGGACCATATTTTCGAACCTTTCTATACAACAAAGCCCGAGGGCACAGGATTAGGACTTTCTGTAGTCTATGGCATTGTGAAGCAACACAATGGTTTCCTGAATGTATATAGTGAACCGGGAAAGGGCTCAACTTTTAAGGTCTATCTACCAGTATTTACAACCGAGAAGAAAGAGAATTTCGAGAAAGAGATTCGATCGACTGAGTTACAAGGGAGCGGAGAAAGGATCCTTTTTGTAGAGGATCAGAATAGGATTAGAACTATTATTTGTAAAGTTCTTCGAGAAAAAGGTTATGTCGTATTCGAAGCTGCAAATGCAAATGAAGCAGTAAATATTTTTAATATAGAACATAGAGAATTTGATATTGTAGTTTCAGACGTTGTGCTTCCTGGGAAAAGTGGTGTTGAATTAGTAGAAGAGCTTCAAGCACAAAATCCAAAACTCTCAGTTATGCTAACAAGTGGCTATGCGGACGAGAAGTCTCGATGGATTTCAATAAAGGAGAAAGGCTACCATTTTCTTAAAAAACCGTACACTACAAGAGAATTATTGAAAGTAATTAAGGAGGTTATTAAAGAAAAATCATAATATAATATTTCCACGAATAAGTACAATATGTAAGTCATTATTTAATTCTTATTAAAAGGTAAAATGATAATAATTAAATAATCATGCATAAAGTAAACCATAATATCCTTATTGACAATCAATTATTATTTTAAATAAAATTATTTTCTACTTGACAAAATGAAGTTCATCCTTAGACATTACTAAATAGCATATTTTATTAGGAGATCATTATGAAAAATTTGATTGTAATTTTTCTCCTCTTTTCTTCTGTCCTTTTTGCACAAACGATAGAACTAACACCGGTGGATACACTGTATCCAGACTCGACTCGAGATGAAAGATTTACTATGGCTCTCTCATCTCTTGGGGATATTAATAAGGATGGATACGATGATTTTGCTGCTTGTTATGCTTATGGCGGATCTGCAACGCCTGATTATGATATTAGTTCAAGAGTTGTGATTTACTATGGCAATCCAGAATGGGATTTTTCATCTAAATTAGAAATAAACTTTATTAGTGATGTTACTGATGGATGCCTTATTAATCCTATAATGACAATAGAAAATATTGGAGATGTGAATGGTGATGGTTGGGATGATATTGCATTGGGAATGCCATTTTGGTGCAATCGTAGTGATCTTTTTGCTTTTCCAATGGGAAGAGTTTTTTTGTTTTTTGGTGGAGATCCTATGGACACCACTGTCGATTGGACAATGTCTGACACATCTTTTTTTTATTCATATTATGCTGAATTTGGTCAAAACATTACGGGTGTTGGAGATTGGAACTCGGATGGATATGATGATTTTGTTATATCTGCTCCTTCTTGCGAAGGAGGTATTGGTCATGAAGGTCAAGTTTATTTTATTTGGGGTGCCGATCCTCCTGATACGGATTCATATATTAGATGGAGTGGAGATTATTTTAATAGATATGGCATAGCAATGGCTGGAGTAGACCTTAATAGAGATGATACGAAAGAGCTTTATATTGGAACTCAAGCAGGATATAGCTTTAGTCGTCCATGTGATATAATAAGTCGAGTTTTCCAACAAAAAATAGGCTCGAGAGATACAATTCTTTCTGAGTTTCCACATATGATATTATGTAACGGAGAATTCTGTATGAGCCCCATAGATGATTTATCGAAAAAAGGTAATGTTTTACTTTGTCATTTTGGAACTCACCCTTTCTGGTTTTTTAAATTGTTTGAAATTAGATATGTAGATTCTCTAATTTGCACTCGAATAAATATATCTTCCATAATAGGTATCTCTGATACAACAATGCTTCCAGTAATGACAAATATAGTTCCAGTAACCGACCAAAGCGGTGATGGTTCGAAAGATGTTGCGTGTATAATAGGTAAAGATAGAATCCTAATGTCTGTTTTTAATTTTAAACTATACATTCTCGATCCTGTTTTTGATTATAGAGCGATCTATGAATATAGCATAGATAAAGTGGATATTTATGGTCATATTAATTACTATGTGAATATAATTTCATTAGATTTTAATGGTGATGGGCAAAGCGAAATATTTATTAAGGGAGGTAGAAATGTTTATGTATATACATTGGGTAAATATGAAGACATTACTAATTATACTTCATCTTCAAAAACAATAGGTAATACATCATGTATCTGTAATAAATTTCTACACTTTTATTCCCCGACAAATCAACAAGTTTCAATTAATGTGTTCGATATCAACGGTAGAAAAGTAATATCTACACAGATTAATGCCAGAAAGGGAAGTAATCAATTTGTCTTTGATAATCTTGAACAAGGACTTCACTTTTATGTAGTAAGTCTTACTAAGTCTGGTGACATTATAAAAGGAAAAATAGTAAATATTAAATAACAAAAAGGAGGTTAAGATTATATTAAGTTCGTTATTCTTTTAATATTGCTTCATTTCCTGCAAATAATATGTATAATAATTCAATAATTCTATATAGTATATATTATACGAATATTAGTATTCGCGTAAATGCATATTCTAAATCTCTTTTCCTTTTTTACGCAATTAACACACAGTTTTTTCCGCTGCTTTTCGCTTTGTAAAGAGCTTTATCCGCTTTGGTTGTTATTATTTGGTCTGTTGGGCATTCCGGGAACGATGATATCCCGCAGCTAAATGTAACATTGAATTCCGAGAATTCCGATTGATGCTTGATATTAGCGAAATTGTTGCGTATTCTATCCAAAACTTTCATTGCGTTGCTTATACTTGTATCTGGGAGAATTACAGCAAATTCATCTCCACCGTAACGACCTATTATGTCGGTTTTTCTTACAAGTTGTTTAAAAAGTCTTGCAAGATTTTTTAAAACTCGATCTCCAATCAAATGACCGTATGTATCATTGACTATTTTAAAATCGTCTATATCGATCATTGCATAAGATAGGCGGGATTTCTCTCTCTTAGCTTTAACAATTTGAATGTTCAATTGTTCCTTTGTTCCGGTATGATTCAAGAGTCCTGTGGAACTGTCGCGGATCATAAAGGATCGTAATATGCGAAGTCTTTTGGCTCTTGCGGTTACTGTGGATATGAGGAATTCTGGGATTATGGGTTTGATTAGAAAATCATCGGAGCCTATTCTCATTGCCTCTAATTGCTTACCTGTATCGTTTCCGGATGATAGTAGTATAACCGGGACACAGATAAATGTAGTTTCCTGTCGGATTATTGCGGTAATTTCAAGATCAGTAAGACTCGATTTATGTATGTCCACTAAAACAAGCTCAGGATTGAATTCTGTCATAGTTTTAAGGATTCTTTCAGGTTGTTTTAGAACTTTCACAATCATATCAGCAGATTGCAGTATGGAAGAGTAATATTGTGCTTCGAGTTGATCGTCATCTACTATTAGCACTTTATATTGAATATTATGCCTGAATATATTTAATTTGTCAATACTATCAATCAATTCAGATACTTCAAAAGGTTCTCTAAAAAGAGCATCTCCACCAGCTTTTACAACTCTCAATCGGGTATCAAAATCATCTTTTTTTGTGATAAAGAATATAGGAATGTCGATATAAGAGATTTTCAGTTTTCTGATTTCATTAATATCTTCACGATTTTCGTTTATATAATCTGTGTTAATTATTATTACTGATGGTTTAGAATTAGATACCTTTCTTACTAAATCCCGAACCTTAGAACAAAAAGTTATTGAACAGCCAAAATATGCTAATTGATCCATTAAATCATCGAAGACATTCTCTTCCTTCGATAGAATATATATCAATTCAATTCTATCCAGCTGCTCGGGGTTTAGGAGTGAGTTTTCATAATCCCCATTAAAAAGACTATTTTGATTTGTATCGTACATATAGAAACCTCAAAGCATTGTTGTTTCGATTATATTAATCTCAATGCTGATATTTCAACTATCCTCGGAATAAATATATACATTATTGAACTGAATTAAACAGAGAATTAAAATTTTTTTCAAATTATTTTGTTTGAAACTAAAAGTTGTTTATTCTTTTGCACATCATTGTTTATAATATATTATTGATAATCTATCTATTATTAAGTGTAAATAGGCTCTTTGACTTAAATAACACGGTTTGTTTGTTGCTTATAGTATGTCAAATATGCATTTTATTATAACCTAATAAGCCATAATCGAAAAAAAAAGGCGGATTTATTCCGCCTTAACATAAATGTATTGTGAATAGCACTGTTATTTTAGATACAGAACTTTTGTGCTATAGGTTTTATTGCCTTTTATTGCTTTAACAAGGTAAATTCCTGAATTTAAATGATTGTCCGGTTGCCAATTGAAATTGCTTCCAGAAACAGTTGTGTTATAAATGCATTTCCCAGAGAGATTAAGGATTTCAATTTTCGACCCAGTAGGCACGATTATTCTGCACGAGGAATTAAAAGGATTGGGAAAAGCAGTTAATACAGTTCTAATTAGTGTTTGAGTTTTAGATTCGGAAATACACGAAACGCCATACTCATCGGCTCCCATATCATAGTTTGCACCGTGTGGTCTTCTACCACGTTCAAAATCCTTTGATGAAGCCCATATTGTATCGCTCGTAAATGGAGAAATGCAGTATTCATTTCCTCGATCTACGCATGGGGATGATGATGAAAGATGCAACTCAGTGTCCTCAAAATCCGGATTATTATTAATATTTCCTGGACCCCATTCAATGATACATGGAGATAGAAAAATGCAAGAACCCAAGGATTGATTAATATTTGTATAGGCGACATAAAGACTGCAATAATTGAGACTTAACCACTTAACAAATATTTCCTGTCCACCACCTAAGGTTCGATTCTCCCAAAAGATATTATTTAACAAAACAGGATGCGAGTGCTCGATGCAATACAATCCACCACCGAAACCGCCTTCATTTTGAGTTATAGTGTTATTTACTAAGTGTGCATTGGAATTAAAGAGATATAAACCACCTCCGCCATCTCGATCACCGATACCGGTTGCAAAATTATCATGAATCATGTTGTTTTCAATTCTTGGACTTGAATTCTTGATATACAATCCAGCTCCGTTAATTGCTTCGTTGTCTTTTATAACATTCCCATCCATTGTTGGATTTGCATCGAGGATATAAACTCCACCACCGTCTATTCTGGATTCATTTCCCTGAATGATATTTCCCTTGATTATAGGTTGCGAACCGTTAGCACAATATATTCCGCCACCTAATTGAGAAGAACGATTATCGATGAATATGTTGTTATATAATCTTGCATTAGAACCAAATGTCATTGAAACAGCACCACCATTTTCACCTGAACAATTTGATATTATACAATCTTTAATTACAGGACTTGTGCCAATGCAGGAAATTCCACCGCGACTGCCGTTTATAATTGTAAGTCCTTCGATTACACAATTAGTACCTTCGCCATTCCTGAAATAGAACGCTGGTCCTATGCTTTCACAGTCGATGGTACATGCTTCAGCTCCGGATGCCGATTTTATCACAAACGTAGCGTTGTTAAAATCGATTGCAGCATTTCCTCCACTTGTAAATCTACCGTCTGAAAGTACAATTGTATCAACGGCAAAAGCGAACACTCCAGCGCAACAATCTATCATCGCATCCATAATTGTAGGATAGTCCTCTGGTACTCGTACGGTTATCGGTTCAAAGATATGTGTATCTGGAAAACTGGGTGCAGCAAGATTTACAAGAGCCTGAGCTACTATATCATATCCAGCAGGTCTATCCGTTGGAAGATTGTACCATCCATCTGATAGACCACCCCAACCGAAATTGATGTGAAATTCACCGCTATCTTTATATCCGTCACAAACTACACAATGTCCCGGTGGTGATCCAGAAGAGGAGTGAAGGCTCATAGGAGCAGGTTTTCTATCTTTCATACTCTGTGACAATATAGAATAAAAAGTTGGTTCAGCAGGACCCATACTATAACCGGTGGCGAATCTCCATTTGCCCAAATAAGGTATAACAGAAACTGAAGCACTTGTTGCAGTTCGGGTATAATTCGCACGAACACTAACGCCACATGCAAAAAGAAGATCGGCTATTACTGAAGTATCGGGAAATATACAGTAACCATTGTAATCTATTGTATCCATCGAGGCACTTGGTGCATCGACGCGTCCAATACTCGCGGTATAACTCTCAGATGAATTAAAAGATACATCTGCAGGATACTCCCAATAATTTAATACTTGCCCGACAGCGAGAGGTACGCAACCAGTAACGCACCTATCTCCCGATCCCGGATCTATGGGACATTTATCGTTGTATGGAGGACCCTGATCCCAGTGCGTATCTATGAGCGGACCATAGATTGCTGTCATAGCCATTCTGATTAGAAATAAACTATCGGAATCTAAATATGAATCCCACATTTGGTTATTTCGCTTAATTAATTGTTGTGACACTAAGCTAAGAGTATTTAAACGATTATTCATATCTGTTCTAAGCATGTGTAAAAGAATGTTCTGCTGTGTTTCGTCGAAATAAAAATCTGATGTAAATGAATAGGCAATTACAGGTCGAATATCTGTATCTATTGAAACAATAATATATCCCCAAGGTTTAAGGATGAAAACATAGGCTAATGTTTTCTTGGATTCTGAATCAGTAAGTGTTCTGACCTTAGAAATTGAAAATTCGATAAATTTTTCCTTGATTTCTTGTTGTTTGTTCTGTTTGGAAAGCCTTTCGATATTAATTTGGTTCTGAGCAACAATATTCGCCATTTCTGGATTTATAGATTCTGGCATTACTGGCGCACTTAATCCAACTAGCAGAATAATTAATATTGTTGCTGAAGTTAAACAGTATTTCATTTTTCCCTCCTTTTTAAACACGTTACAATATAATATAATGATATAATTAAATAGCAAGAAGTCGATTTAAAAGATATACATTGCCTAATTTTTTTTTCCTAATTTATTGGTTCACAAATTTATGTGAAGCAATTGAAAATCATGTAATGAAATGAATTTGAGAAAGCAAATTGAAAGTTTCGGGAAAAAGTTTTTAATTGCTATTATTCGTTTATTTATTAGAAGCAAACCGAAGACATTAAACAGTGAGAGAATTAATAAAATTTTAGTTGTTCGTCAGGATGAACGAATAGGAAATATGTTATTAACAACTCCTGCATTGAAAGTTTTAAGGAGTGAATTTAAACATGCAAGAATCGATGGATTAATATCAAAAAAATTTTCTCGTCTTTGGGAGAATTTGGGTTTTCTTGACAATATTATTAGCTTTGATAAAAGGAGCTTTTTAAAAAATCCTTTAAAGTTACTTCAATATATTAAAAAAATTAGAAAAATTGAATACGATTTAGCCATAGATCTTTCGTCAAAGGATGTTGTCTCGCTAAATGGCATAATGTTTACTTACTTGAGCGGTGCAAGTATTCGGTTGGGATATAAAAGGAAAAATAGTTTAGCTTTTTTAAACTATGAGGTTGATATAGATCCAAATATCCAGTATGAAGCAGGTATACTTGCACATATTCTATCTCCAATTGTAAGATTGAATAAGCTCCCAAATTTAATGTTTAATCCAACAATGGATGAGCTAAACTGGGCTGAAAATCAGTTAGAGGAATACTCTTTTATAAACAACAAAAAGCCTATCGTGGGGGTCAATCTCGGAGCCAGAGGGGAAAAGCAATGGGGAATAAGTAAGTTAATTAAGGTTGCCGAAAGAATATCGACCAAAAGTAATATACTAATTTTTTATGGTCCTGAAGAAATGGATGATTTCGAGAGAATAACAATTAAGTCGAAGAATATTCGACCAGTTAAGCTTTCATCGATAGGTAATGTTGGCTCGTTGATTAGCAAATGCAGACTTTTTGTATCTAACGATACAGGATTGCTTCACCTTGCCTCAGCTGTGAATGTTCCGACTGTTGCGATATTCATGGTTGATAATGTTGGACGTTTTAATCCGTCTGGGCAAAAGGCTTTTTATCCACCTCCAACTGTGGATGAATTGACTGAATATATTCTAGGAATTATATAACGAAATTGAGATATAATGGAAAAGAATACAAAACAACATAGGTTTGCCTTTATAAATGCTGTTGAACTCACAGGTTGGGGTGGATTGGAAAATTGGATGGTTAACTGTGCTTCTGGACTGAAAAAGAGAGGTCATCATTCTATAATAATTGGCAGACCTGGAAGTAAGTTTATTAAGAGAGCTGAAATGGCAGGCATCAAAACGTATAGAATCAGTATTGGCCCAGATTTCGATCCTATCCGGATAGTGAAACTGAGGAATATTCTTAAAAAGGAGAGTATAGAGCTTTTATGTGTGTGCCATAATAAAGATCTAAGATTAGGTGGAATAGCTGCAAGAATGGCGAACAAAAATATAAAAGTTATTTCACGAAAGGGTATGGTGCAGCTAAAAAATAATATCAAATTTCGATGGACTTACGATAAATTAGTAGATGGAATTATTGCACCCTCAAAATCATTAAAGGCTCAATTGGAAGAATACAAATGGTTAAATAAAAAGGTAACAGTTATTCCCGTTGGGGTAAATCTTGATAACTACACACAAGAATATAAGGAATGTCATGCGTTTCTAATCAATGAATACAATTTGCCGGATGAGAGTTTTATTTGCGGAACAGCCTCAAGATTAGAGATTCAAAAGGGTCATCAATACCTTATTCAGGCGATTGCAAAAATCAGCCAAAATTACCCGAAGATTAGATTAGTGATGATTGGTGAAGGAGCATACCAACCTGTTCTAAAACAATTAGCATTAAATTTGGGTATAGGAAATAAAGTTTTTTTTGCAGGATATTATGATGATAGGAGTGAAATTAATAAACACATTGCAGGTTATGATTTATTTATACTGCCATCTGTTATTGAGCCTTTTGGGCAAGTGCTTATTGAAGCAATGGCTCTCAAAAGACCTATTGTCGCATCTCGAGCTGGTGGAATAGTCGAAGCAGTGAAAGAAAATGAAACGGCATTTCTGGTGAATGATAAAGACCCAAAGGAACTAGAAGAGAAAATCGAATTCCTTATTCACGACCAAGAACTTAGAAACAGAATGGGGAATGAAGGCAGAAAGAGAGTTGAGCAGTATTTTTCCTTCGATGTTATGATAGATAGAGTGGAAGAGTATTTTATTAATATGATAGAGAACAGGGAAAAAAAACAATAAAGAAAAAGATGAATGTCTTACAAATAATCGATGTACGATGGTTTAATGCCTGTGCATATTACGCTTTAACATTATCCAAGGCATTAAAAGACAATGGAATAAACGTTTATCTAATGGGTAATCCTGGAACACCAGTTATCAAGAAGTCCAGAAATTATGGTTTAGAGACGATTGAAAACGTAAACTTTTCTTCTGAGTTAAATTTCTTCACCAATATAGTAGCTCTTAAAAGAGTAATTAAATCGAATAATATACATCTGATTAACGGGCACAGAGGAGAGAGCGAGATTCCGGCTGCAATTGCAGCAAAGAATTTAAATATTCCATTTATACGCACTAGAGGTGATATAAGACCACTTAGAAAAATAATCTTTTCAAAGCAATTTCATCGAAAATATATCGACGGTGTAATTGTTACTTCCTCAAAGCATTTCAAGAGATATCGAGCAATCTATGATAAACTTGTTATTGAATTCATCCCAATCGGTATTAAAATTCCACAAATCGATTCGCAAGATTCCGACTTGAAAAATAAGTTAAGTATTAACGATGAGGATTTTGTATTTTTGCATGTGGCTAGATTTTCACCTGTTAAAGCTCACAATATTTTCATTTCCGCTGCTGTCGATTTTTTGCAAAATGTAACTCCGCAAGTAAAATTTATTATGATTGGTTATGATATGGAATACGATAAAGAATATATTCAAAGTTTGATCCCTAAACAATTCCTTAAAAAATTTGTAATTGAAAATGAGATGCTAAATAATCTTCAGAGTTACTATACCATTGCAGATTGCGGTTTAGTTACATCTATTGGTTCTGAGGCTGTTAGTAGAACACTTATTGAATATATGGCTTCGGGGATAGCGGTTATCGCTTCTGAAGTGGGACAAATTCCAGATGTTTTAGATGAAGAAGGGGGTATAATCGTTCGACCTAATGATTCACATTGTCTTCTTGAAGCAATGAGATTTATGTATTTGAATCCTTCCTTTCGAGCAAGAGCCGGTAAGCATAACCGTACAAAGGCAATAATGAAATATTCACTTGAGACCTTTGTTAAGGCAACTATGGCATTTTATGAGAAAATATTAAAAAATAAACAAGCATCATACAAAAAGAAATCTCATAGTTGAAATGTGATTTCATAGAATTTCGATTAATTTAAGTTATTTCTTTATCTCCCAACTAATTCTAAAATCCTCTGTTACAGATTCAACGAGCTCTTTTGTCAATTCGCCATAAGCTTTTTCAGGATCTCGAGCATCAAACTGGAACCACCCACCAGAAACCATATTTATATCCGCAACAGTTCTATCATCCTTTGCCGATTCAGTCCAAATAGTAGCACCCGTTTTTGTTTCGTATAATTTAACATAAAAAGTTGCATCTACTTTTGCACGTATTCTCCCAGAAGTGAGAGAATAATCTACATTAATTTCCGGTTTAACATTGTCAATTTGCAAATAACCTATGAATAAACTATTAAGATTGTACTTGTTGCCTATTGCTGCAATTGTTCCTGGTGTAAGTTTATTGCTGCCAATTTCTTTTAGAACATCCTCTTCTGTTCCTAATTCAATAATTTTTATTTCCGGTTGATCCTCTGTTATTGACTCCATGAAAATTTGAGTGATATAGTCTCCAAGATTGCCTTCAGTATTTGTTGATATGTCAATTAATCCAATTATCTCATATTTTTTTAAGGATATTTTTGGTGGAACCATAACTTTTGGAGCACAACCAATGACAAGTGAGCTTAGAAGTGGAAAAATGAATATAATTCTGGCTTTCATTTGAAAACCTCCTCATGTAATTAATTTATTAACAATATAACTCTATTCTGATGAATAAATAGAAATTTCATTATTTAAAAAACATTCGTTGTGTTTTACCGGTTATTCCGTCAATTAACAACGCTACTCCTAACGATATGAAAGGAATAACAATCAGAATTCTCCGTAAATTGACTGGAGAACATAGAATGCATGTAATAATCAAATATAAACCACCAAAAACAAGAAGACCACCGAATAATAACGAGATTAGACGCAATTTGTTACGTTCTTCCTTTACCGAAATTTTTCGTTTAGGGATTAGATAAAGTGTCATTGATACAAATCCTATCGTTCCGCCGAGAGCAAATATTATGCTTAAAAACCAATGATAATCATTCATTGTAAAAACCTTCAAAATGCCCAGAACAATCAGAATCAAACCACAAATCATTGCCGGTGAAAAGTATAATGTTGTTGCAAGCATTGCTTTGTTACGAGCAATATTGTCCTTTTGTTGCTTTTTAGATATTGATTTCATTTGTGAACTTGATTTACAATAAATAAACTCTTAGAGTGTTTATCTTTGTTCTCTTACTTTTGCATTATTTTATGAATTGCTGGATCGAGAGCATTTACAATTTCAGTTATTGGGTAATTAGTTTCTCTATTGAAATATTATTTTTAGAAAAATTCATCCATAAGACAATAATAATAGATCTTCTTCATATCGGGATTCTCAATTCCGTATTCATTAAAGAACAAATCATGCCATTTTTCGCCATAGTTGTATTTTAGACTCCTATAAACAAGCGCAAGATCTTGATATCTGTCGGCTATTCCTGCACGGGACCAATCGACAAATCCTATTTCGTCATTATTAATTATTATGTTTGGTAAACAATAATCTCCATGTGTAAATACAAGATCCTCATTGTCCGGCATTGTTCTTTGAAGTTCCTCGAAAAGTCCTCGCGCAGTTTTTTGAGGATCGTTAAAATCGCTTTCATCCACAAGACCCTCTTTCATACGACGTTTTGCTTGTGCGATCTTACTAACAAGACAATTATCGAATCTGCAATTTGAAATATCTATCTCATGAATTAATCTTAAACCTTTTGCACATTTACTTACAATTTCAGGCAATATTCCTTCTGAAGTGAATTTTGATGCATCTGTACCTTCAATTTCAGATACAAGAAAGAATTCGGTTCCATTAAAATTTTCATAATATAGTACTCTTGGTACATTTAGTTTATTACTAATCCATTCTAATCTTTGCATTTCGGCTTTCAAAGGCATTTCATAATTGCACGAATTGAATTTTAAAAACAGATTTGGTCTATCGAAACTGATTAATCGTATTATGTTTGATGTTGGTAGAAATGTATTGACATGTTCACAATGGAAACTTCTAATAAACTCTTTCAATTCAGATGGGAAATCTCTGAAATATTTTTTATTCTTGCATCTGTTCATCAGTTCTAAAAGATATGTAATGACTTTATTCGCACAATATCGATAGCTTGCTTACTTGCAAAGTACCACAATTAAACATTAATTTACACTCTCAAAATTAGTAAAACGGTCTGGGAGTGAATGTAATAATAAATATTATAATGCAAATAATTCCAATTAGCCTTCTTTCTCGGTTAAGTGGAATACTGGGATAGGAAACTGGTGGATGTTTGGTGCCAAGTATGAAAAAGAGCAGCAACGCCCAGAATAACCATCCAATCCAAAGAATTCCTAATGGAATAAGTAAAGCAAAGACAATCCATGAAATTGTTTTTGCCTTGCTTTTGCCAACAAGAGAATAAATTATATGACCACCATCTAATTGCCCCACAGGCAAGAGGTTAAGTGCAGTGACAAATAATCCTAACCATGCTGCAAAAGCCATTGGTGAGAAGCTTAGATCATGATTTTTAGGTATTGCCCCATGAAGGAAATTAACAATAAAACTTAGAATTATTGAGTTTCCTAATTTAATTCCTATTGCACCTTTTTCGATCAAAACAATTTTAGATTCTGCGACACCCAGAATCAATATTGGTAACGCTACAAGAAAACCTGCGATTGGACCTGAAGCGCCTATATCCAAAAGACTGTTCTTGTCTTTAATTCTATCCTTAAGTTTAATGAATGCCCCAAATGTACCTATTAAAGTCGGGGCTGGTATGAAATATGGTAGGGATGAGCTAATGTTATGCCTTCTTGCCGCGAAATAATGTCCAATTTCATGGGTACCCAAGATTAGTAATAGCGGAAGAGAAAATTTGAAACCGGATAGAAACCACGTTATTCCGATATTCTTCATACTTTCCATAACTGCACCTGCAAGAGTCGTTGTGATTAACGTAGCGACGAAAAGTATAATATTTAATGATATTTTTACTTTTTTATTATCTAAAGGTCTTTTGCCGGGACGAAGCAAAATTATTCTTTTAGGCAAATCATTCGCTGTTCTTTCGATATCCATCTAAGTATATAAACCTCTCTAAAATTTTTATATAATTTGAAAATTCACCTCTAATAGGTAAATCTCTTTCTATTATATGTTCAATACCTTCAGCTTGGGAATCAAGCATGTCTGCATGATGTAAGATTATAGCTTCTAAAGTCTTCGGGGGTATAGGTGAACCTTTTTCAGCTTCACCATGATGGGAGACAACAAGGTGTAATAGCTCCGTAAGTAATTTTTCATCAAAATCTTCAATTTCATTAACTGTTTCTTTTAGTTTAATAACTCCTAAAGTTATATGTCCCAGCAATCTTCCATTCACTCCATAATCAAAAAATCCATCGGTTGTTATTTCATCTACTTTACCGATGTCATGAATCAAAGCACCCGTTAATAACAAATCTTTTCTACAATTCAGATAAAAAGAAGAAACTACACTGCATATTTTTGCAACTCTAAGCGTGTGTTCGATAAGTCCACCAACATAAGCTCCGTGCCACAACTTTGCTGCGGGATAATTAATAAATTTTTCAAGAAATTCTTTGTCATCGTCAAATATATGTTTTAGAAGGTTTTTAAGGTTAGGATTCTCGATTTCATCGATATAATTTGAGAATCGTTCCCAGAGTGTCTCACAAGAATAATGACCTTTCGGGAGTAATTCTTGAACTGAAACTTCATCTTGATTAGCCACTCGAATTGCATCGATTTGTAACCATCTTGATCCTTTTACATCAATTCCCCTTCCGAGAATTTTTACTACGACACCACGCCTAAGTTCTTTGGATATTTTTTGTGAGTCTTCACCCCAATATGTAGCATAAATCCTTCCCGAGGAATTACTAATCTCCATTTTTAAATAGAATTGAGCATCTTTAGACTTTAATTCGATATTCCTGATAACAAAAAGTCCTGTAAGCTTTTCTCCTACATCGATGTTTTTATTAAAACTCATTTCATATTTGGAATTAAGGAATCTATTCTTGAAGAATCTATTATTAATTCAGAGTAATTTCTAAGTGAATCGAGAGTTCGGGTCAATTGCTGTGTTAATTGTTGGGTGAAAAGGAGTTGCCTTATCTCTTGTTTAACTTCTTGTAACAGTTTGACCGTTTCTGCACCTTGATTGTCAATTATATAGAAGAAATGATAACCACTGACCGATTTTAAGGGTCCAACGACATCATTAGGTTTTGCATTGAAAACTTTAGAAACTAACTCCGGTAAGAGTTCCTGTTTAGTGAACCACCCCAGATCACAACTATCTGTGGGGGAATATGAATCGGAATATTTTATAGCAATCTGGCAAAAGGCTATACTGTCCGATAGAAATTTCTTCACCGAATCTACTGTTTCTTTACTTGTAGTTAATATATGCAATGCTCTGACTTCAGTTTGTTCTCTAACAAATTCTCCCTGATTGTTATTATAGTATTGTGAAATAATCTCATCATTTATCTCAATTTTTTTTGCCAGAATCTCTTGTCGTAAATAATCGATTAATATGTTCTTTTTGGCTTGCTCGATTCTTCTTTTTATGTCGGGATTGTCGAAAGCACCTTTTTTTATAGCATAATTTGAGAGAAGTTCTTCATCTGCCCAATCATTTGCAATTTTGTACCATTGTTCACGAGATATCTTTTTGCGAAATTCCTCTGGTACTTGCTCTAAGAATTCAGAACTGGATAACTTGCTACCGTTAACTTTAACAATGTCTTTTTCATGCTTACTACAACCTATAACAATTAGGAGAATTAATAAGATCGATATTTTGATAATTTTATTTGCCATTTAAACCTCAATGCAGTATGGGGCATCCGTAGATGGACGCCCCATATAATTTGGAAGTAATGTCGTTATCCTTCGGTTTTATTTTGATTCAGAAGACTCGGGAGTTTCGTATTTGTCTTTTTCAATAGTAGCAATGATAGCTTTTTCGTAAATTTTAAAGCCGTATTTTTTCTTTGCTTGATTATTCCATTCTTCGGTGGATTCAGTTCTTTTAAGAGATCTAAGTTTATTTATGACGAGTCTTTTCACTTGATCATACGGTCTAGGACTTGCTGGTAAAATACCTTCAACCTTTAGAATAGAGAATTTTCCTTGATATTGAATAGGTGTAGGTACAACTTGCCCCGGTTGAACTGATTTGGCAGCTCTGAATAATTCTGGATAGCGTTGCTCAGTTATTTGCATTTCACCGCCACGATCTTTGAGATTTGTCCTGAGGGTATTGTCAGTTGCCAATTTTCGTGCATCCTCACCCTTCTTGATTTTTGCAATTAAATTATTAGCTTCTTCGGGAGTAGCAACTTGAATCTCAATAACGCTAATCCTCTCAGGATTCATAAACGAGTCTGCGTTTGCATCGTAATACTCTTTGGCATCTTCCTCAGTTACCTCTACGTTAATAATCACATCGCGCCTATATAAATCGAGCATTCTTCTATCTAAATCGCTCTTTACCAAATTTGCATATGCATCAGTTTCTTCAATATTCATTTCTAGTGCCTTAGCCTCAAGAAAACGAGTTTGCAAAAGTATGAAAAGTAAGTTCGAAATATCTTCACCAGTATTGAAATTCCCTCTTCTAAAAGGTGGTATTGTTTTAAATGCAGAATCAAATTGAGCTATTGTCCATGATCCACCATTCCAGGTCGCCAGGGTCCTAAGCATATCCTTTTCTGGGAAAACAATTTCTGGAGGTTCTGGTGCATTGGGTTGCATAAAAGTTTCAGGTGGAGGAAGTTTCGATAATTCAGAGAGAACTATTTTTGCTGCTTCAGGATTTATTTGAATGTTTGCGGTGGTTTTAAGATCCACAAGGAATTTTTCAGTAATTTCTCGTTGCTTATAGCTTTCAAGAATTTTTGTTAATTTGCTTGTTTCCTCTTCAAGTGCTCCAATATCTGGATTTGGTCTACGTTGGTTGACCTTGATTATATGCCAACCGATTCTGGTTTGAACTGGTTCCGAAACTTCTCCTTCTCTAAGAGCATACGCAGCTTTTTCGAAATTAGCATCAAAACTGAAATATGTAAACCAATCGAGTTCTCCACCTCTATCCTTATTGCTTCTATCAAGTGAATATTCTCTGGCAAGTTCCTCAAAAGGCATTCCGGCTTTGTATTTTTGTAATATTGAATCCGCCTGTTCTTTGCTTGTGACTAAAATATGCTGAGCCTTGATTTGTTCTTTCATCTTTTCATATGCTTCAGTTATTTCGGCATCAGAGATATCTTTTGATTTTTCCTCGATTGCTTTAACAAAAAGAGCTTGAAGCATCCTGTTTCCCTTTGTGCTCTCAATTTGCTTCTGAATATCGGGAAGAGTGTCGTATTTTTCATCATAAGCAGCAATTAAAATTAGCTTTTCTTGAAGAACTCTTTCGACAGCCTTTGTTTTCATTTCTAACTCGTCCTCGAATGAGTTGAAAGTTCTCATCCCGATCATTTTCTCAAGGTCATCGACAGTAACTTCTTCTTTCCCAGCTTTTCCTAGAACGCCTTCTTTGGGTCCACAACCTAAAAATAAAGCTGCGACCACAACAAATACAATTAGGAACAAAGAAAAGTTCCGCATCAAAATGCCTCC
Source organism: bacterium (assembly GCA_030613005.1). Taxonomy (GTDB): domain Bacteria; phylum UBP14; class UBA6098; order B30-G16; family B30-G16; genus JAUWMV01. The sequence goes on along the minus strand of JAUWMV010000002.1, from coordinate 105,854 downwards.
TTTTAATTTGTTATTGTTACGAAAATGTATTTTTTGAATATCTTTATTAAAATAAAAGACGTTATTTTAGCTTGCAACATATTTATAACAAATAATTGTATTATTGAAAAAATGTATTAATAAAGATTTTGCTATATTTAACCTAATTAGTTTACAGCTTATTAATTTTTTTCCAATTGTTTTTTAATAAACTAAGTTTTTTTAATAATTTTTCATGCTTAGCTAATTCGTTCTCAACAACATTTTTTGGTGCTCTACATAGAAAGTCGGAATTGGAAGTCTTACGCTTAATGATGTCCAAAGCCTTCTCTAGTTGCGCAACCTCTCTTTTTAGTCGAATTACTTCTTTGTCAAAATCAACCAGGTTTTCAAGTGGAACAAAGAGCTGGCCTAGTCGAATTGATGCTAGTCCGAATTTACCTTCTTGTTTATTCTTAATTGTTTCAATTTTGTCGATTCGAGCTAAAAAAGGAATAATATCCATCTGACTTTTAATCAGCTCTTCATTATATTCTGAATTCGCTAATATCAAAGCCGAGCCTGTTTTTTTAGTTCCCTGTCCAATTTCTGATTTTATATTCCTTATTGAAAAAATAAGTTCCATAATCTTATCGAAGCTTTCTTCTGCATCGGCATTATAATATTTTAAAAATTCATTTTCATTAGGATAGGAAGCGAGCATAATGCTATCCTCATCAGCAAGGTTTTCTACAATATCTGCAGTTCTATGCCATAACTCCTCGCTTAAATAGGGAAGAACTGGATGGATAAGTCTTAATGTTGTTTCAAAAACTGAAAGTGCTATAATTCTCAGATCTCTGTCCGATTCGAAGTAAAGTTTTGCTCCTTCTAAGAACCAATCGCAGAATTCTTTCCAGAAGAATTTATGAAGTATTCGAACTGCGTCGTCCAGACGGTAATTTTCGAGTGCTTTATTAACTTCCATTATTGCTGAATATAACTTTGATAGTATCCATTTTTCGAAAAGCCTTTTGGGGTTGAGGTCCTTAAATTCATCTATATGAAATTTATCATCCTTTAAATTCAAAAATAGGAGTCGTCCAGCATTCCAAACTTTATTGCAGAAATTACGTCCAACTTCAAACGATTTCATTTCTACAAATAAGTCTTGACCTGCTGCAGCCTGTGAAATTAAAGTATACCTTAATGCATCTCTCCCATAGAGTTCCACAACATCTAATGGATCGATTCCGTTACCTAAGGATTTAGACATCTTTCGACCTTTAGCATCTCTAACAGTGCCGTGAATATACACATTTTTAAAAGGGAGTTCTCCACAGAAATGCTCAGAAGACATGATCATCCGAGCAACCCAGAAGAAAATAATCTCAGATGCTGTAACCAAAACATCAGTGGGATAATATTGTTTCATATCATCGGTAATATCAGGCCAACCCATTGTAGCAAATGGCCATAGCCACGATGAGAACCATGTATCTAATACATCTGGATCCTGTCTAAGTTCAACATCGTTTCTGAGGTAATATTTTCGAGCTGACTCGAGAGCTTCTTCATAATTATTAGCAACAAACTCCTTTTTTTCTGGACCATACCAGACTGGGATTTGATGTCCCCACCATAATTGCCTTGAGATACACCAGTCCCTGAGATTATTCATCCAATTGAAATAAACGCCTTCCCATCGTTTGGGTAAAATAGTAATTTTACCTCGTCTGACAATCTGGATTGCAGCTTCTGCTAACGGTTTCATATGAACAAACCACTGAGTTGATAGATAAGGTTCTATAAAGGTATCACATCTATAACACTGACCTATTGAAAGTTCGTGAGGTTCAATTTTAACAAGTAAACCTTGGGTTTCAAGGTCGTTAACAATCGCTTTTCGTGCTTTAAAACGATCTAAGTTTTTGTATCTACCAGCATTTTCATTCATTAAGCAGCTTTTATCCATTATAATTACAAGAGATAGATTTTGTGTTTTTCCAATCCAGTAGTCGTTTTGATCGTGAGCAGGAGTTACTTTAACTGCACCCGTACCAAATTTGGGATCAACCTTATAACTTGATATTATTGGGATTTCTGGTGAAACTGAAATGCATTCATCTTTAAAAGTAAGCCCTGAACGATTTTCAACTACAAGTGGTAGACGCAGTTTTTTCCCAATCAAGTGTTTAAATCGTTCGTCTCCAGGATTTACTGCCACTGCAGTGTCGCCTAACATTGTCTCTGGTCTTGTTGTGGCAACTATAACTCCGTCTAATGGATTATCCGCAAATGGATATTTTATATACCAGAGTTTCCCTTGTTGTTCATGATGTATTACTTCATCATCAGAGATAGCGGTACCGCATCGAGGACACCAGTTAATTATATATTTACCTTTGTAAATTAGTCCTTCATTGTAAAGTTTGATAAAAACCTTACGAACAGTTTTAGACATCGATTCATCAAGTGTAAATCTGGTTCGCGTCCAATCGCAAGAGCATCCAATCTCAATAAGTTGATTGATAATCGTGTCACCTTTTTCCTCTTTCCATTTCCATAATAGTTCGACAAATTTCTTTCTACCGAGTTCCTCGCGAGTTTTTCCTTCTTTAAGTAGTTCCTTTTCAATCATGTTTTGAGTTGCAATACCAGCATGATCTGTTCCGGGTAACCAGAGCGTGTCAAAGCCCATCATTCTTTTCCGTCGAATTAAAACATCCTGAATTAAATTGTTTAAAGCATGTCCCACATGAAGGATATCCGTAACATTTGGAGGAGGAATAACAATGACGTATTTGTCACGATCCTTCCTGCTTTCGGATGGAGTTCCGTATTTTTTATCGAGCCATAATTTGTTCCATTTAGGCTCAATCTCTGATGGATTATAAGTTTTATTTATAGACATGTCTGTAACCTTATTAAAGAATATTAAAACCCAAGTTACCAAAATAGAAAAATGTACATTTCTGTCAAGTCAACAATTATAATTTTAATGAATTTTATTAGGTATAATTATTATTTATCTATAAGTACTTCTTCGACAATTTTAGAAAGATCATTGAGAGTAAAAGGTTTACTTAGTAAAGTAATTTTATCAAGTTTCTGTAATTTTTCATATTCTGTGGTGGATTGTGAGTAACCTGTTATTATTATTATTTTTGTAGTTTTATCAATTTTCTTCAACTTGGAATAAATTTCAACTGAACTCATTCCGGGAATTATCATATCCAATAGAACAAGGTTAGGCATAGCGAACTCAAATAATTCTAAGCCTTCCTTGCCATTGCTTGCAGAAAAACTTTCGTATCCCAAGAATTCGAGCATTTTTACTGTTACGTTTCTAGCCATATCGTCGTCATCGATTACTAAGACTTTCTCTTCGCGCTTTGAACCGGATGCTTTTTCATGGATTATAGAGGTTTTAATAGGTAGGAACAAAGTTGCAGTTGTTCCAATTTCCTCAAAGCTTAAAATATCGAGTGTCCCACCAAGATTTCTTAAGGATGATAAAGCCATAGGTAAACCAAAACCTTTGGAAGGTTCTAACCAGTTAGAGTAAAATGGTTCAAAAATCTTATATTTTATTTCTTTGGAGATTCCACAACCTGTATCAGCTACTGTTATTTTCAAATATTCACCTGGGATTAAATCTGAATAATATTTTTGAAGAAAACTATCTGTCTTGATTGTTTCAGCACTAACAATAATACTATCATTTTCAGAAAGCGATCTAATTGCATTGTCGACGATTGCATCGAATGCATGTCTGAAGTTTTCAGCATTACCTGCAATTAAGTAATCCTTCTCAGAAAGCTTCTCCTGAAGTTTAATATCAACTTTAAGACTTCTACTGAATACTTCTAACGATTCCTGAACTATATTCAAAGGATTAAATGTAGTATCCTCTTGTTTAGGTTTTCTAACGAAAAACTCCAAGTCATTCATAATATTTGAAACTTCTAAAATATTATCTTGAAGCTGGCTAAAGATTTTGTCCACGCTTCTTCGAGAAAATTTGGGAATGGTTCGATACATCAGTTCTGCTTCAGAAAGTAAAACCATTAGTGAATTATTAAGCTTGTGAAAAAAAAGGGATGAAATATTCTCTAATGAATCGTGTTGAGATAACAAATTTTTCCGCTTCAATATTTGCAGGTCCTCTGTGAAATCTGTTACAATTATTATTATAGAAGGATTATCTTTTTCTATTTGGTGTCGAAAAAATTCAAATCTATAAGTATTGCCAGAAGGCACATTTACAAGAAATGAAAGGGATTTTTCTTTATCTGTTAAAATATTTTGAATTGTTTCTCGAAAAAGGTCCTGATCGAATCCTAATTCGTTAAAAATTTGACATGAATTATAATCTGATAGGTTTTCCCGATCGATATCAAGGATTAGCTCCATCTGTTGATTAACATATTTCATTTGCATCGATGAGTCGATTACTGCTATTCCTTCTGGTATATTTTCAATTATACTCACCTGAGTTTGTAATTCTGTATTTATTACTACTTCTTTACTAGTTTCCTTTTCTTTACCAGTTTCCTTTTCTAAAACAATCGTTGATATTTTTTTACTATGGAAATTTTTAATAGGAAAAACAGAAAGGACAATGTTTTTAGACGGCATTGCTTTATCATCGAATTCCTTTATTTGGAAGAATTTATTGCTTTTCAAAATCTTATTAATAATTGATTTTTTATCGATGTAAATCTGGATGTTTACACCATTTTTCATCCCTTTAAGTTTAGCTTCTTTATTGAGCCAAATAATTGTCCCAACATTATCCAAAGCAAAAATCGGATAGTTTAACTCATCCTTAAAAATTTCAAGTATTTTGCATATGTCCAAGGTGTCCATCGATAACTTAACTCTTTCTTAAATAAATAAGATAATATCCTAAGCATAATGGCTTATAAGCTCTTAATTCCTTATTAAATCAGTATTCTACAATATAAGAAGTTGTTAGCTATTTATTTTTCAGAGCAATGACTATATTCCAAATAATTCCTCCAAAAAGGATAATTGATGAAAGAGTAAATATAAACCATGGAGAACTTAAAATTTTCCCTATCAAATTTTTCCTCCCTGATGTTTTTCGATTGCTTTACTGGTCATTCTACCGAGTAAAATTCCGATAACCAGAGCCAATATTAAAGGTATTATACCGCCTATAAGGTCTGACCATGCCTGAATGAAGCTTTGAGTTGCTTTTATTCGGCTTATAATCGATAGAATTAGCAAAATGATGGAGACAATTGGCACTACAAATTTTATAGTATAATTCCACCATTTTCCAAGTTTTACGAAAGAGTGTTCATTAATTAAAACTCTCATTTTATCTGTTTTCATGAACCATCCAACTACAATTGCTTGAAGGAATCCAACAGCAAAAAGACCGAGGAATGTTACGTACGTATCTAAGATATCTAGCCAAAATAATCCTACGCTTGTGGTAAAAATTAAACCTCCAATAAGACCCAAAATTGCAACAAGAAGATTGGCATGAAGTCTTCTCAATCTGAATGTTTCCATTATACCAGCAACGAATCCTTCGACAAGTGAGAATGCAGAATCTATTGCCAATGTCAATAACATAAGGAAAAACAAAACACCTATTATTGGTCCCAAAGGCAAGTTGTTAATAATAGCAGGATAGGTTACGAATGCCAAACCTGGTCCTGAACTCATAACCTCGCCAACAGAAACACCTTGTGCCGTTGCATAATGACCAAGAACAGCAAATACAGCGAAACCACCAATAAATGCAGTTGCAGCGTCAGAAAGACCAATTATTAAGGCATTGTTTACAATGTCAGATTTGGGAGGTAGAAAACTAGCGTAAGCAATCATAACACCAAAACCTACTGTCAATGAAAAAAACACTTGCGTAAACGCTGCTTGCCATAATACAGGATTTAGGAGAGCTTTCCAATCTGGAGTTAAGTAGTATCTTATGCCTTCAAAAGCTCCAGGAAGCGTTAATCCTCCGATAACCATGATTACTAAAATTAGCCAGGGAATTGTAACAGTAAAGAAAACAATTTTTCCAACTGTTCTTGCACCTTTCCATATAGAAAGTATTATCCAAATCCACATAACAACCAAGCCAATGACAAGAGCTAATTTAGGTGTACCTATGGAAAATATTTTAATACCTGGACCGTTGGTTAACATATCCATATTAGTTATTCCCAAAACATCCTTGTAGAAAAAGGTACTCGGATCATTACCCCACGCTAAAGTAAACGAGTGTATTAGATAGTTGGCCGACCAAGACATAATTGCTGCATAATAGGTTGTGATTAAAAAACCACATAGAACAGCAAACCAGCCTATCCACGAGAATTTCTTATTAATCTTGCCCATTGCTAAGGGAGCAGAACCACCAATTTTTTGGCCAATACCAAACTCTAAAATTAAAAGCGGGATACCAACAATAATTAAACTAACAAGGTATGCGAACAAAAAGGCTCCACCACCAAATTTGTAACATATATACGGGAATCGCCAAATATTACCTAAACCAATAGCTGAGCCTATTGCAGCAAGAATAAAAGCAGTCTTGCTAGGCCAGTAATGCTTTTCATTCCTGAGCATAGCATCTCCTTACATTTGGTTATAGCTAAGATGGATTTTTGTGATTTCTTTTTCACAACTTTTCAAATTTAATATACATTTAGTTCGAAAAATAAGTAAATCTTAAGAATTTAGCATAAAGGAACACTATCAGTAAAAAACAGTTAAATCTTTTAAAGCTCTTTTGAATTTATGAAAATATTTTCTATGTTTGCTCTTTCAAAAGAAACAATATAATAATCAATACTATTTTATAAACAAGTTTTCGATTTTTAGCTTAAAATAAAGATATGAAAAAAAATAAAATATTAATTAAAAAATTCTCAAAAAACACTTGACGACTCAAAAAAAACCACTAAAATGCACAAAATAATTATGGAGGTTTAGTTAATGGCTAAAGGACCTAAACGTCCCTCGGGTGATAGAGTAATTCAATCTGGTAAAGTCAGCCGACCTATTACTCCCGTTTCTATTCATGAACTTGAGGGTAAATTGATTTTTTTCTATGAGTGGTGTAAGAAATGTCGTATCTGTGCTGCAATTTGTCCAACTAAAGCATTAGAAACCGATGAGGAAGGGAAACCTTATATGGCTCATGAGGATAAGTGTACTTTATGTAGTTTGTGCTGGAGAATTTGCCCCGATTTTGCAATTATAAAGAATTACAATTGGGAGGGAGCGAAAGATGCCGTTACCAAGAACCACAGCTGATGGTCATCCTATAATGTTTGTCCAGGGAAATGAAGCGTGTGTGCAAGGAGCGATTGCTGCAGGTTGCAGATTTTTTGCGGGGTATCCTATAACTCCATCCTCTGAGATTGCAGAGGGTATGTCAAGAGAACTTCCAAAAATTGGTGGAACTTTCATTCAAATGGAGGATGAGATAGCCTCTATAGCGGCGATAATCGGTGGTTCAGCTGCGGGTGCAAAATCAATGACCGCAACCTCCGGTCCAGGTTTTTCTTTAATGCAGGAGAATATAGGATATGCATATATTGTTGAAATCCCAATTGTTATTATTAATGTTCAAAGAGGAGGACCATCAACTGGATTACCTACGAAGCTTTCTCAAAGTGACACAATGCAAGCACGATGGGGTACTCATGGTGATTATACTGCTATTGCAATTGCACCCTCATCGATTCAGGAAGTTTACGATATGACAATCGATGCTTTTAACTTAGCGGAAAAGTATAGCACCCCTGTTATACTTCTTATGGATGAACTTATAGGTCATATGAGAGAGAAACTTATTTTAAAGCATGACTGTGAGTTGGAGTTAAGAGAGAGGTGTTTACCGGAGGTTCCAACAGAATGGTATGTACCATACAAATCACAAACCAATTTAGTTTCTCATCCTGCACCTTTTGGCATGGGATATCGATATAGTGTAACAGGTTTAATTCATGACACTACAGGTTTCCCAACGCAAATTTCTGCAGAAATTAAATCGAACTTAGAATCTATTCGAAATAAAATTATCACTCATCGACAGGATATTTGGAAATGGCAAGAATATTATACTGAAGATATGAAGTATTTAATAATAGCATACGGTTCTGCGGCAAGAGCAGCTAGAGATGCAATCGAAACTATGAGAGCTAAACGTATCAAAGTTGGACTAATTGAGTTAAAAACTATATGGCCTTTTCCTGATAATCCTATTAAAAAATTAGCATATCATACAAAAGCAGTTTTCGTTGCAGAAAATAACATGGGTCAATTAATTCATCCAGTTCGTGAAGTATTACCTGAAAGAATTGATATAATTGGAGTTCAACGGTACGATGGCAGACCGCTTGAACCTATGGAAATTATCCGAGCTGTTAAGGAGGAAATCTATGCATAAACTTCCTGAAGTATACGATTATTTAAGATGGCGCAAGCGATTTCCAACTGTTTGGTGTTCCGGATGTGGTATTGGAAGTATTACAGGTGCAATTATTCGAGTTGTTCGATCCCTTGGGTTTGATAAAGATAATGTAACATTAATTTCTGGAATTGGATGTTCCAGTCGAATACCTATTTATGTCGATTTTAACACATTACATACTACACACGGTAGAGCGTTGCCATTTGCTACAGGTGTTAAACTAGTTAATCCGGAAATGAATGTTATTGTCGTTTCCGGTGACGGAGATGCTCTTGCGATTGGTGGAAATCATTTCATCCATGCAGCTCGAAGAAATATTGGAGTTACACTAATTCTGGTTAATAATTCAATCTACGGAATGACTGGAGGACAGGTTGCTCCGACAACACCAATAGATGCGATTGCTCATACTGCACCATATGGAAATATCGATCCCCCTTTCGATGCAGTTCAACTTGCCTTAAGCTCTGGAGCTACCTTTGTGGCAAGAAGCACAGTTTATCACATAATTCAAACTGAGAATTATCTTAAGAAAGCTTTCCAGCATAAAGGATTTGCACTTGTGGAAATTATCAGTCAATGTCCAGTATTATTCGGTAGACTTAATAAAATGCCGGATCCTGTTGATATGATAATGTCACAGAAGGAAAATGCAGTTAATTTGGTTAAAGCTAAGAAGATGACAGAGGAGGAGCTCAAAGGTAAAATTATAACAGGAATATTTAGAGAAGATAATTCTAAAGTGGAATATACTGAGTCGTATGCGCATTTAATACAAAGAGTTCAAAACCAAAATGAGTTTTAATCAGAAAGCTCAATGGAGGAATTATTGTGTCAACAAAGTCGGTTAAAAACTCAAAAATAATGAATAATAACAAAAATGGAATATTACCAGATAAGATTGACAGATTTGAAGTAAGAATTGCTGGTGCTGGTGGACAAGGCATAATTTCTATGGGTATGCTTTTAGCTAAAGCTATATCGTTGGGAGACAAAAAAAATGCTTCTCAAAGTCAGAGTTATGGTCCTGAGGCTCGTGGTGGAGCTACTTTGGCTGATGTCATTATTAGCGACAAAACGATCTATTTCCCGGAATGTATAACTCCAGACATTCTAATTGCATTAACTCCTGGAGCTTACGAATATTATGCTGCTTCAGTTAAACCTAATGGAATAATTATTGCTGATTCAAATGCTGTGGAAACTGTTGTGGGTTCTGTTATGACAGTTGAAGTTCCGATTTTGAAAACATGCCTTGATAAATTTCTTAATCCTATTGTAGCAAATATGGTAACATTAGGTTTTTTGACGGAATTCACTGGGATTGTTTCTAAAAAGTCGATTAAGAGTGCTGTTGAGGATAGATTTGAAAAATCGAAATTTCTTGAGTCGAATTTAAAAGCATTAAAAGCTGGTTTTGAGCTTGGCAAAAAATTCAAGAGTGAAGGTTTAACTCAAATAGAACCCGGTATTTGCTTAAACTTATAGGAATTATCGATTAGGAAAATGCCTAAATATTAAATGCGACAGCTAATTAGTATTGTTTGTAAATACGCTAATTATAAGACTTTACATTGCTCTATATTTCGATTCAAAACGACTTAATTATTGGATTTCGCATTTAAACATTCCAACCTTAAGAGCAATTTGATATAAAATAATACCTGCTGCAACTGATACATTTAATGATTCGATCTCACCAGCTTGTGATATTGACAATAATAGATCGCATTTTTTCAATAGTGAATCCTTAATTCCTTCACCCTCAGAACCTAAAATCAGAACAACTCGATTTGAGCATTTAAAATTTTGTATCGATATGGAATTCTCTTGCGGTTTTACTCCAGCGATTATCGAATATCCATTTTCTTTACATAGTTTTAAAGTATGAGCTATCGAATCGACAATACATATTGGAGTATGTTCTGTAGCGCCAGAGCTTATGTGTACAACGACAGGAGTAATTCTAGCACAATTTCGAGTTTGTAATACAATGCCACCAACATTAAAGATATTTGCAGTTCTAATAATTGCTCCAAGATTATGAGGGTCAGTTATGCGGTCAATAGATAATATAATTTTAGGATGTCTCGATAAAATGATATTAAAATTGGTATATTTGAAATCCTCGGATAGAGCAATCAGTCCCTGATGATCTTTCCGATTTATTTTTTCATATATTTCACTTTTAGTGAGTATTTTGTATTTGATATCAATATTGTAATTGTTTATTCTAATTTTCTTAAAAAGCCATTTAATTGCGCTTTCTGTACTGTATATTTCATAAATTTTTCTGCCGGCAGTAATGGCTTCAAGTATTGGTTGCCGACCATAAAGCAATTCTGTTTTTGTTGTCTCTTGCATTTTTGGATCACAAATGAAAATATAGGAATTCTTTTGGGAAATTTCAAAAAAATAGACCTTTTTGAAAATATTTCACTTAAGTATTAATTCTTTTCGATCCAATAAGTTGGCAGTCAAATTTTGCAAACAGACCTGCCATGTTAGTGGATTTTTGGGTAAGTTATCACGACGTTCCTTAACCATCATTTTTTGAATGTCTTTTTCTGTAAGAATATTATCAATTTTTATTTTTGATACTTTAAATTTAGAAGGTTGTAATGGTAATATTCCTTCAGCACCTGCGCGAAGTATAGTTCCCTTTCTATCGATTAATGCCCCCGTAATTTGAAGAACAGGGATAGACGCATTTAAGGCTACCAATTCCTTGATAGGTAACTCATAACCCGTTCCCATATCTATATAATTCTCTCCAACTTTTCCTGTTGATTGTGCAAAGTATTCCGTACGACCCAACGATATAAAAAGCATATAGTCAATATTTTCATTCTCAATTAAATTAAACACGGAATCGATCCATGTTCGAGATGGATTGAGGATTCTCAACATTAAATATGTTTTTCCGAATTCTTTCTCATATGTCTTTTCAGTGGTAGTATTTTCTGCATTACCGAAATATACATATGGTATTCCTTTTATAGGTGAATCTTTCACATTTAGCGGGATAGTCCACCTAACACTATCTAATAATGCTGTCATTTCGGATGAAAGTTCTGTTAAAGCATGTTTGTTTTCACTGTTAAGCCAAGTTTCATCGACAACAACAGGAAGATGTCCTACAGTAGCTTCAGTTAAATCATAGCTTTTGGAGAAAGTAAAGAAATAAGGCGAACCTTCATCTAGAATTTCACTATCTCCAGATTGCATAGTATTCATTACTCCAGCGCAACCGGAAAAAAAGGAATTAGAAACAACTATCCAAATTATGAATAGTAGCAATGAAAATTTTCGAAATGCTTTCATATCTCTGATCTCTATGAATAAATATTTATAAAAATTTATTTAAAAAATTAAATAACTATTAAAAGATAAACTATTTATAATTTAAAACCAGAATATTTAAAGCTTAAAATGAAATAGGTATTGAATTATTTAACATTTTATTTATATAGTAATATTAAGTTAAAAAAAATATTCTGAGAATGCATAGACTATTAATTTTCAAAGATTTAGTATTTACACAATCATGTTGATAAGAAATCATATTTAGGTTATTTATTGAAAATTATTAGAAGTTATATAATCATGGAAAGTGTTTATTTGTTGAAATAAACTGATAATACCATTAGTCAGGATTGTTATGAAAAACATTTTAATTGTTGATGATGATCAAACAGTTTTGGATATCCTTCTCAGTGGATTTAAGGAAATGCTTCCAGAACTGAATGTTTTGATTGCTGGAACGTGTGAAAAAGCGAGGGAAATTCTTAAAAAGAAAACGATAAATCTGCTTATTACAGATTTAAGAATGCCACTTGAGGATGGATATGATCTATTGGCATTAATGACGAGAGAACATTTGGATGTGCCTGTTATCGTCATTTCCGGATATGGTGATTCCGAAATCGAAAAGAAACTCATAAAGTTAGGTTTCGAAAATTTCATAAGAAAACCATTTAGTATTTCTTACTTGGGTGACAGAGTTCATGATGTAATATTAGAGCCCACTGATAAAAAAATTAGCGTAATTACACTTCCTACATTTCTTCAAATGCTGGAAATAGAAAAAAAATCTTGTACTCTTAAAATTGTTTCTGATAGTAAAGTGGGTTTTCTTTTTATTCAAAATGGACAGGTAAACGATGCAATGGTTGGTTCAATGCGGGGTATCGATGCAGCGGTAACAATTCTTTCATGGACGAGAAGTAAAATAGAAATTGAAAGCCTGCGTAAAATTAATAATCCTGTTATTGAATTTACTTTGTCAGAATTATTACTTAAAGCCAATGAATTAAAGGACAAAATTGCAGTGGGTAAAGATCTTGATGAAGAAAATAAAATATCTCATACAGAGAGAATTAAAACCTCTAAAGATTTAAGCTCGGTTAAATCAGAATTCACCAAGGAGATATCTGAAATAGAAAAAGGTGTAAGATTGATATATGAATCCTTTAGTCACGAGAAACAATCAGAGAAACTGGATATGTTCGAAGAGGTACAAATTACCGATAGAGACACAGAGGAAAGCATTGGTGATATAGCACAAAGCGATGTTGAAGTCGAAACATCTCAAGAAAAGATTGAGGTGCAGGAACAGGAAAAACCTGAAGATTTGGAGTTATCAGATGTTGAAGAAAAAGTATTATCAGACGAGATAATTATTCTAGATGAAGAACCTACGTCTAAAATTGGCAAGGATCAGAAGTCAGATCGAGAAGCCGAGATGTTAGAAACTATGCAAGCAGTGGAATATGAGTATATAGATGAAGAAAGAGTATCTTTAGAAAAGAAACTCACAGTTTTGCAAGAAATAAGGGGTTTTAAAGGGGTAGGTTTATTCGGTCCTAACAGTGAATTGTTAGCGGATTTCACTAAGAATGATTTAGATATCGAATCTATTGGTTCTATGGTTATGGATATGTTAGAACATGCAAATAAAATTATAAAGGATCTTGGTTTAAATGAAATTGACGGGGTAGATATATCAATTTCTGGGAGCGATAATATTTTCGTAAAGGTTTGTACTAAGGAATTTTACAAGTTCCCTATAATTGTGGTATGCTCGAATGAGGCAAAAAGAGATATCGTTCTTCTTAAAATGAATAAGCTAATACCGGAATTAATGGATGAAATTTTATCAATAGATAGTTAACTTAATAATTGATTTATAGTGTAACAATGCTATGCTTTTTTGCTTTAGAAAAATCTATATTTTAAATAGAAGCAAAAAGTTATCTGCAAGTAATGAGACATCCAAGCAATTTATTATAAACAAAATTAATTAACCCACAAATATCTGATAATTATAGTTCTACAACAATATTATCTATTAATCTAGTTTTTCCTAAAAACGCTACGAGAGCGATCATGATTTTCCCTTTTGCAGATGCAATCGATTCAAGAGTGTCAGCGTTTAGTATTTCAATATATTGAATCCTAAAAGGTCCATTAGAGTCAATGAATTTCCTAATTTCAGATATAATTACACTTGTGTCTTTCTGTCCTGATATAAGTAAATTCTTTGCCCGGAGAAGTGATTTATATAACACAGGTGCAACCTGTCGATATTCAGGAGTTAAATATTCATTCCGTGATGACATTGCCAAGCCATCTTGTTCCCGAACAGTCGCTCCGGTAACAATTTCCACTGGGAAATTCAATTCCTTTACCATCTTTTTTATTACTACTAATTGTTGGGCATCTTTTTGCCCAAATACTGAAAAATGTGGTTTAATAATATTAAAGAGTTTTGCTACAATTGTTGCTACTCCTGAAAAATGACCAGGTCTGAATGCACCACATAAACATTCAGTAACTCGTCCAGCGACCTCTACTTTTGTTGAAAAATCTGAAGGATATATTTCGCTTTCGTTAGGTATAAAAACGATGTCAACGTTAACTGATTCGCAAAGTTTTTTATCGCGTATAATATCTCGCGGGTATTCAGAAAAATCCCCATTTACACCAAATTGTATAGGATTTACAAATATTGAAACAACTAATAAATCGCATTTAGGTCGAGCGATTTTCATCAAGGATAAATGACCATCGTGAAAATATCCCATTGTAGGCACAAAACCTATAATTCTATTTGATTTCCTAGCGGATACGGATATTGGTTGCATCTCACGAATACTTTTGATTACTATCATTAATACCCCCAATTTTTTAATATAAATATTTACAATTATACTTACATTTTAAGTTGGAAAAATATCGATTTGAATTAAATTGCAAATAATTTATAGACAAACAATTAAAGATTTTTCGAAAGGGCTTGACAGTTGTATTAAGTATTTTTTTTATTATATTAATATTTGAAAGTAATTTTTTTAAATATATATAAGGGGGGTTTTATGTCTTACCGCTTATCTAAACTTTCATTAATTTTAATTATTTTATTTATAAGTTATTCCTGGGCGGGTGTAACAGGAAAAATCTCTGGTGAAGTTATCGATGGTGAAACAGGAGAACCTATTATATCTGCGGATGTTGAGGTTATAAATCCAGCAACTGGACAAAGTATTACCGGAGCTGCTACAGATCTTGATGGATTTTATTTTATTCTAAACATTAGACCGGGAATCTTCGACCTTCGAGCCTCAGCTATGGGATATTCACCAATGACAGTAAAGAATGTTATTGTTAGATCTGATAGAACAACCACTATTAATTTTAAATTGGTTTCAAAAGCACTAAGAGCTGAGGAAATCATTGTAACAGCAGAACGTGAACCGATTCAGATGGATGTTACGACCTCTGAAACTCATACTGACGCAGACCAGATCGAGACAATGCCTGTTACAAGCGTTACAGAAATTATTTCTCATCAAGTAGGAGTAATAAGTCAAGATGGACAACTTCATTTTAGAGGTGGTAGAGCAAGAGAAGTTTCCTATAAAGTTGACGGAATGCCTGTACAGGATCCTACTTATGGAAATAGAGCTATTAGAGTTTCAACCAGTGCAGTTCAGGAAATCAGAACAATGACTGGTGCTTTCAATGCAGAGCATGGTGGAGCTCTTTCTGCTGTGGTTTCCATTATTACAAAAGAAGGTGACCCGAATAAAATGTCGGGTTCCTTTGGATATTCTACCTCAAATTTTAGGATTGATGCTCTGAATAAACACTCTTCTTTTTCCGATAAACTTGATATGTCATTATCCGGTCCCGAGCCGATTTCAACATATTTTTTCCCTTTGTTAGGGTTCAAACTCCCAAGAGACAAGAGAATTTCATATTTCATCTCTGTAAGTGGCGAAAATTATGATGGTCGTTTACCTTTGAATAGAGCGTTCGATTTAAGTGGTCCTCCAATGGCTACTCTTGATGAAATTAATAGTCCATATAAAGTTAAGTATGGCTGGTATGGTTTTTTTCCGGAGAGAAGAGTAAATACTTATGAAACTACGATCAAGCTAAAGCAAAAAATCTCACCAGCAATGAAACTTATATTGGCGTATACCGGAAACTGGCAAAAATACCGTTATTTCGATTGGGGTCTATATTACACGCCAAATTCTATGTATATTATAAGAAATAATTCTCATCAGATTAACTTAACATTAACGCACAATGTTTCTCCCAGAACTTTCTATGAAGCAAGGATTGGATATTTAACCTCTAGTACAACTCAAAAACCTAATGATCTTTGTCCAGGTGATTTCTATGCAGACTCGACTATATATCGCAATATGGATGACTGGTATGATGTTAATAACGATGGGAAACCACAAATAAGAGTGCCCTGGTGGGATGCCAACGGAAACGGCATGTATGACTATGGTGAAGCATGGCAACCATTAGTCTTAAGAGTTGATACTATTTGGAAAGATCCTGCAACGAGAGAGAATGTTTTAAGAATTGATACAATTGCTGTTGATTCAATTCCTCCTCAACCTGGCGAGGAACCTTGGTGGGATTGGAACCGAGATGGCGTTTTTGAACCGAGAATGACAAACTTTAGATCTCCATTAGGAGGTGTATTCTATTTGGGTGAAAGATTCATGGACGGTGAGCCGTTTCTCGATGCTTTTCCTTATGGTATAAGTTATGAGAATTTGTTAAAAGGAATTGGACCTTTTCCCTTTGTTATGGAAACATTATGGATTGATATAAATGGAAATGGTAAAAAGGATTACGGAGAGTTCGTTTTCGGGTCGTATTTCGACACGCCCGGTACAACTTTAATTGAAGAATATACGTGGGTGGATAATAATGGTGATGATATTCCACAACCAGGAGAATATATTGATATTAACATGGATGGTGTGTTGACTTTCCGAGATGGTTGGTGCAATTATGTTGATGCTAACGGTAACGGGAAATATGATGTTGGTGAATATGGTGAACCTTTCCTAGACCTTAACGGTAACGGGTATTGGGACCCACCTAATTTCGTTTGTGACGATTGGAGTGATAAAGGAGAATTTCCATCAGCTGTTTACCCAAGCGAATTGTATATCGATAGAAATGGTAATAGAAAATATGATTCCTATTCTGGATTTCAGTATCGAGGTTTTTCGCAATGGGCTGTTTGGCATAAAAGAAAATCTGAGGTTTTTATGGTTAAAGGCGATGTTACATCTCAGATAGATAGGAATAATCAGGTCAAAAGCGGATTTGAAATTCAATTCATGAAATTAAATATGAATGAGATACAATATCCCGAGTCATATTACGATGGTATTCCCGATAACATGCCGTGGCCTAACCATGGTGTATTTAGGTTCTTCTATACTAGATCGCCTATGTCTCTTGCATATTATCTTCAAGATAAAATGGAATATGGCGGTCTAATCGCAAATATAGGTATTAGATTCGATTGGTTCTTACAGGCGAAGGAAATTCTTGTCGATTCTATGCAGCGAGAATTAGAAAGTGAATTAAGCCAATGGTGGGATGAGGAGGATAAAAGAGTTGCAAAATCTGCTTTCCGGGTTTCTCCTCGACTTGGTATGAGTTATCCAATAACTGAAAGATCTAAGCTATTCTTCAGTTATGGGCATTTTTACCAATTGCCCGGTTTAGACAAATTATATCAAACAGCAAATCAGGGATCATCAGCTGGAAGATTATTAGGCAATCCTAATCTTTCATATGAAAAAACTGTTGCCTATGAGCTTGGTGTTGCATACGCATTTACTAAAGTTTGGACTGTAAAAGCTGCTGGTTACTATAAAGATATTTATGATCTTGTTAATACATCTCAGTTGAGAATTGGACCTATACAACAATCTGTCTATGTTAATTCTGATTATGCTCGATCGAGGGGTCTTGAATTTACTCTTGAAAAAGGATTATCAGATTATTGGTCGCTTAACACTAATTATGCATATTCATTTGCATTCGGAAAAAGTTCATCTGACCGAAGCGGATACGATGCTTTATTTAACCAGACTGCAATTCCATTAAGAGACCTTCCTCTTAATTGGGACCAACGCCACTATTTGAAATCGACCCTAACTTTCAATGTCAAAAAGGATGAGCATCCAAATTTAATAGGTTTTAAACTTCCTGACCATTGGACACTTAGCTTTATTCTTAATTGGAGCAGTGGTTTGCCTTATACTCCTAGTTCTCTTAATCCGGACTATAGATACAAAATAAAGCCGGGTGAGCAAGCTTGGGAGAGAACCGGAGCTTTGAGGATGCCCGCTCAATTTAAACTCGACATGAAATTCAATAAGAGTTTTAGAATTGGAAATTATGATGCTTCGTTCTTTTTTCAAGTTGATAATATGACAAATAAAATGAATGTTACTCGAGTATATAGTGCTACTGGCAAACCCGATTATAGTTGGGTGGAGTGGAAGGATGAAGATGGTGATGGAATCGATGAAACTTATGTTTTACACGGAACCGATTACGACAAGAATCCTGGAAATTGGTCTGCTCCTACCGATATTAGATTTGGATTAGAATTATCGTGGTAAATAGAAAAAAATTAAATAATTAATAGGGGAGAAAATATGAAAAGGATATATTTAATAGCCATTATCCTGATTCTCTTAACTATGAGTTTTGCAACCAATCTCGGTAGTTGGCGAAGATCTGATCAGGCTTTTTATCGAACAATGCGTTTGAACAAGCCTATGTTCGATTATAAGACTCACAGTGTTGGAGAATTATATTTTACTGTATCAAATTACGGTTTTTTCGGCTCAAAACGCGGTAACGAGGACCCAGGTTGTGCTATTGACTGGGAAACGGGTCGTTGTAGATCATCTGCAGAATACCCGGGTGGTTCTGGTGTAGAGTATCTTTTTCAAGGTGCATTATGGCTTGGAGCTGTCATAGCGGGGGACACTCTCGTTTCAGTTGGTGAGGATGGATGGGAGAGAGACCATAATGAAATGTTTCCGGGATATAATGAATCGGACTCGATGATTTTGAGAAGTAGTTTTGATGACAGTACAGCAGTTTCAGAACAGGATTACATTGCTGAATTAACAGATACGATTACAAATCCTAATGTTGTTCCAGCATCATTTAGGCATAGACCTTTGGGGATCAAGATTCATCAGGAGAGCTATTCATGGAGTTATGATTATACCAGAAATTTCGTTTTTATAGATTATTTATTTATCAATATTCGCGAGGATAGAAGAACTATCGAGGATATGTTTATAGGAATTTATATTGATGGCGATTGCGGTCACGTTACAACTCCACAATATGCTCAGGATGATGTTACGGGATTTATTGAGAATTATCATAGACAGGTTACCAATGAAGATATACCGATTAAATTGGCATGGATTGCTGACAATGATGGAGATCCTGAGGATGGAAAATTCACGAACAGAAGTCCTACTGGAGCGATGGCTGTCCGTGTCCTTAAAGCTCCAGGGGATTTTGGGCTCGATTCACTTGAGTATTCTTACAATTGGTGGATATCTAATTCAAATGAAACATACGATTGGGGTCCATGTAGTACATGGTTAGGATTTATTGGTACGCCAGAAGGTGATATTAATAAATATAAAATTATGTCGAATAAAGAATTTGACTTTAATCAAACCGATATTAAAGAGAAAAAGGATGACCCAATTTGGGCACCATGTCCTGTTAGTGATCAAGTTTGGCCTACTTTAAAAGACGGATATGATACAAGGTTTTTGCTTTCCTTTGGTCCAATAAATATTGAGCCGGATGAAACAGTTAATGTAGTTATAGCATTTCTTGTTGGGGAGAACTTTCATAATAATCCAGAATTGACGACGGATGATGAGAAATGGCCAAGATTTAATTTCGATAATCTTGCCTTTACTGCTTATTGGTCGAAAGAAATTTATGATCACGGGTATAAAGGTCCGACACCACCTCCGCCGCCAAAATTCAAAGTAATAACTTCCAATTATGAAATGGTGATTCTATGGAAAGGCGAAGGTATAGAGGATGCTGCTGATCCGATAACTGAAATAAAAGATTTCGAAGGATATAGAATTTATGTTGCGGAGGAAAACATTGCAAGCTTTTACGTACCGATAGTGCAATTTGATAGAGTAGACTTTTTAGTTTATACCAAAATGGTTAGATTTATCGACTCAGTTAGTGCCGAAGGGGATACTTATTGGGTATATCAAGGATTATATTCAGATACCCTTGTGGATATACCAGATGAATATACACTCGATATTTTGACTCCTGACGGTGACCCCACTGGTGAAACAGTCGATTTAATTCCTGAGCCATATGATTACAACGTTGGAATGCCACCAGATACAGTTATAGATAGTGAAACGTGGTACTATTATACAATAAAAAATGTTTTGCCCGGCGATGAGAAATGGATCGTGGTAACATCGTACGATTACGGTTTGCCCTCAGAAAATTTAGGTTCCCTTGAATCCAATAAAACCAATGCTGCGAGAGCCATTGCACCCAGAGGATCTGATATTACTGATAAAAAAGTCAGAGTTGTTCCTAATCCATATAGAGTTGATAGGGATTATAAGGAATTCTGGGAATATTCTGCTATAGGTGTTTGGAGCGAATATTCTAGGAAGATTAGATTCTTTAATTTACCTAGCAACTGTATAATAAGAATATTTACTCTCGATGGCGACCTTGTGAAGAAACTTAATCACGATGAATCTAATAAGGATATAATAATAGGGTCTCATGATTGGAACCTGATTAATAAAAATGGCCAGTCGATTGCAAGCGGTATTTACATTTTCAGTGTTGAAGATAAAGATACCGGCGAATTACAGACAGGAAGATTTGTAATAATAAAGTAATACTATTTTATAGTATTGTTAAAATAGTGTTAAAGGAGGTACGATGAATATAGTCCAAAAGTTGACTTTCCTTGTTATATTGGTACCCATTTTACTATACGGACAACAGAAAGTGGGAACGTCTATTGGGCAATTTCTCGAAATTCCACCATCACCCAGAGCAGAGGGAATGGGTGGTTCTTTTATCGGAGTAGCGGATGACATATTCACTATTTATTATAATCCTGCAGGACTAGCTAATCAATATTCAAAGCAATTTGCATTCTCACATATTTCGTGGGTTGCTGATATTAATATTGAGTATGCTGCTTTCTCAATACCTTCTATGGGTGGAGTTATTGGTATATCAGCATTAACGTTTGGTTTTAACGAATTAGAAACTACACCTTACTTTCCTGAGGGCACTGGGAGAACATACTCCGCTGGTGATTTGGCAGTTGCTGTAACTTATGCAAAACCGCTTACCGACAGATTCTTTGTGGGTTTAAATTTTAAATATGTTGGGGAATATTATGCTGATATTGATGCTCATGGTTGGGCTATGGATATTGGCACAATTTATAGAACTGCCTTTAAGGATATTCGACTTGGCATGATGCTTTCCAATTTTGGACCTGATTTAACATTATTGAATCAGAGCTATCCGCTTCCAATGAATTTCCATTTTGGTGCAGCAGGCGAAATTATTAATAACGATAATCATAGATTGACTCTTAATTTGCAGGGAAGTCATCCAAATGATAATCTGGAGAAGTTTCAAACGGGTGCAGAATATGCTTTCATGGAGAAGGGATTTCTCAGAGTTGGTTACAAAAATCACGATTCCGAAAGGTTTGCTTTTGGTGGTGGGGTTAAATTTGCTTTTGGTGGTTTGGTTGCAAGAGCAGATTACTCATTTACATATATGTTAAACCTAGATAATGTGCATAGGGTAAGCATCTATTTTATGTTCTAAAGGGATATTAATAAGGAGAGAAATAATGAAACTATCTGTCAAATTTAGCATTTGCGTTGCTTTTTTGATGTTGATATTGATATTCGGATGTGGATATGAAGGAGTTAGGCATGAACCACAACCACCTTCAATTATAGTCTATAATGTTCCACCTGACAGTTCTATTATGGGTAATGCTCCCATCTTAGCATGGAAAGGTTTCGATAAAGACGGACGAATTATTAGATATGAATATATTGATATCCCAAAGTCAAAGTGTAGTAATATTGACCTTTACGAGAAGTATTACAGAGGTGAGGTTGAAATTCCCGACTCGGTTGAATTGGAAACTGGTAGGTTTATAAGATGGATGTCAACATATAGGGAAGGAGATACAATATACCTTTCTCTTGAACATGGTGAGGATATAACTGAACATCTCTTCTGCGTTAGGTCTATCGATACATCCGATGCAGAAATAAGCTTATATTCTATCCCGGAGTGTAGAATATACTATAGAACAAACCAACCACCAGATAGTTGCGTAATAGTGCGGGAATCACTTGCATTTACAGAACGAGATACAATATGGATGTTGTATGATATTACTTATGAATGGCAAGGTGTTGAATTAACTTGGAGAGCACATGACCCCGATAATTCCGTTATATTAGAGTATAACTGGTGGGTTGAAAACTTCGACGATTCCACCGTTATCGCGAGAACATCACTTGCAGATGATAGTACTTTAGGTTCTATTTTTGCAGGTTTCGATTCGACTGATGGCTGGGTTAGATCTGAAAAAACTATCCTAAAGAATATTCCAACAGGGCATTGGAGATTTATAATTCAAGTTCGTGATGATGCATTTTATACAGGTGCAGCTGATACACTTGAATTTTATTGTGTGAAACCTGCTTTCGATCCCTCAGAAACTACTATTTACGATGATATGTATAAAAGAAAATTCAATTATAAAATGCTTCTTATTTATGTTGGATCCACATTGCCAGGTGGATGGGATGATAGAATCCCCGGATTTTACGAAAATATTTTAAATACAGTTAAAAATGATCCCGGCATAAATCTTGAATATGATACGTTATTAATAAAGAGTTTTTCTGCGGTTACTCTTCCTATTAACAAATATTATTTAAAAGATTATAGCATAATATACATTATACACAAAAAAGGACCTTTAGATTTGGGATTAACTAAGGAATCGATTGAAGAAGTATATAAATATGCACTCATTGGTGGAAGAGTGATATTTGAAGGTAATGGAATTTTAAGATGGGCAGGTAGTTTATTTACTGAGCTTAAATTATTGTTGCTTTTCGGATTGATAAACGAAGAAGAAGGTTCTGGTTTATTGAATTGGGCTCAAGCCACTAATTCAGACTTCACAGATATGCATGTTGATACCTCAAAAGCAGGATATAATGCCGAAAACGATTATTATTACATTAGAAATATTAACGCAGTTGCTACATATCCATCCAGTTTCGGAATTCCATACTCTGAGAGGATTTTTAGAGCAGGATATTATGAAGGTGTTGATACTCTTGCTACGTTACCGAACCTTATTTATCGGACAATTGTCACAAGGTGGGCTTCATATGGATTCCGGTCAGCATATTCTGCTTTTCTTTCATTTTACATGGATAACTCCGATGGCAGTGTAACTGATAATTATGTTGAGCTTTTCTATTTCCTTACTGGAGGTTTCGAGAGAGAAGTTGAAGAAGAGGAGGAAAGTTAGGCTTTAATACGCTTATAGAAGATATTCAATATTAATTAAATTTCTTTCTGTAAAACAAAGGGGAGGTTTTCGACTCCCCTTTTTAATAAAAGGAGTAAATATGTATTATAAACATATTGATGGAAATAAATGGGCGATTGTTCTTTCTAAAGGGGATAATCTCATTAATGCGTTGAAGCAGTTTGCGATCGATAATAAGATTGGTGGTTCTATTAACGGGATTGGTGCATTATTATGGGCTGAATTGGGTTATTTTGATTTAGGATGTAACAAATATTTACGAAAAAGATTTGAGGGTGGGTTTGAGTTGCTCGCATTGAACGGTAATATTGTGTATATAGACGAACCTATTATTCACATTCACGTTGTTTTAGGAAATCCTGATTTTCAAGTTATCGGTGGGCATTTGTTCGATGGCGAAATTTCTATAACTGGCGAGATTATAGTTTCAACTTGGCACAAAGATTCAATTCTTCGATCGAATGACGAATATACAGGATTAAAGCTATGGAAACTTGATGTATGAGAATAGCAAAAGGATTGAATAAATGTTAACTTTTTTTTAGTATATCTAATGTTTCCAAACGCCTGGAATAATAGCTCCTGCTGGAGTCCTGCCATTTGAATCAAGCTTATAATCGGTAACCCAGAAGCCCATTCTGTCAATTACTTTCTTCCCAGTTATGGGGCAATATGTATCTTCACCCTCTGTTCCAGGTACATTGCCTATATAGACATATAATAAACCCACATCTAAAGCAATTTCTCTTGCCATCTTTAGTGTTTTTCCTGGTGTTGGTGGTCGGTCAGTAAGTTTGAAATTTGGATGAAATCTTGAGAAATGAAGAGGTACATCTACCCCTAATGATTCTGCAATCCAAATGCACATCTCCCTTATATCTTCCGGATTATCGTTGGCGTTTGGAATTATAAGATTAGTAATTTCAATCCAAACTCCTTCTTCTTGAAGGATTTTTAGTGTTTGTAATACAGGATTCCTCGATGATTTTGTAAATTCTCTATAGAAACTTTCAGGTCCTTTTAGATCGACATTTGCAGCGTCTAAAACCTTTGCCAATTGTCTTAACGGTTTTTCGTTAATATATCCGCACGTAACCAAGACATTTTTTAAGCCAACTTTATGAGCTAAGACTGAAATATCATACATGTATTCGAAAAATATTATGGGTTCAGAATAAGTATAGGAAATTGAGGAACATCCTTTAATGGTAGCTTGATTAACGATTTCACGGGGAGTTAAAGAATAAGGTTTCGTGTCTTCTGGAGCAGTTTGAGAAATTGTCCAGTTCTGGCAGTAATTACATGCAAGATTACAACCCACAGTGGCAATTGAATATGAATTGCTTGTTGGTTGGAAGTGAAAAAGTGGTTTTTTTTCAATTGGATCGATATGTATTGCAACCGGTTTTCCATACGTTAGTGCTCGTAATTTACCAGAAATATTTGCTCTAACTTTGCAAATGCCTCGTTCACCCGGCTCAATAATGCACCTAAAAGGACAAAGTTCGCATTGAACAGAACCATCGACTATTTTTTTATACCACATAGCTTCATGCATCGAAAGACCATAGTTCAATATCTTTTTTGCTGTTAAGCGTGTTAAAGCCTTCGTCTTGCTCCACATTGAACTATCAGATTGCACAAAGAATATTATGATAATAAGAGAGATTATAATTAAAGAATATTTATTTAGCACTTTTCTCATTTTTTCCTTTTGCCATTAATTATAAGTGTGTCTGTAATAACGATCTTTTTTGGTTGAGCGCGAACTCTTACAACATAAGTTGGAGGTTCCACTTTGCTTTTGTAAAGAACATCTAAATAATTCACATGTTTTGAGATAGTTGGAATGAGATAATAAATAGTGCTTTTGGCAAATCTATCGACAACCATATATCTTATATTGTTTTCATAAATAAATTCCCATATTTCATCTGGACCAGCGTAAGGATATGACAAAGACTTGTGATGTGAGAAATACCATGTCAGTCGAGGTTTTCTTGATAAAACTACTGCCTCTGGTTCGCAGTGATCTCTTATCCACTCATTTGCCTGAATGAAACCGACATATGATGGTTTAATTCCTGCAAATCGGTTTCCTTTCACGTAAGCCCTCAGTTCTGGAAAGGTTTTAAACTGACCGATGATATAACCAGTAAGTGTCATTAGAAGCATAAAAGATAGAAAAATATATGAAACTCTGTATCTAAAAGGTTTATCACTAGGTTTAACAAGTTTGAAAAATTCCAGGATGCCTATAAGGAAAAATCCAACCACAAAGGGAAATAATACTACAAGATATCTCACTTGCGCTGCTGCTTCGAAGAACAGGGAATGAATTATAAGATATATAACGATGTACAGAGCGATATGTAAGTATTTTTTAAGAGTTCTAATTGCTCCGAATATTGCTAAACTACCTCCAAAACCAACGAAGAAATATTTTTGAATACCCATTCCGAATCCCGATAATGCCAAAATCATCCGAGGGAAATTTACGAAAATATATTTATGAGAATTCTTTAGGAACTTTGCTAGAAGTTCTTTTACCGTAAGTCTTTCTTGTGTTACAGGATTTTTAAGGAAAAAATCAATATAAAAGCCACCAACAGCTTCTCCACCAAGTAACATATTTCTTAATAACCAAGGAGCTAAAAATAATACATTTGCAATGGAAAACCATAGAAGTGGTTTCCATTTTCGATTTATAAGCATAGTAATAAATATTGCTATTGAAACGGATGCACCAGAAGCCCTTGTAAAATAACAAAGGACACTTAGAAACCCTAAAATAAACCAATCCTTGGGTCTGTTTTTATCTTTGGCTATGAAATAATAAAGAAAAGTTGCGCTTGAGATGAACATGAATAAGGCTTCAGTAATTTCCCAATGTGAGTATTCTGCAAGTCGAGGATTAAGAGAAGCCATTAATATAATACCGTATACTAAAACGTTAGTAAATCCTATCCGCTTAAAAAACTTGAACCAGATCCATAATGTTAGCATATAAAAAATTAGAGACAAAATTTTTGCGGGAAGAAATGACCATCCAAATATTAAATTCAAGATAGCTAAAATAAACGGATAAAGTGGTGGAACACCTGTTTCTGGAGCAGGATTTGGTGAGACCTCGTTTGCATAAGTGCCATGAAGAATTGAGCGACCAAGACTAAGATAATAAGCGTTATCACCACCTAGGAAAACCTTTGGATCGAAAGTTGTCAAAAGCAGAATCAGTGATATAGCTAATAGTATCCACAAACTAATCCTAAAATCTGGTATTTTTTGTGGAATTTCAGGTTCTTCTATCCCAGTATCTCCAGTAGATTCAGATTTAACAATATCAATAGGTTCTATCTCTTCTTTTTCAAAAACATTCTTACTCGATTTTTTAATTTCTTCCGTTTTTCTTTTTGAATTTTTTCTCTTTTTTAAAGCTTTTTTACGTTTCTTTGCGGCACTCACGATACTCCTCGATAGAAATTATCTTTGAAAATTTAAGAACCCATTCGAGTTTCGCAAATCCTTTTCTGCATAATCCTCTATGGACAAAATTGCTTATAGGATCAACAGGTAAACTTGGTGTTTCGTTATCTATGTCTTTAGGATGAATATACAATACGGGAGTATAACCCATCTCGCAGTATTTTTTTATTCCCTTTGATATCAACCACTTAGGAAGAACTCTAAGATAAAATCCACCTGCAAAAGAAATCCTTGTTCCAAATACATTAAAACATGAAGGCGGATATTCCTCAAGTCCGTTGATATCAGTAATAAATCTTGAAAAGCGTGTTGCACCACCATAATACATTAAAGCCGGAAATACACTCGAATCATATTCAAAACCAAGTTCCTCGAGAATCTCGAAAGCCCACGGTGTCTTATGTGGATTCAAAGAAAAATTCGGTGCTCTGAAACCTTTGAGTTTTACATTTATAACACTTCCAATAGTCTCAATCGATTTTTCAACATTCTCTCTAAATCCTTTTGCACCAAGAAGGTTGGTCTGTATATGATGGAAGCCATGAGAAGCGATCTCATGCCCCTGATTATGGATTTCTTTAATCAATTCAGGATATTTTTGCGCAAGCTCACCAAGAACGAAAAAAGTGGATTTTGAATTATGCTCTGCAAATAGTTTTAGCATGTTAAGGACTACTTTATACAATTGGGTTGGAATTGTTTCAAACTTCCCATTTGGCGAAAAGCCCGGATAAGCACCATGATACCATTCTTCAAGATCAACTGTTAGGATAGAAATATTTTTCTTTATTGAATTCATTTAAGTGAGAGAACAATTATCCCGATTATTATTACACCAACACCTATATATCTATTAACCGGTATGGTTTCGTTAAATACATATAAACTGAGAAGTATTGCCAATATGTAGCCTATGCTGTTCATTGGATAAATAAGATTAAAGTCATATTTTGAGAGTAAGTAAATCCAAATAACAGTTGCAATCATGTAGGCAAGTGCACCACCGATAAAATATTTAGATAGAATATATTTTGTTGAGAATACTGTGAAAGATTGATTATGTGCTTGAAGTCTTATCTGTCCTAATTTCCATAATGCCTGACCCATTACAATAACCCCATAACAAATTGCAACTTGAGCTACTACCCAGATATTCTTATGAATATTCATTGCACTTTTTTGTCAATTTTTTTTCTTAAAATTTTTCTCAATATCATCCTTTAATTCCTTCAGTTTTTTTTCAGTTTGAAGAACTTTGTCCTGAAATCCTTCAATCATTTCACCCACAAACCCACCAATGAAAAGGACGATACCGATTATCCCTAACATAGTGATTAGATCGAGTAATGGTCTATAACCGAGTTGAAATCCAAATCTTAGAATAACTGCAAGAACTCCTAATAAGAAAGCAAAAAGCATTACAATTAATCCAGCTGTACCAAAAAACAGCATAGGTTTTCTTGCGAATTTCAGTTGGAACCAAACAGATATCATATCAAATATTCCAATTAAAACTCGTCCAAAACCGCTATACTTAGATTTCCCAAACCTTCGAGGACTTAATTTTACAGGATATTCATCAATGTCGAAACCATTCTGGTAAGCCCATACTACAATATATCTATGCCAATCGGGTCTGAAGGGTGTTTTATCAAGAACACATCGGCGCATGGCTTTCATCGCATTCATGTCCTTAATAGGCACTTTAAAGAGCATTTTTCCCAGTCTGTTATATATTAAGGAGACAAAAGGTTTTTGATATTTGCCTACTTTATATCCAGCTATAAGATCTTTTCCGTTATCGAGCATTTCAATCATCGGTGGAATATCATCGGTGGAAAACTGCATATCAGCGTCAAAGATTACAATATAATCCCCAGTGCAGACTTCCAGTCCTTTTTGCACAGCATAGGTTTTGCCACGATTTGTTCTATATGAGACAACCTTTATGTAATCTGATTTGTTTGATATATCTAAGGCTTTATTCAATGTTCCATCAGTTGATCCATCATCAACTAAAACAAGCTCCAAAGGATGATCGATTTTGTTAATTAAGCTATCGAAGCCTTCAACTAATGGCTCAATATTTTCCACCTCGTTAAAAGCTGGTACAATAACCGATATTTTAGTAAGTTTGTCCATATATCTGACTTCTTAAATAAAATAAAATCCGATGCAATATAAGAAAAATTGGTATTTATGCAAAACGAGAATTGAAAGCTTTTTTAGTGCAATACATTAATACTGAAAATAATATTATTATTCATTGGATTTAGTTACTTTTATACTTTCACCCATTTCAATTCTGTGAATTTCGGCAAAATTCCCCATGTTGATGGATATTTCCATGACATCGTGGTAGTTAACAAAAACAACTGGATCGCCAAAAGGAACATCACCGTAAATTGTACCGAACATTGCCGTTATTGTGGTGTCATCCGTTATCAGATCAACTGAATCTCTGAAGCTGAAACCCAAAGGATTACTAAATTCATCCTCAAAATTTGTAATACAATTACCATATTTGTCTATATAAATAATCTTACCAATGAGTGTATCACCGGAAATCGAAGGTTCCTGATAGTTAAATTTTATTGGATCAGTTATTTGAGGTCCTATGTCTTCCAATGGGAATCCAGATGCAATTAATCCTCCGATTCTCCCGAGTATTTGACTAACAAAAAGGCTTTCTATTGGTTCATCAAATAATGCATCGTTTGTTATATGATAAAGCTCTTTTATTCCTTGCTCGTAGTATATATAAGTTAGTAATCCATTATCAGGAGCGAGGAATAGCTGATTTCTATGTGTCAATAAAACAAGATAACGTTCCTTCTTTGGAACTCCAGGATCCACGATAGCAATGAAAACCACATCTTCAGGATACTGTTTGGAGATTGTTTCAACTAAGTAAGCACCTTCTCTTGAATCAAATGCTGTTACAGAATGTGTGCCGTCTATTATTATTGCATCGTAGAAGGTATTGAGTATCATACCTTTCAATTCACCAATCCAAAAATTACCTTCACCAAAGTCCGTAATAAGGACAATGGGCATATTAACATTATCCTCATCATTTTCACAGGATGATAGGAGAAATATTAATGGAATGATAAGAAAGAGAATTCTCAAGCGATTCATATAAAACTCCTACCAATTTCATAGTTTAATTTTCAATAATCTAAAAAAACAAAATAAGTAATCAATCTAAATTTTTAATTTGAATAGAATTATGACCAAGGAAAAATATGCTTCCAATAAATTTTGAATTAAAGATAAATACTTCGAAGAACATAATATGACATTATTATTAATAGTTATTGGGTTCCTTCGTTGATTAGTTTGTAAGAATCTTTTGTCTAATAAATGAATCAAATGTAAAGAATAATAACATTTTTAACTAATATATAATAAAAAGCTCGAAAATTTATTATTGCAGTTTATTTTTGTAAAAACAAGAATGGGAGCAAGAAATGAAAGTTATTAATCCATCTTTCAAAATATTGACTGAAATCAATGGTGAGGAAATTCTCAAACATATTGAATATGCTGGAAGAATTGCTTATAAAAGCGAGGATAAAATTACCGGAAATTCTTCCAAAAAGTTTGTAAAAATGCTTATCGAAAGAGGTCATCTATCTGTTATAGAGCATGTGAGTGTGTCTGTCCTACTTATTTGCGATAGAGGAGTTAGTCATGAAATCGTTAGACATAGAATCGCAAGCTATACTCAGGAATCCACTCGATACTGTAATTACTCAAAGGGAAAATTTGGTCGAGAGATAACAGTGATAAAACCATTCTTTTGGGATACGAACTCTGAAAAATTTGCAATTTGGCTTATGGCTATGAAATCTGCTGAAAATACTTATATGCAACTTATCGAGAAAGATGCGACTCCGCAAGAAGCGCGTTCTGTTTTGCCTAATTCTCTTAAGACTGAAATCGTAATTACAATGAATCTAAGGGAATGGAGGCATTTTTTCAAACTGAGAACAGCTATCGGTGCACATCCACAGATGCGAGAGATAGTTATCCCACTCCTTGAAGAGTTTAGGAAACGAATTCCTATTGTTTTTGATGATATAAATACAGATTAACATTCTATAAAACGCACCCAACAGGATTTGAACCTGCTACCTACGGCTCCGGAGGCCGTCGCTCTATCCTAATGAGCTATGGGTGCATTTACTATTCTCTAAAGAATTATCACTCAAAGCTTATTCACAAAATTTAGTCGATAAATTAAAATATTGACAAGTTTAATTAATGACAAAAATGATTAAACTTCCAGTTCTTCGAAAGTGTATAAATACCTTTTAATCTTTTTTGTTGAGGTTTTTTGGAATTCCTCCTGTTGTATTTTGAAGCCTTTAATTCTTTTATATTGTGCAATTTTGCCATTAATGTTCTCGATAATATCTCTAATTATATTTTCAATTATTTCTTCAGTCCAGTCTTTATGTCTCGCGTCTAACTGGTCATAGTTTGGGACAATAATCGCAAACGGTTCCTCACCCTTTAATGTCTTTTTACCGACAACAAGGGATTCCAAAATAATTGGATGTTGGTTGAGTTTTTCCTCGATTTCCTCAGGATAAACGTTCTTTCCACCACCTGTAACGATTAGACTTTTCTCTCGACCTGTGATGAAAATGTAACCATCTTTATCGATATAACCAAGATCCCCTGTTTTAAACCACCCATCTTCGGTGAATGATTCTATTGTAGCACGTTCGTTTTTATAATATCCTTTGAAAACAATAGAACCTTTTACTTGAATTTCTCCAATTCCTTCAGATTTAGGTTCACCTATTCGAGCTTGAATTCCAGGAATTGCTGGTCCCACAGATGCTGGTTTAATTTTTCCGATAGGATTGGCAGAGATGACCGGTGATGTCTCAGTTAAACCATAACCCTGAAGAAAGGTAATCCCAAAAGTGTTAAAAAACTTTACGATTTCTGGTCTTATAGCTGCACCACCGGAAACCATGATCCACATATTTCCAAATCCAGCCTTCTTTCGGAATGGTTTCATGATGCTGCTTCCAGAGCAAGTAAGAAATATGTCAAAAAATTTTGTTAAGTTAAGCGCAAATCCAAAAATAGATTTTACAATTCCACCTTTTGATTTAACTCCTTTTTTAATACCATTATAGAATTTTTCAAAGAGAATTGGAACTCCGACCATTATTGTTGCACCGCCAGCTTTGATATCCTCGAGAATTTCCTTTGCTCGTAATGCTCTCGCATAGATAATTCCACATCCTATCGATAAAGGGCAAAGAAAACCTGTTGTAGCTTCAAATGAATGGTGAACTGGCAGAACGGATAGAAAGATTTCATGTTCGCTAATTGGAACTACACGTGTGAATGCATCGATATCGGAAATGATATTTTTATGAGTTAACATAACACCTTTAGGTGATCCTGTCGTTCCTGAAGTGTAAATAATTACAGCAATGCACTCCTCAGAATAAGGCATTCGAGGTTCTTTATGAGTTTTCTCTGTACTTATAAGCGCTTCAATATTTTCAAGCTCGAATCGTGGGAGATCTGGAAAAAAGTTCTCAGTGTCATCCGAAAGGACGAATAAATATTTTCGCTCGAGGAAAATTGCACTCGATTCTGAATGACGTATTATGCGACGCAATTCTTGTGGTCTTTGTGCTGGATCGAGAGGAACAACGATACATCCCGCTGCTTGAATTGCAAGATAAGTTATTGCCCATTCTGGTGAGTTGTGTCCCAATAAGGCAATGTGTTCTTCCTTTTTGAAACTACTTTGTTGGATAAATGATGAAAGCTTAACGATTTTATCCCACATTTGTGAGTAAGTTATCGTGGAGATTTCTCCATCGCCTTTATTTACAATTAGAGCGTTTTTTTCAGAATATCGCTCTGAAGTAATCTTAACAATTTCTGGAATTGTTTTTCCAATATTTATTTCTGGCATTGATATACTCCTTTTTAAAAATAGCAATTTTTCAAGCATTAACCAATTCTATTATTTTATTCAAAACATATTATAAGAATATTACGAAATTTTTTTGATTTGTCATTTTCATCTGACAGCGTAATATTCATTTGATGGGAGCATTCAATGAAAAATATTTCCCTGAATTTCCGGAAGACATTTTCAATTCCGTAATAAAGAATTCTCGAGGGATTTATTATGTTGGTGGATTTGTAAGGGATTTTCTGCTCAACATTAACCATATCGATAGGGATGTTTTAGTTTGTGGAATAGAACTTCCTAAATTATCCGACATACTAAAAAAATTCGGAAGAGCAGATATAGTAGGGAAATCATTCAATGTCATAAAATTTTCTAATAAAAGTATCAAATACGACTTTGTTGTTACATCAAATCGAACCAAAAGTGGATGTTTCCCTGACTCATCCCTATCCTTAGAAGAGGATCTGGCTCAGAGGGACTTCACAATCAATTCTATTGCATTGGATTTAAGCCAAAAGACAATTATTGATCCTTTGTCGGGATTGAAAGATATAAAAAATAAAATTTTGCGAGCAAATTCAATTAATACATTTATAAACGATCCGCTGCGAATCATGCGACTTTGTAGGCTTTCAGCAAAACTTTCCTTCAAAATTGGACAATCGACAAAAAAGTTCGCCACTAATTCATTGGAGGACCTTTCCAATATTGCTATGGAGAGAGTTGGTGATGAATTTAAAAAATTCATGCTCCTAAAAAATCCATCAATTGTGTTTGAATGCTTGTTAGAAATAGGAGCTCTTAAAACACTTCTACCCGAGCTCTACGAATGCGTTGGAGTTACTCAACCTGGTGGAATGCATGCGTATGATGTTTTCCAGCATACATTAAAAACAATCGATGAATCTCCAGAAGACTTATTAATTCGGTTTGCCGCCCTATTTCATGACATTAGTAAACCATCTCATAAAATTCTTGGAGAAAACGGACGTGCAAGGTTTTACAATCATCAAAAAACAGCAGGAGAAATTGCTCTTAAATGGTTGAAAAATCATTCGTTTTCATATAAATTTGCAGAAAATGTTGCAACTCTGATCGAATTTCACATGTTTAGTCATGCTGAGACTGAAAAAGGAATAAGACGATTTATTCGTAACCTTGGGGAGGATTTGTTGTGTCCATTATTTGAACTGAGGTTGGCAGATACAAAGGCACAAGGATTGGGTGGAGACATCGATGAAGAAATACAATATAGAAATAGAGTTATGAAAGTACTTTTGAGTAAGCCACCTCTTGCCGTTCAGGATTTGCAATTAAACGGTTTCGATGTCATGCGTATTCTTGATATAAAACCAGGGAAAACTGTGGGGGATGTTTTGAATTATCTACTCGAGAAAGTTATTGATGATCCAAAATTAAATAAAAGGGAAATTCTCAGGGAAATAGTTAAAGAAAAATATGGAAGAACTTGATTTTCTTAGAGATGTGAAAAATTCTTAAGATATTGCTTGACCTATATTCAGAATGTCATTATTATATAGTAATTTTCATCGGTAGGTGAGATTTATGTATGAACCGACAATTGGATTAGAAATTCATATTCAGCTTAACACTGAAACAAAAATGTTTTGTTCATGTCCCATAGTAGGCTACGATGTCGAACCTAATACAGATGTATGTCCGGTTTGCATGGGTTTGCCTGGGACTTTACCTGTTCCTAATAAGAAAGCTGTTCATTATACATTAATGATAGCAAATGTTTTGGGTTGTGAAATTAATAGAAAGTCGGTATTTGCTCGGAAAAATTATTTCTATCCCGATCTCCCAAAGGGTTATCAAATTACTCAGGACGAAGTTCCAGTCGCTGAAAAAGGTCAACTTAAATTCAAACTTCCAAATGGTGAGTATAAAACAGTAAGGATAAAAAGAATTCATATGGAAGAAGATGCAGGGAAATCATATCATATAGGCTCAGGAGAGATATCACTTATTGATTTTAACCGTTGTGGTGTGCCATTGATTGAGATCGTCTCGGAACCAGACATGCACTCTCCAGCTGAGGCAACGCTGTATGTTAGAAATATTAAACAAATTGTCACTTATCTTGGAATAAGCTCTGCGGATATGGAGAAGGGGAATTTGAGAGTCGATGCAAATGTGTCTGTTAAGAAAAAAGATGAAACAGAACTTGGTACAAGAACCGAACTCAAAAACCTAAACTCATTTAAATTTATGCAAAAAGCAATCGAGTATGAAATTAATAGGCATATAAATTGTATCGAATCGGGTGGATTTATTGTTACACAAACTCTTCTATGGGATGAAAAAGAAAACAAAACATTTCCAATGCGCACTAAGGAAGAACTTTCAGATTATAGATATTTCCCCGAACCGGATATACTTTGCATTTATGTGGATGAAGATGAAATAAATCAGGCATCGGAGTCTGTTGGTGAGTTGCCAGAGCAAAGAATTTCAAGGTTTATCAGTCAATATAATATTAGTAATGAAATCGCTGAAAAAGTATGTGCGACAAAAGGATTTTCGGATTATGCAGATAAAGTGTTGAAAATAACATCAGACAAAAGAATAACAATAAACTGGTTGCTGATTGAGGTTTTACGTATACTAAACGAAGAGAAAATTTCTATTGAGGAATTTCCCATCGAGCCTAGGAATCTTGCAGAACTTCTTGATATGATTTCGTCTAAGAAAATTTCTAATACTATTGGGAAAAAGGTTTTCAGAGAAATGATAAGAACAGGTGAGGATTCGAAGTCTATTCTGAACCGTCTCGAGATTAAATTTATCTCTGATGTAAATGAATTAGATAAAATAATTGAGACAATCATTGCAGAAAATCCGATATCAGTAAATAAATACAAATCTGGTAAAACAAATGTAATTGGTTTTTTTATGGGTCAGGTCATGAAGAAAACAAAGGGTCAGGCGGATCCAAGAAAAGCAAAAGATATTTTAATTGAAAAACTTAATTAAAAAAATGTATTTGGAGGAGAACTATGTTTAAAAGAAACGGATTAATTTTAATCCTTTTTCTAGCATCAGGGCTTATGGGGATTGAACTCAAACTGGTTTCTACGTTAAGAGCACCTGGAGGTCCGATTACAGGTGATAAATTCGGAATAAAAGTTGCTCCTGCTGGCGATATTAATAAAGACGGGTATAATGACCTTATAATTTGTGCTGATGGAAAATTTTCAGAAGATCCAAAGTATACTGGTAAAGTTTATGTTTACCTTGGTGGGAGAAAACTCATAGAGAATCCAGCACTTATATTATCCGGTGAAAAAGGGGGGGATCATTTTGGATCCTCTGCACACGGAACAGGGGATATAAACGAGGATGGTTATGACGATTTTGCAGTTGGTGCGGATAACTCAAATTCGATTGCTGTTGATGCTGGAAGAGTTTATATTTTTTATGGTGGTAGAACCTTAGATACAATACCAGACATAGTTTTGGATGGAAATAAGTCAAATGAATGGTTTGGTGCCTCTCTCACAGGCGGTATGGATATTAATGGGGATGGAAAACCAGACTTTGTAATTGGAGCTCCATATGGTGGCAAAGGTTCAACAGGTGCTGCTTATGTTTATCTTGGCGGAATGGGATATGATAAGCCTTCTCTGACGTTATATGGTGAAAAACCAGTTGATGCATATGGTGTTGAGGTCAATATGTTAGGTGATCTTAATGAAGACAAAATCGCAGAATTTTCAGTTAGTGCAATTTACTATGATGTCGGTGATGTAAAAGATGCTGGTAGAGTTTACATTTATAAAGGTGGTAGTATTATAAGCAAAACTCCATTTGTAACTTACGACGGAAAAGTCAATGGGGAACATTTAGGATACTCTGTTTATTCAACTGGCGATATTACCGACGATGGGTTCAATGATGTTATAGTCGGTGGACCGGGAGGAGGTCCTGGTGGATTAGGAAACACATATTTATTTGCTGGCGGTGAAGTCTTACGACCTGATTTTGTTAAAAGATATATGGGCAATTCTGTTAATGACCTTTTTGGTAATTCTGTTTCCAATGCTGGAGATATTAATGGAGATGGAATTAACGATATAATGATCGGTGCACCTTATACTGACGTAGGTGCGTATCATACAGGTAAAGTTAGTTTCTATGCCGGTGGAACTGATAAATCCATTAGCGAAATTTATTTCATTACTGGTGCTAAAGAAAATAGTCAATGTGGCTATTATATAACGTTAATTGAAGGCTTCTTTGGAAAAGGTAAAGATGCATATGTTGTTTCATCTGCTGGTCCTGGAAGTGGACGAGAAGGTAAAGGTTATGTGCAAATATATATTAAATAGGAGTGATATAATGAAAAACCGAATTAGTATTGTTCTTATAATGGTTATTATTTTCTCGATAACCAGTGCAGTTTCGTGGAGATGTGATCTTAATATTTCTTCAGGATCACGAACTGAAACTTTAATTTACGGAGTAGATCCAGATGGGGAAATATTACTTGACGATCTCGATGTTCCATTACCATTTACACCGCCAACTGGGTTATATACCTATTTCAAGCTTGATGATCCTGCTAATCCTTTTATAACGATGCTATCAACCGATATTCGAAGCGATCAAAGATATCACATGTTCAGAATATTTATTGGCGGAGTTACTGGTGATGCTATGATTTCCTGGGACGAATCTTTATTACCGGCTGGGTCGATGAGAATAGCTCTGGCGAACGAAACAAATAGAATAACACCTTGGGAAAACATGTATGAAACGGATCATTTGGATTTTTCCGCTCCCTCGTGGATATGGATTAATTTCAAAGCTGATGTTTGGGGAGTAGATAACCCGCCATATATAAGTTTTGCTTACCCAGAACCAGATAGAGAAGACGTTTTGCCTACTTCTCCAATATTAATCAATGTAACAGATAGAGAGACCGGAATTAATCCCAGATCCGTTAGGCTTTTTGTTGATGGTTCTGAAGTCACATCTGTAGCGGAAATGGAAAGGATAGACCATAGTTTAAAGATTTATTATGAACATCCACCATTTGGATTAGGTAATTTAATCGCTATTCGAGTTATTGCTGAAGATATCAGCACCGTTCCAAATATATTAGACGAAAGCTACATGTTCCAAATTATTTCATCAGGGGCAATTCCGAATTGGGTATTTCCTTTATGGGTTACGAATATTAACGCCATAGATACAATTATTAAAGAACTATTTCTGGGTACAGCTTGGGGAGCATCTGAACTTTATGATACTTTCGATATAGCCATACCTTCAATTCCTTTCCCTAGATTTATGGCATTCTTCAACTTAGATGATCCAGCTTATCCTTTTCTAACGAGACTTTCAAGAGATATTCGAGTTCCAGACAACGATAATTATTGGTTGCTAAATTATATAAATCCTGGCGATGAAGTTACAATAAGTTGGGCTGGTGATTTAATTCCTGAGACTTGTAGAATGAAAATTGGAACCGCATTTCCGGGAACGATGCCAGATACATGGGAGAATATGAAATACTTTTCGTTTCTAAACATTCCTGACGGTGAAAGACCAGTTATTTATTATCATGTTATCGATACAATTCCACCTCGATTTATTTATTCGCTACCCGAAGATTCCTCAACGGGAATAAACATCTGGTCTAACTTACTTATCGTTATAGTAGATTATAAAATGGGAATCGATGCATCCTCAGTCAAACTTGAAGTGGAAGGTGTCGATGTAACACCTCAAATTGAAACATTTTATTCCGCTGAGACTCTATTCGTCCTGTACAGTCCGGACGTTTCTTATTTAAGGTCGACAACAATTAATTGGCATTTAGAAGTTTCAGATCTTGAGACTCCTCCAAATAACTTAGATTATAATGCACAGTTTACTACTGGAAATTATCCTTCACCGAATTGGCTTGTAAGGCTTTTCGTTAGACATACAGCCGATGCTTCCTTCTATTCTATGGCTGCCTTTGGTGCAGACGAAGCTGGAAGCCCATTCATAGACCCAGGTCTCGATTTTATTGCTCCGCCATTTGTTGGAGGAATTTCCATATTTAATTTAAGAATTCCGGATCCGACTGGTGGTTGGATATATCTTTTACAGGATATTAGAGATCTCGATTCAGATTCAGTAATTTGGGAGTTAGAGTGTTCCTCAGTTAGAGAACCCTTTTTCATAACATGGGATATTTCTGAACTTCCTGACAGCGATGAAATTTTCTGGGGTTATGAAGATGCTTCGGGTGGTTTACCAACTGAATGGTACAATATGGCAGATAGCAATATTATTCCAATAAACGATACAGAAGTTGTTTATTTCAGATTAATTAAACCGGAACCACCTTCGTATTGCGTTAGAGGAAATATATATCTTGAGGATGCTTCTGATTTCTCTGGATCAATTGTTAGAATTGTGGATCCATTATTAAGCGACACTACCGAAATGGACGGCAGTTTTGAAATCTGCGAAGTTCCAAATGGTGCGAACATTACAATTGTGATTGAACATGAGAATTACCAAAAAATTACACATCATGTTATAGTTGTCGGCGATATTGTTCTTACAGATACGCTTAGATTGAAGAGATATAGAATATTTGGAAGAATTAGGTTACAAGGTTTGCCACCAGGAAATTGGTACGGCAGTGTTTTATGGTTAGATAGTTTAGTTTCTCTTACCACAGACTCATCTGGTTTTTTTCGATTTACCGATGTTAAATATGGGATGCATGCTCTTTATGTCTCGCATGATGGGTATATTGGCCAGGACACCACATTCATGGTTTCAAGCAACCGATTTTTCAATATTGTATTAGAACCTGAAATTGTTTACGGTGATTTATTTATTCATGTTACATTAGAAAGTGGTGACCCAGCAGCAGGTGCAGCGGTCGTTATGGATGGCTTAGGTCCACATATTGTAGATAGGCTCGGTTGGACTTCATTTATTAATATCCCGTATGATAACTATGATGTAAAGATTACGTATCCAGGTTACAATGATTTCGAGGTAGGTTTTATCCTCGATTTGCCTGTAGAGACTTTAGAAGTAGTATTATCACGTAAACATGGTGTAATCTATGGTATTGCTCAACTTCTTCATCACACAGGTTCTTTTGAAAATATTAAAGTTAAGCTTGATGATTTTGATTCGGTTGTAACTAATAGAGTAGGATTCTTCAAATTTGACGATGTGGTCTTCGGGACACATGATCTTCGTTTTGAGTATCCGGAATATTATCCTTTAGATACAACTGTTCTTCTATGGGAACCGGGTACATTAGAAGTAAATGTACAACTTAGTCCGGAAATAGTATTCAATGCCCCAAGAGATTTGGTTGTATACTCCGGACACCATGATAGGATATCATTACGTTGGCTTCCCCCAGAATATACTCCAGCTAATTTAGTCGGATATGGAATTATCCGTGCTGAATATTTCCCGTCTGGTGGCGATACTATAGCAAAGGTTCCAGTGTGGACTACTGGATTTATTGATGAAGAAGTTCGAACCGGATTGATTGTATATCATTATAGAGTTTTTGCAATATATGAAGAGGGAACAAGCGAACCTACTCCTTTTGTTATGGGATTCTGTGGTGATGACCCAGTCGATCCTGATATATTAATTGTTGATTTTGACAACTATGCACAGCTAGCTGATGATAACAAAATATCGGAAGACCAAGCTATTAAAGAGCTTATAGACCTTACAAATGTTAAATATGAAGTGACATTTCAAGATGAACAACTTGATACTTACGAATTGCTGGATTATAAGGCTGTAATGGTTATAACTGGAGTTAATGATAGCATTAATACTAAGCTTTCATTTATGTCTCTTGCAAAGATAGCGGATTTCCTTGGCTCAAATGGAAATGTTTTTTGGGAAGGTGCGGATATTGCAGAAGATTATTCCTCAATACTTCCTATTGAAATTATGAGCCTTTTCGGTATTTCAAGGGCTCACAACGGAAGACCGAGATTCTATGGTAATGTTGAAACTTTGACACCTGAAACAGATTTTTGGCCTTTGAGAACAGTTTTTGAATATTATTACAAGACTTTTGCGGACCATAGGATTGATGAGCTAAACTCACTTCGAGGTGCTGTGCCGATTCTTAGATCTCAAGATAGTCCAGCACCGATGGTTTCCAATATAAGAATGGTCGCCAAAGAAGGCTCTTTTGAGGGTTTCGACTCAAACTGGAGAACTGTTGCTTCTTCTATTTACCTTGGTGGCATCAAATACATAAATAATGTCTCTAATCGTTGGGAAATTTTCCGAGCCATATGGATGTTCTTTACAGGTGAAGACATTGGCACACCTGAAGTTCAAGAATATAATATCAAACCAGTTTTATCTAAAGTTACAATTAAAGTTAATCCGTGTCCTTTCAATTCCTCACTTAATATATCAGTTTCGGTAAATACAAAGATTTCAGGTGATATATTTATTCAAGATATTTCTGGAAGAGTAATTGAAAAAATATCTGGAGGAAAGTTCACAAATGGTTTATATTTATTTCAATGGAATGCTGATGGTTGGGAAAGCGGTATTTATTTCATTACATTTGCTGGAGAGGACTATGTAACTGGTGTTCGAGCTGTGCTTATTAGATAACTATATTATCATTAAGTAAATATTGCTCTGAAAAATAATAATGATTGTTAGCAATTTATACTTATAATACAAAAGTGGATATCATAACTATCTTTTTTTGACATAGAAATCAAAGAATAATTCTTTTAACGAGAATAGTGGAAGAAGATTCTGAAAAATCTGAAGGTGATAGTAGTTTCCTGGATAGAAAATACAGGAAGCAATTTATATTGCTTATTATTGTAGTTTTATTTTTCATAGCTCCATCACTTCTTACAATTTTTGGAAAGCCCAATTTGCCTAAGGAAGGTGATATTGCGCAGGAAAATATCATATCACCGATTAATTTTATAGTTTTAAAGGAAGAAGATAGTCTTAGAGCTGAAATTGAAGCTGTTAGAAACTCTGTACCTGTTGTGTTGATTTATAATTCTTCTATTGTTGATTCATCGGTAAAACTTTTCAAAGAGAGATGGTCTATATCGGAATCTCTGATTTCCCTGAGGAATATATCACTTTCAAAGAAGAAAAAAGAATTATCAAAATTGTGGCCAGAACTTTCCAATAAGATAACTGAAAGGCTTGCTCTTCTTAGTAATCCTAAGGATTTCGGTAGAATAATTGCACTTGGGATTAAAATTCCATATTCAGATGGATTTGTTTCATCAAAGCCTATTAAAAATGAATCGATTGGTAATGCCCTTTCAATTATCAGAAATAAAAAAGAAAAGAAATTGCCAGCATCTATGGTCTCTACAGATAGCACTGCCATTGCAGAGTTAGGGGATTATTTTTCACGTCAGTATGTTAACACCACCGATTTAGCTCAGCTTTCTTTGGAAATTTCAAAAAATTTTCTAATTCCAAATCTTATTGCCGATGTTGAAGAAACAGAACGTAGACGCTGGAATGCATGTCAAAACATTTCTAATGTTAGTTTTGAGGTTAGTAAAGGTGAAAAGATTATTGGGAAACATGAAAAAATTGATCACAAAGCATACAGGAAAATTTACGCACTATACTCAGAAAAACAAAGTCAAAATCATTTAGCATCCTCGATTAATAAATATATTGTTGCATTAGGGGTAATGTTTCTATTATTTTTGGTCTTACTTATGTACGCCTATTTAGTATATTCAGGTTGGTCAAAAATATGGAAAGATTTCCATAAGTTCCTCGTTCTCACAGCGCCTATAGCTATTGTTGGTTTATTCAGCTCATTATTCTACGAAGAAATGATTCCTGGGTTAGCTTTGAATAATTTTGCAATCCCAATCAATTTTGTTGTTATTGTCGCATTTTTATTGTTTGAACAGAGATTAGCTTTTTTTACGACATTAACAGCAATTCTTTTAGTTTCAATAGGGTTTTTTACAGATTCCACATTTATTATTGCTACTCTATTGTTTTCTGCAATTGTAATATTCTCAGAAAAAATTGTTACTGTAAGAGTAAAATTATTTGCACATATTGTATTTGGAACTATAGCAGCTATTTTTGCTATTGTATTGATAAATTATGCACGTTTTGTCCCATATTTCGATGCATTAAATTATGCTCTCTCTTTCCTGGCTTCTGTTATGATTTCTTTTCCTTTTGCGTTATTAGTTATTCCTTTCGCTGAAAGGTTTGCAGGTTTGGTTTCTACCACGACTCTTATGGAATTATCAGATGTAAATACCAACCTTTTGCAAAAACTTTCAGTTGAGGCACCCGGAACTTTCACACATTCGATAATTGTAGGGAATATG
Source organism: bacterium (assembly GCA_030613005.1). Taxonomy (GTDB): domain Bacteria; phylum UBP14; class UBA6098; order B30-G16; family B30-G16; genus JAUWMV01. The sequence continues at coordinate 62,631 of JAUWMV010000002.1, read as the reverse complement.
GCTGCAGCAGGTGCAGAGGAAATCGGAGCAAATTCTCTTCTTGCAAGGGTTGGTGGATATTACCATGATATTGGAAAACTTAGCAAACCTGAGTTTTTCTCCGAAAATGAAATTGAAACGAGTTTACATTCTGAACTTTCTCCGGAAGAAAGCAGACAAATTATTGCGTTGCATGTAATAGATGGTTACCAAATTGGTAAAGCCTATAAACTTCCTAAGCCGATTCTGGATATTATTCAACGACATCATGGTAATTCTATCATTGAATTCTTTTACGAACTAGCAAAAGAACAAAAATTAAGTGCTAATCCAGATGATTTCAGGTATCCTGGACCAAGACCTAATACAATTGAATCTTCTGTTATTATGATTTGTGATATTCTTGAGGCAGCTTTCAGGAGTCGTGGAAGTGAACTATATAATAATAGAAAATTAAGTGAAGAATATGCACAGGAACTCATCTGGTCAAAAATTGAGGATGGACAACTCGATGAATCACCATTAACTATTGGTAATATTAAAAAGATTTTACCGCGAATCTTGCCGATGGTATTAAGAGCTTATCATACCAGAATACCATATAAACTTTTAACAAACTAAAAAAGATGAGAATAAATTTGTAAATGAAAAATTTAATTACATCACTTTTTCTCACATTAATTTCTGTAATCGGTCTATATTTAATTTCAGCTCTTGAAGTTGCATTATTCTCTATCGAACTTGCTAAAAATGGAAATTCATTGCAGGGGTCTAAGAAATGGTTAGTTAAAGCTGTTTCAAATGCAGGTGACCTGGAATCCTTTTTGCTTGTTTCAAAAATTATTTTTATTTTTCTATTCGTTACATCTCTCCATTACTATTTAATTCAGTTAAATTTTTCTTCATTGTGGACGTTAATAATAACTGAAGGGCTTTTTATAAGTGTTGTCATCGTTCTTTTACTAAATGTGCTTCCATCTTCAGCTGTAAATTGGCGGAGAGAGGATGTATTAAAGAATTCGAGAGTTATAAGAGTTGTATATATACTAACCTTCCCATTTAAAGTCATTGCAAAATTGCTGTTAAACTTGATTCTTAATCTCGCTGGAATGAAAGGTGTAAAAAGTTTGGCTGTTCAGAAACAATTGGCTTACATTGCAGACGATCAAAGCTCGACTAAAATTGAGGATGAAGAACGTCTGATGATTAAACATATTATAGATTTTGTGGAGACTACAGTCAGAGAGGTTATGGTGCCAAGGATAGATATGGTTTATATGAGTGCCAATTCAAATTACCTTGAAGTTATCGATGTGATTAATAAACATGGACATTCTAGAATTCCATTATACGGGGAGAACATTGACGATATTGTAGGAATTATTTACGCAAAAGATTTACTCCTCGCACTTGGTGATAGTAATAATAACGAGATTAATCTATTAGAGATATGTAGGAAACCTTATTTTGTTCCAGAGTCAAAACTGGTAAGCGATCTCTTGGAGGAGTTCAAACATCAGAGAGTTCACATAGCTGTCGTGGTTGATGAGTATGGTGGTGTTGCCGGTATTGTTACAATGGAAGACCTATTGGAAGAGATTATAGGTGAAATTCAGGATGAATACGATATGGAAGAGGAACTAATCAATAAGCTTGATTCTAATGTTTGGCTTGTTAATGGGAGAGTTTCTATAGATGAATTGGCTGAATTATTAGATATTGAAATTGAATATGAGGATGCGGAAACTGTTGGCGGTTTGATATACGACCTTATTGGTGCAATACCTAAACCTGGGGAGAAAGTAAATTTTGAAGATAAAATATCTTTTATTGTGGATCAGGTAGATGGTCAGAGAATAAAATCAATAAAGGTTATCAAGAAAATTTAAGGATTGAGTAATGAGAATTCTTCTTTCTAAATTAAGGAATAAAAGGGCATTTTTATATTTATATATATTTATTCTTTTTTTTAGCATTTCCTTTGGAAAAATTCAATCACCTGAGGATAGAGAAAAAGCGTTAAAAGCTTTTGATGGAGTGGAAATACCGCAACCTAATAATATTAATGCATTTGGTATAGGAGAGTATTTGGATTTTGGCATATATGTTGCTCTTCCTGGAGTGGGAAAAATCCCAATCAAAGGTGGTAATGGAATTCTTGAAGTTGTCGATATTGTAGATAGGGACAATCATATATGTTATTGGCTTCGAATAAGAGCATTCTCTTCCGGTTTTATTAAACTTATATATCCTGTTGATGATTTTATAGAAAGCTTCATGGACATCGATAGTTTTTATCCCTGGTATTTTTATAAGAAAGTTAAAGAAGGAAGATATCATATAACATATTCGATCTATTTCGATCAGGATAAGCATATTGCCACAAGGAAAAATAAGTTTGAAGTAGAAACATACCCAAAAGTTCAGGATATCATATCCGCTTTTTATTATATCAGAACTCTCAAATTTTCCCCAATGGACACTATTCCATTACCATACCACGATAATGGTGGAAACTACCCGATTAGTGTTATCGTCCATCGACGAGAAACTGTAAAAGTTCCTGCAGGAACCTTTCAGTGTATTGTTGTTGAACCTGTGATTAAAACTGAAGGTTTATTTCGTCGTGAAGGATGTATGGAGATATGGCTCACTGACGATGATTCAAAGATGCCTGTAAAGATGGTTTCAAAGATTCCTATAGGTTCCGTTCAAGCGTTATTATTAGAATATCAAATTGGCGATAAGGATTGGCGATCGGAGTTTGATGGATGAAAGTTGGATTCTTTCAATATTCTCCCAAAAGAGCAATGGGTGAGTATAATATTTCTTTAATAGATAAAGCTATTAATGGAATATCTACAGATGTTTTAGTTTTTCCCGAGCTTTTTCTTAGTGGTTACCTTTTCGAAAGTAATAAAGAACTTCTTCAACTTGCAGAACCTGCAGGATCTGGCTCCACATATAAGGCAATGGTTAAATGGGCGAAAAAGATTAACGGGATGATTGTGGGTGGTTTCCCTGAAATTCACAACGACGATATTTTCAATTCCACAATGGCTGTTATGCCTGATGGTGAATTTGTTTTGTATAGAAAAATTCATCTCTTCGATTCAGAAAAGCTTTTTTTCAAACCTGGAAATATAAAGCTTAGACCTTTTAAATTTAGAAATGTTTTTTTTGGCATGCTCATTTGTTTCGATTGGATTTTTCCTGAAATATATAGAACATTGGCTCTTGCTGGTGCCCAAGTTATTCTTCATTCTGCTAATCTTATAATGCCATATTCGCAAAAGGCTAGTTATGCGCGGGCTGTTGAAAATAGGGTGTTTATTATATTGGCTAATAGAATCGGTGAAGACGAAATTGGTAATGCAGCACTAAAATTCACTGGTTCGAGCATAATTTATGACCCCAAAGGTAATATTTTAAAATCAGCACCTGAGGATAAAAATTTTATTGGAATTGTGGAAATTAATCCTAATGATGCATTAGATAAATATATTACGCAAAGAAATCATATATTTCAGGATAGGAGAGTCGAATTCTATGAACTCGACTAAAATTCTATTAATTCTTTCTTTTTTGTTTATCATATCAATTTGTCAGGTTGAAACATCCAAATTGAACCATCCAAAGATAATTATAGAAAGCGATTCTATTGTTATTAGAGAAGAAATATCTCAGGGATATAAAATTCCTTGGCGATCCAGACAATTATTTTTTCGAAATAGAACTTCGCAAATACCAAGATCAGAGACAAACAAGCTTGATTGGTGGGGTGAATTATTAAACTTAAATCCTGACGCACAGCTTTACATTTCAGGTTTTTTCTCAACATCTCTTGACGATATTACAACTATTGAAAAGGGGAATGAATTAGCCAATAATCGAGCTAGAAATGTTCTGTATTATTTAAGTAATAAATACCCTAATATTTCAGATAGACTGCATCTTATTAACTATCATGTAACTAAATCCTTAATAGCAGACAGTATATTACGTTTAGAAGGTAGAGCTGAAGTTGAACTAAAATTTTCCAATTTTACTGAAACTAAATTTATTACAGGTAGAACCTTAAGATATTGGAATATATCATATAAAGATACAATTGAGCGTGTAGCTCCGATTCTCAGAAAGATTTTAAACAGAAACCCATGTTCAATCATTCTATTAAAGGGAATTGGTTTTCCCAATACTTATGTATCTTATAGATCTCTTAATTTTCTTAGAAGAAAACTTGGTTCTAAGATAGGTGGTGATGAAAGAATAATTCTATTTATTGATCCTAATGAAACTACAGATAAACCTTATGCACTGCTTCAAATAACTACTGTTACCTTTAGTCCTGCTGAAATTCTTTGGATGAAGCCATTTGTGGCGCCAACAATAAATTTCAAAATTAGTGAGGAATTTAGGCAAGAGTTGCACAATGATATTTTATATTGCATTAGTTGTTCTAAAGGTTTTGGTCGATTTATTGGGAAGTTGCATCCCAGCGAAACGAAGTTTAACCTTTTGGGTGTCCCCATATTGAATACAGATTACGAAATATACTTCATTTTCTCTGAACTGGACGTTATCGACACTAATATTCTTAGAGTTATAATAACAAAACCTAATTTTTTAACTTTTGAAATAGATATTTGGAATTTAGAGGAAATTGAAAGTAATGACAATAGCGCAGTTAATCTATGGTTTGCTGCAAAAACTGTTGCAAATTTGCCAGAGTTGTCGTCTTCGTCAAAAGTTACGATTATTGTTCCAGAAAATGCCGATAGCATAGGCGAGCAATGCTGGAATACATTTGCTAATATTTTAGCTATCTACAATTATATGGATAGAAAATCTCTTTTGAAATGGATTAAGCAAAAAGGTATTGAAATTGAAATACTATTTAGCGGTTCTGTAGATTTTAAAGAGACATTGTCAAATTTCGATGAAGAACTTAAAAAAGGATTATGTACTTTCCGAATCGAAATGATAGGGAAATAACTTTATGAAATTACTGAAATTAATTTTCTGCAAATGTAAGGCAAGGGATTAACTATGAAAAAAAAGATATTGGCAATAGATGTTGGTGGTATAAATATCAAGGCTGGAATCGCAACTGAACAGGGGAAAGTAGATGAATTCGTTGAAATTCAGACACCGAAATCTGATGGACCACAAGGTGTTTTTGCTTCAATTCTAACTATATTACGTATTTTTAATATCTCCTCGAATCAACTAAATGCGATAAGTATTGGATTGCCGGGTCCTGTCGGTAAGGATGGTATTATATATAATCCTCCAAATCTCCAGAGCTGGGGTGTTGTCGATATTCCATCAGATTTAGCTCGATTTCTAAATTATCCCCGAGAAAACATATACGCTGCAAACGATGCTTCGTTAGCTGCTTTAGCTGAATATAAATTTGGGAATGGTAGAGGTGCAAATCCAATGATTATGTTGACTCTTGGCACAGGAATCGGTGGCGGGATCATCATCGATGGTAAACCTTTTACAGGGAAAAATGGGTTTGCTCCAGAATTGGGACATATTGTGCTCGATCCTAACGGACCACGTTGTGGATGTGGTAGATTAGGATGTGCAGAAGCATTCGTTTCTCATAAAGGGATCGTTAGAACTGCTTGGGAATTATTGAAAAGGGATAAAGGTTCAATAATGTGGTCTCTAATGAAAGAAAGCAGTAATAGAATTATTCCTGAAGTTGTTAAGGATGCAGCATTACTTGGTGATCCTGCAGCTAATAGAGTTATAGAATTAACTGCTCAAAAACTTGGGTTACTACTGACTGATCTTATTAACATCTTTAATCCTGAGCGAATTGTTATCGGTGGTGGTATAACTATGCTTGGTAAATTACTTATTGAACCTGCAAGAAAATATGCAATAAAGAAATCGTTGAAAAGGCTTTCAAGGGACGTAACTATTGTAAAAGCTAAATTCTCCCAAAAGGCGGGGGTATTGGGAGCAGCTGCAATGGCTTTAGAGAAAATTCATAATAGATTATAAAAAATTATTCTTTAATAAGCTGTTTCTCACTATTATTTAACCCAGTTTCAGAATCAGAATCAGATTTTGCTTCTTCAAGCAATTCCTCAAGGTTCTTAAAAATTATTCTTTCATCCCCAGGATTGTACCCGATTTGTCGGAAATATATGTAACCGTCACTATTAACAAGAAATATTTCGGGTATATCGATAATCCCACATTTATTCTTTAAATTTCCGTTCTCGTCGTAAAGAATGTAATAACTACTCCAACTTTCTCTAAGAGCAATACTCCTTACCTGTCTTATGCTTTTAGAATCATCCTCGCAGATAATAACTACCTTAAATTCAGGTTCATGCCTTAGATCTTCAATATAAGTTCTTAGCGAAATGAGTTGGTGATTACAGGGTTTACACAATGTTGACCAGAAAGCAATTATTAGAGGTTCTTTATCAGATAATAGATTTTCTAATGAAACTGTGGTTCCCAAAGAACTTCTTAAGCTAAATTTTGGAAACACTCCTTTTGAAGCAAAAGTAGAGCCTAAAAAGCAAAATAATATTAGAGCAATTGTAATTGTTTTTTTCAATTTGACCCCTTTATAAAAGATGGGGGATGTAAAATCACAGTCAAAGGATTTTTTAAATATTTATTTGAAACCCTTATAACATCCTCTTTATTCACTGATCGAATTTTCTCTGCAATAGTTTTATGATAATCATAACCAAAACCGTAAAGTTCATTTAATGATGCATCACTAACCAAGTCCGATTGTCTTTGGAATCCCAGCAGACTTCGCTCAGCAATTACATTAGTTGTTCGATTAAGTTCTTCCTCAGTGAAATCTCCTGATTTAATTTTTTCAATTAATCTGAGAATAATCACGTAAATTGAATCGAAATTCTCCTGCTGAAATTGTGTTGTGATTGTAAAATCCCCACCAAATCTTGAAGCATTTAAACTAGCCCAGGAAATATAAACAAGATTTCTTATCCCTCTAAGCTCTTCGTTTAGCCAACCTGTCAACCCACCACCACCAGAAAGAAGACCTGTAATTGCCCTCAAAGTCCATTTATCATTTTCATTATTGCTGGCACAAGCATCATAGCCTATTTTTAAAGTTATTTGAGATCTATTAGTTTCCAGCTTAACTAAATCCGGTTTTATCCTTGGTTCTGGAATAGATATTTCAGATAGAACTGAACCAGTTTTCTTTAATTTCCCAAAAACTTTTGTAAGTCTTCTTACCATTTCCTCAATTTTCATCGGACCAGATATAGCCAAAACTATACGACTGGGATCTATGATTTTTTCCCAATACGCTTTTGCAGCCTTAGATGTCAGATTTATGATATTATCAGGATAACCTATTGTTGGTCGAGAATAAGGATGTTCATTATAGAATTTTTCATCAAAGAGGATATTAGCTTCTCTAGCCCAAGAACTTTTAGCTCTATTAAACTGAGCAATTTGATTATTTCTAACTTTTTCCTCCGATGATTTTGGGAAAGTCGGGTTCATAAGTATCTCAGACACTAATTCCAAAGCATCATCGAAATCGGAAGCTAAAAATTTTCCTTGAATATATATGGTATGCCTACCTGCAATATGGGAAATGTTAATGTTAAGGTCATCTTGACGACCTTGAAGTTTCTCGAATGTTGGGTATTTCTTGGATCCTTCGCCAATATAGCTTGCTGTAAAATAAGCTAAGCCCGATTGCTCGGGTGGCTCATAAATTGAACCACCATGAATGTAAATAGAGAAATCGAGAGTCGGTACAGAATTGTTTTCTGCCATAAGCAAACGTAAGCCATTTGGCAGTGTCTTCAATGTAAATTCAGGCTTCTGTGAAACCTTAGATTCCGCAAATTGAATATCCGTCGGTGTTTTTGCACCAATAGGTTTGACAATTGCTAAGGTCATACGATTTCTTTTGAGGTATTTTTTTGCTACTTCTTGAACATACTCAGGAGTAACTTCATCGATACCTAAGAGAAAAAATCCATCAGTAAAAGGTGTTCCGTTGTTGAGTATCCTATACATAAGTTGTGAGGTTTGTGAGTTAACCGTTTCATCAACCATTAAGGTCCTTTTTCGAATAATTACTTTTGCCCATTGAACCTCGGATTCTTTAACTCCATTTGTTTTTACATTATCGATCTCATTCCAAATTGTCTTAAGAAGTTTGTCTCTATTTTGATAATCGAATGATCCTCTAATAATAAATTGACCACGTCCATCACCACTCGGGTATGCAGAAGCACCTATAGAATTGGCTAATGGAGTTTCGCAATTGACAAGCTTCATGTCCAAACGTGATGTAGAAGCGCCTGAGAAAATCATAGACAAAACCCACAATGCATTATCATCGTCATCGCCGTATAATGTAGTTGGAATTCCCATCCTGAATTGTGAAACTTCAACATCCGCTTCTTTTTCTACTACAATAGGATTAGTTCTTAGAGGAACAACTGCTAAATCCTGTTTATGTACTCTTTTTCGTTCCCAAGATCCAAATAGTGAATCGACAACACTCTTAACAGTAGAAGTATCCAAATCTCCTGCAATGACGAGAATTGCGTTATTTGGAGCGTATCGAGAGTTATAGTATTCTTTTAGTTCTTTGCGAGTTAATTCGAGGAACTTTTCTTCATAACCTATTGTAGGATCCATATAAGGCGTATTTCTATAAAATGCCTTTGAGTAAATATTATATAAAATTCTTCTAGGTTCCTCATTGCCTTTTCGAATTTCCTGAACAATTACGCCTTTTTCCCTATTTATTTCAAAAGAATCGAATGCGCATGCCTGGACATTTTCAGATAAATACATCATCAACGGTATAAACGCTTTTGCTGGTCCTAAACCGTAATAACATGTAACATCTTTATTTGTATATGCATTTGTCGCCAGTGAGTTTTCTGTTATAATTTTTTTATATTCATTTTCTGTTCGAAATTTTGTTGTTCCACCTGAAACAACGTGCTCCAGATAATGTGATATACCGCTCCCCATGTATTTGTCTTCATGAGCTGAACCTGTTAATATTAGAATTCTAGCGGATACTCTTGGGGTAGTGTGATTTTCCCAGAACGCGACGTGTAACCCGTTCGATAAAACCCAATGGTAGATAGGTGGTCTTGGTATGACGCTATCTGGTACCCATTCATGAAATATTGGTAAATCACGCGCACCGAACAGTGAAGATGCAAGAATTAAAAGGACTATCGAAATCTTATAGATACGTGACATTTTATTACCTCTTAAAGTTATACATTAAATTATAATTCTATCTTCTTATAAGTCAAGCGGTTTTCAATGCAAATTATTTATTTTTTATTTGATAAAAACTAAAAAATGCCCCGCGAAGGATTCGAACCTACGACCCGCTGATTAAGAGTCAGCTGCTCTGCCACCTGAGCTAGCGGGGCAATGACCTGTATAATATTCAGGTGATTATCTGTGTCAAGAATTTTCAATTAGTATCAGAAAGTACATAAGTAATTAGTAAAATGATGTTTCAATCATGCTATTCTACGGTTACGCTCTTCGCGAGATTTCTTGGTTGATCGATGTTGCATCCTCTTAGAACTGCGATTTGGTATGCTAATAATTGAAGAGGAATAACAGAAAGCATTGGAATAAACATATGTTCTGTATTGGGAATGTAAATTACATGTTCCGCTAACTCTTTTATAGATTCGTTTCCCTCTGTGGCAACTGCAATGACTCGTCCTCCTCTTGTTCGAACTTCCTCGATATTGCTTATGATTTTTTTATAAAGAGGATCATCAGTGGCTATAAATAGAACTGGCATGTTGTTATCTATTAGAGCAATAGGACCGTGTTTCATTTCTGCAGCAGGATAACCCTCAGCGTGAATGTAGGAAATTTCTTTTAATTTCAAGGCTCCTTCAAGAGCCACTGGGAAATTAAATCCTCGACCAAGATATAGAACATTTTGGTGATTTTTAAATATTTCAGCAATTTCCTTTATTTGACCTGTTTTTGTTTCGTGGTCTAGTATACTTTGCACCTTATCCGGGATTTGCTTGAGTTCTATGGTTAGTTTTCTTCCAATTTCGGCAGGAAGTCCTTTCATTCTTCCTAACATAAGTGATATCAGAGAAAGAACCATAACTTGAGAGGTAAAGGCTTTGGTTGAAGCAACTCCAATTTCCGGACCAGCATGAATATATACACCAGAATCAGTCTCTCTTGCAATTGTTGATCCAACACAATTAACAATTCCAAATACCTTTGCACCATGACGTTTGGCTTCATGCAACGCTGCCAGTGTATCCGCAGTTTCTCCGGATTGACTTATTACAAAAACAGGAGTTTTTTCATTTAAGATTGGGCTCCTATACCTAAACTCAGAAGCATACTCAACCTCGACTGGGATTCGCACTAGTTCTTCAATAAGGTATTCTCCAATAAGAGCAGAATGCCAGCTTGTTCCGCATGCTGTAATAGAGATCCTTTCTGAGTTAGCAAGGAGATCATGATATGGTTTCAAACCATTTAAACGCGATATTCCATCCTCGACAACCAATCTTCCAAGAAAAGCATTCTTTAATGTCTGAGGTTGCTCATATATTTCTTTTAACATAAAATGCTGGTAACCGCCTTTTTCCAATTCTTGAAGTGAGAATGAAATCTTTTCTACTTTAGGTTCAATAAATTCTCTCTGCAAATTCCTTATATAAAAGTCATTAGCTTTAATAACAGCGTATTCTCCTTCTTCAAGATAAATGACTCTATTGGTGTATCTAACGACTGCAGTTGCATCCGAAGCAATGATATTTTCACCTTCCCCTGCACCTATAAGTAATGGGCTTCCATGTCTTGCTGCATAAATTCTATCTGGTTCTTCAAGATTAATTATACCAAGGCCATATGTACCCTCAAGTTCAAGCAGAGCAAGCCGAGTTGCATCTTCAAAATCGTCTGTTTCTTTAAGCATCTCCGAAATCAAATGTGCTATAACTTCCGTATCAGTTTCAGTTGAAAATTCATGTCCCTTGGATTCGAGGAATTTTCTAAGTGCTCTATAGTTTTCAATAATGCCATTGTGCACAACTGCTATTTTTCCGCTGTTATCAATATGCGGATGTGCATTTTTATCTGATGGTTCACCGTGAGTTGCCCATCGAGTGTGAGCAATTCCTATGTTTGTTTTTAAGCTTATTTTCTGAAGTTCTCTTTGGAGAGCAATAATCTTACCCTTTCTCTTAAGAACAATAAGATTATTGTTTTCGATAATGGCTAAGCCTGCAGAATCGTATCCTCTATATTCAAGGCGTTTTAAACCTTCAATTAATACAGGCACTGCATTACGTTTCCCAACATACCCGACAATCCCACACATTATAACCTCCAATGATACGTGATAATGAATAACATTTTACTAATTTAGATTCAAATGAAAATTCTGCAAAAGAAAAGTGTAATTGATTGTTGGAAATAACTAGTTAGTTAATGCAAATTGATTTCTTAATGATTGTATTTTCATATGCATTTAGATTGCAATTAAATACAGTATTTTTTTAATGTAGTACATAAGAAGCTATAGAATTTTATATAAATTCTTTTTAATAAACGAAACTGCCTCTGTACCGTATTTTTTTGTAACGACTCTCAGGACATCAGAATCATCATCTACAATGGCTTGGGATATCTCTTTTATTGCACTGTAATAGATTAAAACTTCATTACTACGTAAGGTAATTTTATGTCTCATAAGAATATTTTGCACAACATAATCCTGTGGATTCTCGATTTCGATTGCTTGTTTTAACTCGGAATAAGCTTCAATGACTTTGGATAAAGTGGGGATATCTATACTAACCTTCTGAATATCCTTTTCCTTTTTAGTCTTCTTACCGCTACAGGAAAAAATTGTGAGTAGAGATAAAATAATCGATGTATATACTAATATTTTTACACAGTTTTTCATCACATTGTAATCAAGTATGTTTACTGTAAATAAAAAGAGCTATATAAGATTGTTCTATTAATATCAATTTAAAAAATTAAAATACAACGCAAATAAATTTTTAGGCAAAACTTGAATTTCTTAAAATTAATAAGTAGTAGTTATACACTAAAAGACAAAAATTTTAGTTTTCAAGAATGCTCAATCATCTAAATAATAGAACCACCATCTACTGGGAAAATCTTTATACGGAACAGTGAAAAGCTTTCCAGTGCTTGTTAAAATTACTTTGTCCTTTTTTTGCAGGCTATTATCTTTACTCATATAAGGATCTGCAATAAGCCAGAATTCTCTATGATAAGGAGTATACCATTGATTCCACCATTCTTCCCAATCAGGAGGATCACTTGCTAGAAGATTCTTTGGCAAAACTGATGCTAAGAACCTATCGATCGATCTTTCAAATTTAGATTTTGCATATGTAGCTTCCAATGGGCAAGATCCATTAATAACAAAGAATTCATAGTAAGGGACAGCAGTTGGTTTATCGTATCGTATCATTTGCCAACTTCCAGTTGGCCAGCTTCCACCAACCCATACCCATAAATTCATCCATCTATATTTTTCGGGTATCCACCACTGGTAACCACCAACTGGGAACCATTGCCAATAACCTGGGATTCCGCCATAAAGACTTATTGTTTCGTCAACTGAATTTCTTATCGAAGCTAAAATGATTTTTGCTTCTGCTTGTTTTGCTCTTGAGGCGGTATTCCTAAAGGAGGTAATGGATAATCCAGCTAAAATTCCCACAATTACAAGTGTAACCATTATTTCTATAAGAGTAAATCCTTTTTTGTTGATAGTTTTTCTTGTGGTTGTAATCTCCTTTCTTTTCATCATGCCTCTGTAAATACATACATAATTTCAATAAATATAAAGCAATATTTATGCCAAAAATATTTCTTGATAATTAATACAATACAATAAATTGTGTTATATTATAATAAAGAATTTTGCTAAATGCAAAACTTTATACAAAATTTTCAATAATTTTTAAAGATATTTAATAAATTCATTTGGGTTTATTTACATTCCTTTTTAAGCAATAAAAAGAAAATATAAAGGAATCATTTGTTCTATAATTATATTATAAACTTAGTATTTAGATTAAAATCACTTGACATGAATGATATTTAATTTTTTTTAAACAAAAATTATTGACACAATTTTTAGGATTGCTAACTTATCTAAACATATTAGAAAAAAAATGGAGGATATATGAACATCGAATCTAGAGTGAAAGACCTAATCATCGACAAGCTTGGTGTAAGTGAGGATCAAATTGTAGAAGATGCACATTTTATTGATGATCTTGGTGCTGATTCACTGGACACTGTTGAATTAGTTATGGCTTTGGAAGAAGAATTTGATATTGAGATACCTGATGATGAAGCAGAAAAGCTAACGACTGTTGGTGCAGCTATTAATTATTTAAAGTCCAAAGCATCCGAATAATTAGGATCAATTTATGTCGAATAGAGTGGTAATTACTGGGGCCGGGGCTATTACTCCAATAGGCAACGACCCCGAAACTTTTTGGCACAACTTGCTTATGGGAAAAAGCGGAGCTGGGAAAGTTACTCGATTTGATGTAACAGATATGCCTTCAAAAATATCGGGTGAAGTAAAGAATTTTGATCCTACTGTATCTATCGATCTCAAAGAAGCAAGACGTCTTGACTTATTCGCTCAGTTTGCTATTGTAGCATCCGAGCAGGCATTTAAAAATGCAGGATTAACTTCAGATTCTATCAATCCAAAAAAAACAGGTGTTATTATTGGTTCCGGAATAGGTGGAATTATTACTTTGCTGGACAACTATAAAATTCTTCTTGAACGTGGGGTTAGAAAAGTTAGCCCATTCGCAATTCCTATGATGATTTCAGATATTGCTTCAGCATTAGTGGCAATAAGGTATAATCTTAGAGGACCTAATTATTGCACTACCAGTGCTTGTGCATCAGGTGCACACGCAATTGGTGAGGCTTATAGAATGGTTCATGAAGGTGTCGCTGATATTATGATTGCTGGAGGATCTGAAGCACCGATACATCCACTCGCATACAGTGCATTTTGCAAAGCAAAGGCTTTAACTACGAGGAATGACTATCCTACTTGTGCATCAAGACCTTTCGATATGGATAGGGATGGTTTTCTTATTGCTGAAGGAGCAGGTATTCTTATTATAGAAAAACTTGAGAATGCCAGATCGAGAGAAGCAGAGATACTCGCTGAAATTATTGGATATAAAGCTAATGCTGATGCATTTCATATTACTGCACCTCATCCCGAAGGTTTAGGTGCTATGGAGTCTATGTTTGGTGCAATTGAATCTGCTAATATTAATGTGGAGGACATAGATTATATAAACGCGCATGGCACCTCAACATTAGCAGGTGATATAAGTGAATTAAAAGCTATCAAAACTGTTTTCGGCACAAATAAGGGAAAACCTATTATTAACTCCACTAAATCTATGGTAGGACATTTGCTTGGTGCTGCGGGAGCTATTGAACTTATTGCCACAATTATGACACTTAAAACTGGTATAATACACGCTTCAATTAATTTAGAGAATCCTATTCCAGAGTGTGAAGGTTTAAATATTACGACTGAAAATATTACTGCACACCCGAGAATTGCTATTTCTAATTCATTCGGTTTTGGAGGTCATAATGCTACAATAGTTCTTAAAAAGTGGGAAGGATCATAGTTTTCGAATTCATTGCTTCATTTGATATTAAGTAAATTATAAAAATTTGAATATATTTCTTTTTATAAAAATCACATTTAAGTAAATTAAAATTTAGGGTATGATTAGAAAAGCAACCCCTATTGAAAAAATAATTTGTTATAAATTCAAAAGGAAAAAGTACTTAATATTAGCATTAACACATTCTTCCGCGACTAAATATCACAATAATTCCTACCAAAGATTAGAATTCTTAGGGGATTCAATATTGGCATTTCTTGTCAGCAATTATCTGTTTAAAATTTACCCAGAAGCAGACGAAGGTGAACTCTCATCTCTAAGACAAACTATAGTTAGTAGCGTTGCACTTGCAAAGATATCTAAGATACTCGGACTCGGAAAATTCATAAGAACTGGAAATACTATCGATAATAATGAAATTTCGGATTCGATACTCAGTGATGTTCTGGAGGCTTTGATAGCAGCTATTTATATAGACAGTGGGTTAAATTCTGCTCGGAAATTTGTTGAAAAATGTATTGTATCATACATGGATATACTTCTTAAGTCTCCTAATCTTATTAACTATAAGGGTAAATTACTTGAGATTCTTCAATCGGATGGTTCTCAACCTATTTATACAGTACTTTCAACTGAGGGACCAGAACATAAAATTTTTTTTAAAATTGCTGTTTTTATCGAGGATAAAATGCTTGGTGTAGGATTAGGAAACACAAAGAAAGAAGCAGAACAAAACGCAGCAAAGAATGCTATTCAAAAGCTTATTTCCTAAGATTTCGAAAATTTAGTTATAATGAATAATTGAAAAACGTTTTTAGAAAACATACCCTCGCAATAATCATTGTTTTAGGTCTTATACTAAGAGTTATTCATATAGTTTTCTGGTACCAAACACCATATTGGAACGGACTTTATCTTGACGAATTATTTCACCACATTTGGGCAAAGAGCATTATTGAAATCTCAATAATTCCAAAGGGAGTTTTTTTTAGAGCTCCATTTTACCCATATTTCCTTGCTGCAATTTATTCAGTTTTCAATTATAATAGTTGGGCACCGAGAATTATTCAGAATTTAATCGGACTATCATCGATAATACCTATTTATCTTCTATGCAAGAGAACGCTTGGTAAAAACAAATGGGCAAATTTGACAACAATTTTATGGGCGGTTTGTCCTATCCTGATATTCTTCGAGTCCAGACTTCTTCTTGATTCACTTTTCACAGCATTAATTCCATGGCTTTTTTATTTTTTAACTCGAATTAAAAACTCATGGAAAGAAACGATTGTACCTGGAATAGTATTTGGATTACTTGCGACCTTAAGACCAACAATATTAATTCTCATTCCGATTTTCATTATATTTTTGGTACCGAAACTAAAACTGAAAGCATTTTTCATACTATTATTCGCTATTATTCCTATTATTCCTGTTACCTTGTCAAATTTGTTTTGCGGTGATAAAGTTCTTATTGCTTCACAGGGTGGAATAAACTTTTACATAGGTAATAATCCACTGAGTGATGGTTCCTCAGCGATTGTACCAGAATTTGGATGGAACTGGCAATATAGACAATGTAAAGCTCTGGCTGAAAAAGTTGGGGGTCGAGAACTTAAGCCATCGGAAATATCAAATTTTTATTTCAAAAAAGGATTACAATTCTGGAAAAAATACCCGAAATCGGCTGTTATTCTCTTTTTTAAAAAAATAGTATTATTAGTTAGTTCATATGAAATAGGCAACAATGGAAACATTTACTTCCTTCTGAAAGGTTCATTTCTGAAATACATACTGTGGATTGGTTGGCCAGTAATATCTTCACTTGCAATTATAGGTTTTTTTGGTGCTTGTTTCGAATTTAAAAAGCTCTTTCTGTGGTCTACGATAATTTATATAATCGCAATCGTTTTGTTTTTCGTATGTTCAAGGTTTAGACTTCCCATAATCCCAATGTTAATTGTCCCAGCTGGTTTTGGAATGAGAACGATCTATAATTCTTTAAAAAGAAGATCTTTTGTAGCATTTCTATCATTTATAGTATTATTCGCATTGTTACATGTCTCATTTTTATCAGCTAAAAAATGTGAAAATTCACTTTCAAGGTTTTCGCTCGGCAATGTTTATCTTAGGAGCGGAAAGGATTCTCTCGCTATAAAGGAATATAGATCAGCCATTTCTATTAATAGTAAAATGAGAGGAGTTAATTTACACATTGGAGCGTATTTTTTTAAAAAAGCTCGATACGATTCTGCGGAATATTATTTCCGAAAAGAAATTGATAATGAAGGGGAAATATGTCGAGCATTAAGTAATTTAGGCGTTGTAAAACGACTCATTGGTGAAATGGATTCTGCAATTTTCTATGGCAAAAAGGGATTCGAAAAATGCTCAGAAGAACCTGGAGTAACCTATAATTATCTTATTTCACTCTATTCTGATGATAAATTCATAAAAGCTGATTCGATAGCAGATTTTGTGTACGCGACATTTAAATCAAATCCAAGGATTTTAAATTTATTCGGAATATTACGATTAGCCTTATTCGATACTGCGGGAGCCGAGTCGTTCTTTATTAGTGCTGCTTATTCAGAGGAAAGCGAATTAATTGAACTTTATGATATGGGCACAATATACAGCGAAGAAGTTGGATTGGGAGCATCAAGAAACCGAGCCAGAGCATGGGCTCTATATAACTTAGCTCAGATAGAAGTTCGAAAGGGAAACTATAATGACGTACAAAACATATTACTCAAATCTGTTGATATTGATACAACTTTTTATTCAGGTTATGCAGCATTAGGAGCACTTTTTCTTGCAAAAGATGAATCAGATTCGGCATATACATATTTGATTAAAGCGGAAAATTTAGGTTTTTCAGAACCTGAATTCCTATTCAATCTCGCATCTGTTATGGCTCGCAAGGGAAACTACACTGTTGCTAGAAAATACTTGCAACGAGCTATCGAAATTAATCCAGATTTTGAACTCGCAAATCAGGCTTTGAGCGGTTTAAATAAACTTATTCCTTGACATAAAATAACACCAACGTTATTTAGAAGCTAATTATCAAAGGGGATATGAATGAGAATAACAAAGATTAGTAATACAAAGAGAAGAAGAAAACACGGCTTCAGGTTAAGAATGTCCACAAAATCGGGGAGAATAATTTTAAATAGAAAACGCAGAAGAGGTCGCAAAAAGCTTACAGTAAGTACGCCTAAAAAGAGTTCGCATTATTAATTATAATATTTTACCATTTATTAACAATGCAATTTAATTTATATAATCTTTTTCTATCCTTTTATTTAACTATCAATTTACCCGCTTATTATTTACTTCTTTTAGCTTTACTGTCAATCCAAATTGTAACCGGACCATCATTTAGGATTTTGACATTCATATACTCGCCAAAAACACCGGTTTCAACACGTACTCCTTTAGCCCTGAGCATTTCTACAAAAACTGTAAATAACTTTTCAGCTTTAATTGGTTCCATTGCATTCTCAAATGAAGGTCGTCTTCCTTTTGTAGTATCAGCGCAAAGGGTAAATTGTGACACTGCTAAGATGCTACCTTCAATATCCTGGATAGATAAATTCATCTTGCCTTCAGCATCCTCGAAAACTCGCAATCCAACAATTTTTTGGGCAAGTTGAATCGTATCAGATGCTTCATCATTCTTGCAGACTCCAATAAAAACAACAAATCCCTTACTAATTGACCCAATAAACTTATTTTTAATTCTAACTGAACCTTCAGTGACTCGTTGAACTAAAGCAAACATCAATGTTCCCACCTTTAATAATAGGTCTTTTCTTTGTAAAGTTAAAATAGAGCATCTTTCTAAAACACGCAGAAGGAAGGTTATTTTTAGAAACGATAGGAGATCCCAAAATAGATGTCGTTTAAGCTGTAATCCAAATTCAGTTCGTTACCAAGTGAGGTCATATCTATTCTATTCCAATTTGAAAATACACCCGCGAAATCAATTAGCCAACTTTTATCAATTAATAAAGATAACCCACCTGTAAATGATTGACGTTTTGTTACATGCTTTGGAACTTTATATGGCACTGGATCATATCTGTATCCAAATCTTAATCTTATAGGCATTTCCGTTATAGGTATGTTAAATTCAAGACCTGTGCATAATGTTGTCACTGATCTATAAGAGTGTGGAATTAGATTATTTTCCCTTAACCAATTTGTTGGGGAATTGTAAGTTATACGTGTCCAATCGGAATACATAACGTCAACAGCAAAATTCGCAATTATTGTTTTTATAGCGATTCCTGTGCCGAATCGGAAAGGCAGAACTCTTTTGAAATCTTCATATACTTCATAATCATCATTATGAATACGATGTCCGTCTTTATAAGTTACTTCGGTTGTACTATACCATTCCTGATCGCTGTATATGACTGCTGGAAATTGAAGTAATAAGCCCCATGAAAAATATTTACTCGGTGTTACTGCAAAACCCAGTTTTCCGGTTATTCCACTGTAGTTCTCGGTTATTTCATCAATAAAAGTTGAATCTTCAACGAGGGTGTCGTTAAATCCATAAGTAACAGCTTGCCATGAATAATTTTCGGCACCAGCAAGAATATCTAAAGACAATCCAAACGAAATCGATTTCGAGGTTTGAATTCCGAAAGCCATTTGAAATGCACCAAGTCCACCATCAGTTTTTTCGTCTGAATCTATTTTTATCGAATCGGTTCGGACACCTGTAAAATGCGAATATTTGTCAAATGATTGGAACCTGGAATATCCGATTGCGAATGCTGCTCCACCTTTTCGTGCAGGAAAGGGAATGACAACACCAAAGTTTTCAAGCTTTACAGTGCTGTAATTTGATGTAACCGTACTCCCATTATTTATTTTCGTTCCAGTCAAACCATTACGGAACATCATAGAGCCGGTACACTCATATCTATAAATAAAAGACAATAAAGCAGGATTATAATATACCGCAGAAAAATCCTGTGCAAGAGCCATATGAGCACCACCCATTCCTGCAGCTCGTATTCCTACTGGAATATAACCATCAGCAACAGTTATTTCCTGAGCTACATCACCTGCAATTGCAGATGAGAATATCACTATTATGATTAAAGATATTAATTCAAATTTCATTTTAAGTCCTCCTCTTATCATGAACCACGTCTTCTTGGAGCTTCATGTGGTTTGTCATTATCTTCCTCATCATCATCTCGATCACGCCAATCGTAGTCCTCATCATCCCAATAATCACCTGGGAAAAATATATGAAGTATAAATTCAAAAAATTCTGAAAATAGGCAACATGAGTCAGCAGGTCTAGTCCTTCTATATCTATATGGTTCAACTAGTGGAGGAGGAGGTGGTGGTGGAGGTGTTTCTTGTTCTTCTGCATCCACTATTTCTGCGGCTGTTCTTTGCTTTTTCATGAGACTCTTCGAAGGTTTCCAATAGTATTCATTCCAACCTTTTGTGTGCTTCGATTCTATATATTGGTATCTATGCTCGGCTATCCATTTTTGCTTTGTCAATGACTTTCTTCCAAGTGTAGTATAACATGATTGGAACGTCATAACTACAAATGATAAGAGTAAGAGCATAAAACAAGCTTTTTTTAAACCAATATTTTTCATTTGTACTCCTTATATATTCAAAGATAACCGATACAAATGTTTATATCTTACATCAATTAATAATCGAATACAAAACACCAAATTATTTTACAGATAAAATTCAGTTTGCACAATGTATTATTCATTCATAATCCGAATTATGAATTGCACAGACTTTAATGTATGTCATATGCTCTATAGCATACCTTGGACCTTCGCGTCCTAAACCGCTATCTTTTATTCCACCATACGGCATTATATCGGCTCTAAACGTTGGAACATCATTGATAATTACGCCACCCACATCGATTTTCTTAAAAGCAGTATGAGCTGAATTAATATCCCTTGTGAATATTCCAGCTTGGAGTCCGAATTTACTATCATTTACAAGAGCAATTCCTTCGTTTAGGTCTGAAATTTTATTTATCACGACAATCGGTGCAAAAGCTTCGGTCTGAATAATTTTCGCATGTTGTGGTACATTTATTAATACAGTTGGCTGAAATAGTGTGCCATTATGTTTGCCGCCAGTGGTTATTTCTGCACCAAGTGAAACGGCTTCTTCAATTAATCCATCTGTTCTTTTAGCATCTGCTTCAGATATCATCGGACCCATTTCTGTTTGTTCGTTCAATGGATCGCCTAACTTAATATTTTTTGCGGCAAGAGTAAGCAATTCGACAAGTTTTTCATAAATTGGTACTTCTGCGTAAACTCTTTGAACTGATATACATACCTGTCCCGCTAAAGCCATTGCTCCTTTTATAATCCGATTTGCCGCATGCAAAATATCTGCATCTGACATTACTATCACAGCGGAATTTGACCCAAGTTCCATTGCGATGTGCTTCAAACCAGCCTTTTTTACAATAGTTTTCCCTACTTCAGCACTACCAGTAAACGTTACCACTTTTATTCTATCATCGCCTACAAGTCTATCACCAATTATTCCACCTGGTCCAGGAAGTACATTTATTGCTTTACGTGGATAACCTGCATCGATTAATAGTCTTCCAAGTAGAATTCCAGTGATTGAAGTTTTAGATGCTGGTTTAAGTATAATCGGATTACCGACCGCAATCGCTGGTCCAATTTTATGCATTGCGAGATTCAAAGGGAAATTGAAAGGAGTTATAGCCAAAACAGGACCTGAAGGAAATCTTTTATAAAAGCCCCATTTATCTGTTGCATTTGGGGCTGAATCAAAAGGTATAACTTCTCCCAATGGTTCTCTGAGAAGAGCTGCTGATAGTTTCAATGTCTCCAAAGCTCTGCTAACTTCACCCCGAGATTCTTGGATTGTCTTGCCCATTTCCAGTGTAATAGTTCTCGAGAATTCTTCACTCCTTTCACGCAATAAATCCTTTGCTTTATTCAGAATATGTTCCTTATGATTTGCACATAAAGCTCTAGTATCATCAAAAGAAATTCTCACGTTTTCCAGTGCATGATCAATTATTTCATCCGTAGCTATACTGACTTTTCCGATTAACGAGTTATCGTATGGAGATAAAATTTCTAACTTTTCTGAGGTTTTAACTTCAATGCCACCAAGGATTAATGGATATTCCATAAAAGACTCCTTTAAGTAAATAATTATGTAAATTGAAAAATTTTTTGTTTAAAAGTTTTACAGATTTCTAAGTGTAATTTATACAATGTTCAAACTTTTAATAATTTCTGCGCACTTCTCAGCCAACTCGGAGAATTCCCCCTCATATTTTTCCCCCTCTGCACGTTTTGGTGGCGTAAAGATTCTATGTACTCTAGTTGGCGAGCCATTAAGTCCAATGTTTTCCTTTTTAACTTTAATATCATCCGCATTCAACTTTTTTATCTCAGTTCGTTTTGCTTTCAGCATTCCTCTGAGGGAGGGTAATCGTGGAGTTTTCTCTCCTTTAATAATTGTTACTAATACTGGTAATTCAGCTTCAACTAAATCATATCCGAAATCTCTTGATCGTTCGGCTACTATTTTACCATCCTTAACTTCGCAAACTTTTCTTACGAATGTAATCTGCGGAATATCAAGCCATTCAGCTATACCAGGCCCAGTTTGAGCTGTGTCGCCATCGATAGCTTGTTTGCCAGCAAAAATAATATCTGCTCCACCAAGGTATTTTATTGCAGTTGAGATTGTATATGAGGTAGCCCATGTATCGGCCCCTGCAAATTCTCGATCGGTTAAAAGATATACATCATCTGCACCCATAGCTAATGTTTCTCGAAGATTTTTCTCGGTTTGAGGTGGACCCATACATATTACAGTTACTTTTACTGAGGGATTTTTATCTTTAAGCTGAAGTGCCTCCTCGAGAGCAGACATATCAAAAGGATTCAGTATAGATGGAACACCTGCCCTAATTAATGTTCCAGTTTCTGAATCTATTTTCACATCAGTAGTATCAGGTACTTCTTTAATGCAAACAAAGATTCGCATAACTTTCCTTTCTCGTTGTGTATTCCAAGATTCTTTGTTTATTGAATATAAAATAGTATTTATTAAAGAGCCAATTTTTTCTTGCAGGTTAAAGGAATCTTTTTATTATGATGATTTTAAATTTCTATAAAGTGAGGGATAATAAATGACCATTGAGCCTGATAAAATCGATGTAATACTTGCTACTGATTGTGGCAGCACAACAACAAAAGCAATCCTAATCGAAAAACGTGAAGATGAATATAGATTAATGTTTCGCGGTGAAGCTCCTACAACAGTTGAAGCACCATTTGAGGATGTTACAATGGGTGTGTTGAATTCTGTTAATGAAGTGGAAGAACTTTCCGATAGGAACCTAATTAACTCTCATGGACAGATCGAACGTCCTCATATTAACGATAAATGGTCTGACATTTATGTATCTACTTCCTCTGCAGGAGGTGGTCTTCAGATGATGGTTGTTGGGCTGATAAAGACCATGACTGCTGAATCCGCAGAAAGAGCTGCATTGGGAGCTGGGTCTATTGTTATGGATGTTATTGCTGCAAACGATAAAAGACCCTCTTACGTACAAATTGAACGAATAAGAAGTCTTAGACCTGATATGATTTTATTAGCAGGTGGTGTCGATGGTGGAAATGTTCAACAGGTTGTTCAGATGGCTGAGTTGATTGCTGCGGCGGATCCGAAACCTAGACTCGGCGCGGCATATAAACTTCCAGTTATTTATGCTGGTAATATAGATGCTAGAGATGCTATTAAAAAAGTTCTCGAGGATAAAGTGGACCTTGTCATTGTTGAAAATATTAGACCATCATTAGACATTGAGAATCTGGAACCGGCAAGAGAAAAAATTCATAATCTCTTTATGGAACACGTTATGGCTCAAGCTCCAGGTTATAAAAAGCTTATGAGCTGGACAGATGCATCCATTAGACCGACACCAGGAGCTGTCGGTGATATGATGAAATTAGTTGCTGATGAAAAAGATATTCAGATACTTGGTGTAGATATTGGTGGTGCAACAACTGATATTTTCTCTGTTTTCAGGGATTCAAAAGGTATTCCTAGGTTTAACAGAACTGTTTCTGCTAATTTGGGTTTGAGTTATTCTATATCTAATGTTTTTACTGAAACTGGAATTGAGAATGTTATGCGTTGGATACCGTTTGATATGGAAGATCGAGATCTAAGAGATCAAGTTAAGAACAAGATGATCAGACCAACAACAATTCCCCAAACAATGGATACACTGATTTTCGAACAAGCGGTAGCTCGAGAGGCTTTGCGTCTTGCTTTCTTGCACCATAAAACTTTTGCTACAGAACTAAAAGGTATTCAGAAGAAGAGAACTGTTTCTGAAACATTCGATCAATCTGCTGATATTGCTCATACACTTGTTGATTTAATGAGCTTAGATATTATTATAGGTTCAGGTGGAGTTCTTTCACATGCTCCAAGAAGAAATCAAGCGGCTTTGATGCTGATGGATGCGTTCCAACCGGAGGGGATTACTCAACTTGCTGTGGATTCTATTTTTATGATGCCACACCTTGGGGTATTAGCTCAGGTTCATAAAAAGGCAGCTCTACAAGTGTTTCACAGAGATTGTCTTATTAAGCTTGGCACTTGTATTGCACCCAAAGGAATATGTAAGAAAGATAAAAAAATCCTTGAATTTGAGTTTAAGTTTCCGGATGGAAAAGTTGAAAGTGGGGAGTTAAAATATAGTCATCTTTTACATTTCACATTAAAGGTTGATGAAACTGCAAAGGCAACACTCAAACCAGCAAGAGGTTTCGATGTGGGTGCTGGACCGAATAAAGAGGTCAAAACAGATATTACGGGGGGAGTTGTTGGGATTATTCTTGATGGACGAGGAAGACCTATTGTTTTACCTACCGAAAAGGATGTTAGAATTCAAAAGCTAAGAGAATGGTTCCTCGTTTTGGATCTTTACCCAGAATGGGTTTTCGATCGTTCTCGATGATAAAATTAATACAATTATCAAGTCATTTTTTATTAAAATATTTTTTTAATGTATTGAATTGTGGAGGAATTTCTATGAAAAAACAAACAAAGTATATTTTTACCAGCCAGGGAACTATGGAGGACAAACTAGATCTTTTCACGCCACCGCTTAAAGGAATGACTAAATACGAAGTGGTTATTCTATTATCGAAAAGGGCACGTGAGATCAACCAACTACGAATAGAGCTTCAAAAAAAATACAAAGTTAATCTGGTAGAAAGGGAAAAACCTATTGTAATGGCGATAAAGGAATATTTAAACAATGAACTCGAACCGGTAGATAGCTATACTATAGAACTTTTTAAAGAAGAAGGTGAGTAACTTTAACGATTTTTAGATTCTTCTGTGGAAAAGAATTTTGGAGGTTTTGTGAATTATATTGAAATAATTGAAGACCTCTGTGTAGGTTGTAATGCATGTGTTCCCTCGTGTCGTTTTGGTGTTATTAAAATTATAAATGATATAGCTATCATCGAGGAAGGTTGCACCGTCTGCGGTGCATGCTTAGATGCCTGTCCATATGATGCTATTGTCTCTAGAGCGGAACTCACCGAATCTAAACCTGTAGATATTAACGAATATTCTGGTGTGTGTGTTGTTGCAGAGCTCGAGCATGGTAAGCCTGCTACAGTAGGATTTGAACTTCTTAGTGTTGGTAGAACTTTAGCAAATGCACGGGAGGTGGACCTTACTACAATTATACTTGGTCATAATATCAAAGACTTAGCTGAATCGTATGTATATCGTGGTTCGGATAGAGTAATTGTTGCGGATTCTGAATATTTGAAAGATTTTAATGAGGAGAATTACTCAATCGTTCTCGAAAAGCTTGTCAAAAAATATCAGCCAGAAATTGTACTTTGTGGTGCTACAATATGGGGAAGATCAATTATTCCTCGTCTTGCGGTTAAAATTAATACTGGACTAACTGCAGATTGTACTCAGCTTGACATCGATCCTGAAACTGGTCTTCTAATGCAAACAAGACCTGCTTTTGGAGGCAATATTATGGCAACGATTTTATGCCCTAATACTAGACCGCAAATGGCTACAGTTCGACCGCGAGTAATGAAACCTCTTCCTGAAGAAATCGAAAGAAAAAGTGAAGTAATTGTTGAAGACCTTTCTGATATAAAATGGCCCAGAAAAAGAACCACAATTCTCGAAAGTGTAGAAGAGCTCGGTGAGATGATAAATATTGCTGAGGCTGATGTTATTGTTTCTGGTGGTAGAGGACTCGACGGTCCGGAGGCTTTCGGAATGCTTTTTGAATTAGCGAAAATTTTTAATGGAGCTGTTGGAGCGTCGAGGGCAGCAGTGGATGCTGGATGGATACCATATGCTCATCAAGTAGGCCAAACTGGGAAAACGGTTTCCCCTAAATTATATATTGCAATAGGAATTTCGGGAGCAATTCAACATCAGGTTGGAATGCAACCTTCTGAAGTTATTATGGCAATTAACAAAGATCCTAATGCTCCAATTTTCGAATTGGCTGACTACGGATTCGTCGGGGATTTATTCGAGGTTGTTCCTTCTCTGATAAAAAAAATGAAGAAATGATTATATAGAGTATTCCTCAGATTATGCAATGTTTCTATATGCTGATCCTGATGGTAATGTATCAGAATTTGCTGGAAGACCGTAATTTACATATCACAATATAGAAGAAATTTGCTCAGGAAGGAGACAAATGGAAAATCGAGAAGATTATATTGAAAATTACATTAAACACATACAAAAATCTGTTGACTGGCTCAATTTCCTATGCTTATTTTACCTTTTAATATCGATTGCTACTTTGGTAATCTTTATAAGTGCCATTGCGGAATGGATACCTTTAGCTTATGCAGCCATAATATTACCTAGTTTCCTTTTTTCATGGTTAACTATTGCATCACTTAATGTTGTCAAAAAAGGAAAAAAATTCATAAAAATAAAGGATAATATAACACTCGAGCGTTATTTAAAAAGTGTAGCATATCTTTTCAAGCTGCATGGAGTGTTCACAATTATTTTTGTTGTTTATTCTATTCTTGTTTTTTTCATCGCGTTTTATAATACTATATTTTGAATGAATATTTAACACATTGTAATAATTTCACTGAAGGTTTACTCAATAAAACAGAAATATATCATTGACATGTTGCTTATTATTGATTAATTATGATTATTAAATTATTGGTAGAGTAACAACAAATTCCACACCTTCATGAACGTTATTAGCTTCCAATGTGCCGCCATGAGATTCAATTACACGTTTTGAGTAAAATAATCCCAAACCAGTTCCTTTACCTTTTGTACTAACATACGGTTTGAAAAGATTATCGATTAATGATTTCTCAATATGTACACCGGTGTTAAAAAGTCTAATGACGAATTTATTTTTTGATTCCTCGATTGAAATATTAAATTTTCCACCTGTAGAGGTTGCTTCAAAAGCATTTTTGGCAAGATTTTCTAATGCTTGCCAAATTTTTTCTCTATCTATTTTTATGCTATTCAACGATGCAAGCTTATTCTCGAATTCAAACTCGATCTTATTGCCAATAGCGATATCATTACACCAAACGCAAAAATGCTCCATAAATTCCTTTATGTTTACTTGTTTCCTAATAGGAGATATGTTGCCTGCAATCGCAATGAATTCCCGAACAATTTTATCTACACGTTTGCCTTCTGATAAACCAACCTGAACGATTCTATTGAAATCCTCAGGATTTTCTGAAGGGATGAATTCAACCATCAAACGTTGAAGAGAGATTGAAATTGCATTAAGTGGATTTCGAATTTGGTGTGCTACCGAAGCTGCAACTTCTCCAAGTGATCTTAAGTGAAGAAGACGCTCATGCTCCTGCCTGAGTTGGAACATACGGTTTGAAATCGTGAAAAGCATCATTGTTGTTATAACAGTTAAAAGCGCTAATATTATACCAAGACCAAGTATAAGTTTCATAACGCTGAAAACTTCTCTATATTCTGATAAAGGTAATCCAATCCTCAATACACCGGAGAACTCCCCAAGCTTAGGGAAAGGATATACAAGTTCCAAGACCTTTTCTCCTTGAAATGTTATTCTACGGCTTGCAGATACTTTTTCGGTTGCAACTTTTAAAAGAAATGGATCCGACTGGATAGAAGTCATTCGTTTTATATCCTTAGAACTAACAATTATACCTGCTGTATCTTGAAGAAGTATATATCGCACTGATGGGGTTTCAGCAAGCTGTCTTGCCAGTTTTCCAATTCCAACATCGTGAGTTATCGGAGGGGGGATAAAAAGAACACTGATTTTCTTCGATTTAAATATAACAGCTCCATATGGTCCTGTTGCTGGTGGAAAATCTGGATCAAGACCGAAGAAAAATATTTCACCTTCTTTTGAAGAATTGGAAATAAGTTTAGGAAGTT
The DNA here is from genome assembly GCA_030613005.1 of bacterium. Lineage (GTDB taxonomy): Bacteria > UBP14 > UBA6098 > B30-G16 > B30-G16 > JAUWMV01. The sequence continues at coordinate 34,438 of JAUWMV010000002.1, read as the reverse complement.
CCCTGAGAAAATTTTCTTCCTCTGGAGTGGTTAGACCTTTAATTTCTTTTATTTGACCATTGTAATCAATTATTGCTGTGCTTTTTACAAAATGTGGATATTTTTCATATACTTCTTCTGGAGCCTTTCCGCTAAGCATTTGAATTAGTCTCATTCGCCATTGACTAATATCGAATTTCTGCGTAGTGTGAATCTGTCTTGCACCCTCTATGAAAATATTAGCTAGTGAAATGGCGTCTTTCTCAACCATAAATAGTGCAGATTTACGGCTCCTTTGTACTGAATAGTAGGTTGTTATAGCCGCAATTAATAGTGCTATCCCAAGGCTTATTAATACAATTGTGCGAAGTTTATAAAGCATTATACATACTCAGAAGCGATATCAGATCTATAAAAAACTTTTTCAAAATCTATTCGATTTACTGTTGCATAAGAATTCTCTGTGGCAAGTTTATAAGTGTTGCCTAATCCCACAACATTTAAAACTCTTCCACCGTTTGTAATTATTGCATTACCACGTCTAGCTGTTCCTGCATGAAAAATTAAAGCCTTGTCTTTTATTGCTTTATCAAGATCATTAAGTCCTTCAATCGTATATCCTTTTCTATATCTTTTAGGATAACCACCAGAGGCAATAACTACACATACAGCTTTTTTGTTATTCCATTCAATATCGGCTTCAAGAATTCTCCCTTCCAAAGCGTAAAGGATAAGTTCAAGAAGATCAGATTTCATAATCGGAAAAATAACTTGTGTTTCAGGATCGCCGAATCTACAATTGAATTCCAAGACTTTTGGTCCGTTTTTTGTCAACATAATGCCTGCGTATAATATTCCCTTAAATGGTGTTCCCATATATCTCAATCCATCTACAGTAGGTTTGAGGATATTATTTATGATTTTATTAAGAAGTTGCTCATCAATCTTAGGATGCGGTGCTATAGCTCCCATTCCACCAGTGTTAGATCCTTCATTTCCGTCGAGTGCTCTTTTATAATCCTGAGAAGGTTGAAGAGGTATTAGGTTTTCTCCATCAGTAATAGCTAAAACAGAGGCTTCAACGCCTTCGAGAAATTCCTCGATAATCACTCTTTTGCCAGCATCACCCCAGGTTCGCTCGATCATCATATGGACGACTGCATCACGAGCTTCATCAATGTTATGAGCCACAACCGAGCCCTTTCCTCCTGCTAAGCCATCAGTCTTTATTACTATTGGGAAATCTTTTTCTTCAAGAAAATGAATTGCTTCCTCAGCATCAGAAAACACGAGGAAACTTGCTGTGGGAATATGAAACTTATACATAAATTCCTTTGAAAAAACTTTACTAGATTCAATTTTGGCAGCTTTCTGTGATGGACCAAATACATTCAATCCTCGCTTTGAAAAGCTGTCAACGATACCATTTGCAAGAGGTATTTCGGGACCTACAATTGTCAAATCAATAGAATTACGTTCTGCGAAACTTGCCAGCCCTCTTATATCTTCAACGTCGATATCCACAGTTTTGGCAATTTTAGAAATTCCTGCATTACCAGGGGCAACGAATAACTCATTTATATACGGACTTTGATTTATCTTCCAAGTCAAGGCGTGTTCTCGACCGCCACCTCCAACTATTAGAACTTTCATAAAACCCCTTTCTTATTCTCTAAGAATATCTAACTTACTTAACTGTTTTTAGCAATAACAAATTCAGAAAAAATAATGTAAAACACAACAATTTATATCTTGACTTTAGCAATTTGATTTTTAATTATATCAAATGTTAATGTATATTTTTATCAACTACTTACATCGGGGGTCAATATGCATAAAAAATTATTCATTCCAGGTCCAACAGAGGTTCTCGAGGATGTTCTTGAAAAACTAACTACTCCCCAAATAGGGCATAGAACCAAGGAATTCTCTGAACTTTTTTCTTCAGTAGTTTCAAAACTAAAGAAACTTCTTTTTACCGAGAATAATGTTATTCTATCAACAAGTTCAGGGTCAGGACTAATGGAAGCTGCAGTTCGCAATTTTATTAAAAGAAAGGTTCTTTCTACCCATTGTGGTGCTTTTTCAGAAAGATGGGGGAAGATTGCCGAATCTAATGGAAAAGAAATAGACACAATTCAAGTAGAATGGGGTAAACACATCCCCACTGAAGAAATTGATAAGGCACTTGCTACAGGTAAATACGATACACTTTTGTATACTCATAATGAAACATCCACAGGTGTTATGAATCCTATATCTGAAGTTGCTGAAATAATGAAAAAATACCCAGAAGTAGTATGGTGTGTTGATGCTGTTAGCTCAATGTGTGGATATATGTTTAAGGTTGATGAGCTTGGTGTCGACTTTATTTTAGCAAGTTCACAAAAATCTTTCGCTTTACCTTCCGGATTTGCAATTGCTACTGTTAGTGAAAAGGCTATTGAAAGAGCAAAAACTGTTGAGAATAGAGGATTCTATTTTGACATAATGGTTTTTCTGAAATACATCGATAGAAACCAAACCCCAACCACTCCTGCAATTCCGCATTTATTTGCGCTTGACTATCAATTGGATAAAATTCTTGCTGAAGGAATGGAGAACCGACAGAATAGATTGCAGCAGATGGCTGAATACACAAGGAATTGGGCAAGGAAATATTTCGCATTATTTGCTGAAAATGGTTATGAATCTCTAACTCTAACCGCAATAACAAACACAAGAGGTATTTCAGTTGCTAATCTTAATAAAGAACTTGCTAATGTTGGGAAAATGATATCCAATGGTTATGGTAATCTTAAAGAAAAAAGCTTTAGAATTGCTCATATGGGTGATCTAACTTTAGATGACATTAAAGAGTTGCTAAATGATATTGAAAAAATACTAGGGCTATAGATTATGGAAAGGGATATCAAAGATAATTTTTCTGTCAGGGAAAAAATATACAGAGCTGCTGTTGAGTTGTTCGCTAGAAAAGGATATTCTGGTACAACAATACGCAATATTGTACAGAAGGCTGATGTAACTCAGCCTATGGTCTATTATTATTACGGGAATAAAGAACAACTTTTTACATCTTGTATTAAGGAATTGTATAACCAACTTACAACGGTATACCAGAAAATTAATCCCGAACTCCCTTTTGACATTCTTTTGAAAAAGATGCTAATTGCAGGAAAAGAAAAATTTGCTGATTTTCCTGAAGGATTATTCCTTATGGCTAGATTTGCATATTCACCTGATGAATTCCCTAGAGTGATCGGCATAATTCATGTTTTTTCTGCACCGTTAGACCTTTTGATTTCCGCAATTCAAAAAGCTAAGAACAAAGGTGAAATTGTAGATTATGTGTCCCCACAGTTGTTTAGTTCTGCATTATTTGGAACTTTAGGATTCTTGGCTACAGTTCACTTTATGAAAGATCGATTTGAAATTTTCAAGTCGATGGATATTGGTGTTTCAATCGATGAGATCGTGAAATTGTTTGCTTACGGAGTTTTAAAAAAATAGGAGTAATTATGGCAAAAATATTAGTTTGTGACAAGATTTCCTCAGAAGCGGTGGATAAACTTAAATCCCTGGGTCACAATGTGGACGTAAAGATAGGAATGACCCCTGAGGAACTAACATCAACAATACCATCTTTTGATGCTATGATTATACGTAGCGCGACCAAAGTCCGCAAGCCTATCATAGATTCTGCTGAAAATTTGAAAGTAATTATTAGAGGTGGCGTAGGTATAGACAACATTGATCATGAATATGCACGTTCAAAGGGAATCCAAGTTCGAAATACACCATCAGCCTCGTCTCCTTCTGTGGCAGAAATGGCTATTGGACATATGTTTTCAGTATATAGAAACATTGCATCTGCTAATTGGAGGATGCAAAAGGGTGACAAGTTTAAAGTTATTAAAAAGGAGAGTCAGGGTAAAGAACTTGCGAACAAAACCCTTGGGATTATTGGTATTGGTAGAATTGGACATGAATTAGCAAAAAGAGCTCTTGGATTAGGCATGAACGTGATTTCTTACGATGCTTATATTGACGATCCAGGAATGCCAAACGTTAAAATGGTTTCTATGGACGAATTGTTAACTAATTCCGACATAATATCTTTGCATGTTCCAAGTATAGATAAACCTGTTATTGGTAAAGAAGAAATTGGTAAAATGAAAGAAGGTGTTGTCATTATCAATACTTCCCGTGGAGGTTCTGTCGATGAGGATGCATTAATAGCGGCATTAAATTCTGAAAAAGTTCTCGGTGCAGGAATTGATGTATTTATAGGTGAACCGGAACCTAAACCTGAATTGATAAATCATCCAAAAGTCACTGTAACACCTCATTTAGGGGCATCGACTAAAGAAGCGCAAGCTAGAATAGGTGAGGAAATTATTTCTATTATTCAAGAGGTATTTTCCTAATTGGAAGGAATTATGTAAAAACTAATTCTATTCCACAACATATCTTGCTATTCTGTTGGCAGAGGATAAAACCTCTGCCTTATTTTTTGATTTACCAAAAAGCGATATATTTTGTGATTCTTAGACAACAAAAACCAAAAAAAAAGGGGGTGTGGCTTTCCCCCTTATTTATTTCAATCTAAGTATGAAGTTATTTTTTCTCTTTCTTTGCCCAGCTATAATCCATTTCAGAGAGCTGCTTGTAATAATTCCACCGACGATCTACATCGTATTGTGCCAATTTAGCAAGCATTTTTGCTCTTTCAGGTTCCATCTTTGTTAGAACTAAATATCGGTTTTCATTATAAATATAGTCTGTAATTGGAATTGAAGGAGCCTTGCTGTCAATCTGTAAAGGATTTAATCCTCGATCGATTCTTGTTGGATCATATCTATAAAGCAACCAATGACCGGAATTTACAGCTTTTTTCTGCTCCTCCAACTGCTTAGACATATTGATTCCATGAGCAATACACGGCGTATAACATATGACAACTGAAGGTCCTTGATAGTTCTCAGCCTCAATCATAGCCTTGACAGCCTGCCCCGGATTTGCACCTATCGATATCTGAGTTACATATACATATCCGTAACTTTGCATCATCATACCTAGGTCCTTTTTGGGCATGCTTTTTCCAGCGTATGCAAATTTAGCTGTACTTCCTCGGGAAGTTGCTTTTGATGCTTGGCCTCCTGTATTTGAATATACTTCTGTATCGAGAATTAGAACATTTACATTCTTACCAGAAGCCATAACATGGTCTAACCCTCCGTAACCTATATCATAAGCCCATCCGTCACCACCTAAAGCCCAAACTGATTTATGAACTAGAAAATCTGCAAGAGATACTAAATGAGGATCGTTGTTCTTATTAGCAAGTTCTTTTACTTTTGAAACATATCCACGTAATTTAGAAATTCCTTCTTCGGTAGATTGATCTGCTTGGAGGATATCTTTCTTAAGGTTTTCAGTAATAAAATTCGCTTTTTCTAAAGCCTCCTTTGCTTCTTGCTGCAGTCTATCGCAAGTAAGCCTGAATCCCATGGCTATTTCGGCATTATCTTCGAACAAGCTATTTGTCCAAGCAGGACCTAATCCGTTGATATTCTTGCAATAAGGAGTTGTAGGAAGATTGCCTCCGTATATACTAGAACATCCAGTTGCATTAGAGATCAGTGCTCTATCACCAAAGAGTTGTGTTAATAGCTTTACATATGGAGTTTCTCCGCATCCTGAACATGCACCACTAAATTCAAATAAAGGTCTGCATAGCTGACTACCTTTAACTGTTGCTTTATTAAACAGTGCTGGTTCGGTTTCCGGTAAATTGAGGAAGAAATTCCAGTTCCTTACCTCAGACTCTCTAAGCTCTAATTGACTTTGAAAATTTAAGGCTTTACGCTCAGGATCCTTTTTATCCTTTGCAGGGCATACAGCAATACAAAGTCCACATCCTGTACAGTCTTCGGGTGCATTTTGAATTGTATACTTCATACCTTGGAACGCCTTTGTTTTTGCGTCGATACTCTTAAAAGTTTCTGGAGCATCTTTGAGGTATTTGGGATTGTAAATTTTCATTCTTATCGATGCGTGTGGACATACAATACTACATAAACCACATTGAATGCAGATTTCTGGATTCCAAACAGGTATTTCAACAGCAACATTTCTTTTTTCGTACTGCGTTGTACCTGTTAGCCACTGACCGTTTGCTGGCATCTGAGAAACTTTGATATTATCTCCATCGAGTCGGATTATCTTCGCTGTTACTTCCTTAACAAAATCGGGTGCATGATTTGGAACCGTTGGTGGCATCTCAATTTTGGATGTGGCATGATCCGGATATTTTACTTCACTAATACTACAAAGTGCTTTATCTACCGCATCAAAGTTTTGCTTAACAACTTTATCACCTTTCATGCCGTAAGTTTTTACGATTGAGTCTTTTATTAATTTGACTGCTTTGTCTAATGAGATAAAATCAGCTACCTTGAAAAATGCAGTTTGCATAATTGTGTTTATTCTTGCTCCAAGATGAAGTTCTTTCGCTAATTCTATTGCATTAATAACATAGAATTTAGCTTTTTTATCAATAATCTGATTTTGGACTTTTTGTGGTAGCTTATCCCATACTTCCTCAGCACTGTATGGCGAATTGAGGAGGAATGTACCATTTTCTTTAAGCGAATTTATCATGTTGTATTTTTCCAAAAACGACCAGTTATGACACCCAACAAAATCTGCACCCTGGCAAAGATATGTGCTCTTAATTGGTGTATCGGAGAAGCGAACATGGCTTGTTGTCCTTGCTCCAGCCTTCTTGGAATCATACACAAAATATCCTTGAGCATATTTATCCGTTGCTTCGGTAATAATCTTAATTGTGTTCTTGTTTGCACTCACAGTGCCATCTGCGCCCAGACCCCAGAACATTGCTTGATATGCTGAGCTGCAAGTTTTGCTAAACTCATCATCCCATTCAAGACTTGTATTTGTTACATCGTCGTAAATACCCACTGTAAAGTGATTCCTTGGTTTTGGTGCATCAAGATTATCAAAAATAGCCTTAACCATACCCGGCGTGAATTCTTTTGAGGAAAGACCGTATCTACCTCCAACGATTAACGGTTTCACGTTAAATGGAGCAATACCATTTTCAATCATTTCGTCAATTCCGGTAACTACATCTAAATACAAAGGTTCTCCAAGACTTCCAGGCTCTTTGGTCCGATCTAAAACTGCAATCTTTTTTACAGTTGATGGTAAGGCTTCCGATAAATGTTTTATACTGAAAGGTCTATATAAACGAACCTTAATAACGCCAACTTTTTCTCCCTTTTGAGTTAGGATATCAACCGTTTCATGAGCTGTTTCGGCTCCTGAACCCATTAGTATTATTACTTTTTCAGCATCTGGTGCACCAACATATTGGAAAATCTTATATTCTCGTCCCACAAGATCTTTGAATTTGTTCATATATTTTTCGACAATTTCTGTTGCTTGTAGATAAAATGGATTGACCGTTTCTCGTCCTTGGAAATATACATCTGGGTTCTGGCTTGTTCCACTTAACATAGGATGATCTGGTGAGAGCCCTCGGTTTCTATGCGCTATGACGAATTCATCTTCGATCATGTTTTTCATCGTCTCTTTATCCAAAACTTCAATCTTTTGAATCTCATGACTTGTACGAAATCCATCGAAAAAATGCAAGAATGGAAGTCGGCATTCTAGACTTATTGCCGTTGAAATCAAAGAAATATCCATTGCTTCCTGAATGCTACTGGAAGACATCATACAGAATCCAGTATTTCGACAGGACATAACATCGGAATGGTCAGCAAAAATTGATAAAGCCTGACATGCCAAAGATCTAGCGGAGACATGAAAAACCGTAGGAAGAAGTTCGGCTGCTATTTTGTGCATATTAGGTAACATCAATAATAATCCTTGACTGGCTGTAAAAGTAGTAGCAAGCGCACCCGATGCCAATGCGCCGTGAATTGCCCCGGAGGCACCTCCCTCTGATTGCATCTCGGTTACATTTGGGATTGTACCCCAAATGTTTGTTTCTCCCATTGCGGATTTGGCGTCTGCTATTTCTCCCATAGAACTTGAAGGTGTAATAGGATAAATCGCTATTACCTCGTTACATGCATGGGCTACATGCGCTGTAGCACTGTTGCCATCCATTGCCATCATTTTCTTTGCCATATTATACACCCCTTTTAAGGTTTATATACGTGAATATTTTCACATATTTGTTTAGAATTATATGTTAATTCGACATTTTTAACATAGAAGACCAATTATATAATTGAATTTGCTATTAGCTAATAAAAATAATTCGAAAAATGTCTTAGTCAATGCATTATTTGGCAAATTCACGTATAATTATGTTTGCTCTTTTTTATTTCAATTTGCACTTATTCAAATATATTAAAATTATTATGAATACAAAATTTATAATAGTAATAATTTTTTTTATAATAAATTTATGTGACGGAGTTGGTGAAGCATTCGAAAAACCTGGAAACTTTGGTACTGGTGCTGGTATGGCTACTTTTGTTTATCCTATTAATTCAGCATATTCAAACCCATCTGCGTCATCTTTTATAAATCATTGTTTCATAAGTTTTTCATACAGTAGCATATGGTGGATGAAGGAGTATCCTCTATATTTAGCTTCTTCAATAATCAAAAGTAATATCATTGATTTCACTGCTGGATTAGGATACTTTGGTTCAAAAGGGCTATATTCTGAGACGAATTTTAGCATTGCAATGTCAAAAAAAATTAGCTTTATAGGTGCTGGAGGTGTAAGATTTAGATTTTTAGGAAGCAATTTTGAGGGGGATAAAACAAGCTGGCTTATTTTCTCAGATCTTGGATATATTAAAGATATGGGGATGAATAGTTATATAGGAATATGGATTAGGAATATTCCACTTACAACCAAAGGAAAAGATGCAGCTAATCCGAAATTATACACCGGAATAAGATATGAGGTTTCCGATTTTAGCTCAGCATTATTAGATCTAAGATTAGAATCTGGCAAACCTGGTGAATTATATTTCGGACAAACGATCGAGCTTAGTAAACATTTTACACTTATGGGTGGTGTAGGATCTCGACCGACAAAAATGTTTTTTGGTGCTAATTTTTATTTTTATAATATATATCTTAGTATTACTGGTGAAATACATCCGGAACTCGGATTAACAAATACGGTTAGGATAATATATGAGTGCGAAGAAAATACAAAATAAGCCGACTGTTCTTGTTGTGGACGATGAATACCAACAAAGAGAACTATTAGCTGGTTTTTTAATGAAAAAGGGGTATACCGCTATACCTGTTGGCTCGGTTACTGAAGCTGAGGAAATTTTCACTGAAAGAGGATTTGATGCGGCAATACTGGATTTAAGATTACCAGATGGCAATGGAATCGAACTCCTTAAGAAACTACGAGCTATCGATCCTGATTTGGGAGCTATTATGCTAACCGCATATGGTGATATTTCCACTGCTGCAGAGGGTATAAGATCGGGTGCTTTCGATTTTATGGAGAAGCCGGTTGATCTTATGTATCTAGAAAAAATTCTCGCGGCAATAATTGACAAGAGAAATATTTTAATTGAAAATAGAATATTAAAAGAGACAATTGAGACTGCCATTCCGTCTGATATTGTTGCCGAGACAAACGAGATGAAAGAGATATTGAGTGTTGTAGCTCGTGTTGCACACACAGATGCTCCTGTAATTATTACTGGAGAATCTGGAACTGGCAAGGAGTTAATTTCAAGACTAATTCATAAAGCAAGTGACAGAAAGGATAAACCCTTTGTTGCTATTAATTGTGCTGCAATTCCAGAGACATTAATTGAAAGCGAACTCTTTGGCTATGAACCGGGAGCTTTCACTGGTGCCAAGAAACGACAGATTGGTAAATTAGAATTAGCATCAGGTGGAACTGTTTTCTTAGACGAAATTGGCGACCTTCCTCTTCTATTGCAGGCTAAAATATTAAGGTTTTTAGAGGATGGTCAATTTTACCGATTAGGTGGTACAAATCCAGTTAGACCCGATGTTAGGATAATCTCTGCTACAAATAGAGAAATCGATATTATGGTAAAAAATGGAGAGTTTAGAGATGATCTATTCTATCGATTGAATCTGATTAGTATTAATATTCCACCTATTCGGCAACGCTCCAGAGATCTACTACATCTCGCAAAGAAGTTTCTCGCTGACTTTTCTCGAAAACATGGCAAAAATATTACCGATTTTACTACAGAAGCAAGGGACAAAATTCTCCGCTATGGTTGGCGTGGTAATGTTCGAGAACTAAAAAATGTTATCGAAAGAGCAATAATATTATCGAGAAAAGAATTAATTGGACCTGAATTTATACCCACTGAGGAAGGTGAATCCACGAGTTCAAAAGGGGAACTTGACCTTCGTCCACTGGAGGATGTGGAAAGAGAGCATATTATTAGGATATTAGATTATTGTGATGGTAATCAATCCGAGGCGGCAAGAATATTAGGTCTTCATCGGAATACTCTTAGAAATAAGATTAAGGAATACGGTTTGCAATAGAACCGTATAATCATTTTTTCATCAAATCTTCATTCGAGATCATTTATTCAAGTTCTAACCTTTTTACAATCATTAATATTTCGAATTTTATAATATTTAATAAATATTTACTATTCTCGATGTCATTCATTAAAGGTTATATGTATCCCCAGGTTTTAAAATTACCGTTTTTGTTTGAGACGGAACCATTCTTGCAAATTCTTCAGGATCAGCCTTAATAAGATTAAATGTGTTATAATGTATAGGAATCACAACCCTCGGATTTAAAAATTTGACAGCTTGAACTGCTTCATAGATATCCATCGTGAAATTGCTACCAATAGGTAAAAGTGCAACATCGAGCGGATACATCTCTCCTATAAGTTTCATATCCCCAAAAACACAGGTATCACCAGCGTGATATAGTCTTTTCCCTTTAGCATTGATAATTATTCCAGCGGAATCTCCTGCAGGTATAAATGTTTTTCCCTCGATAATTGTGGAACTATGATGAGCTTGAGTAAATCTTACTGTTCCAAAATCGAATGAATGAGCACCACCTATGTGCATCGGGTGTGCTTTAACTCCTTTTTGAGAACAATAAATTGCCAACTCGTTAACCGTAATTATTAATGAATTATTCTTCTTAGCAATATCTATTGTATCACCTAAATGATCCCCGTGTCCATGTGTTACAAGAATATACTGGGGATGAAGATCTTCAGGACTTACGGTAGCCTGAGGATTGCCAGTAATAAATGGATCGATTAATAGAATATAACTGCCAATCTCAACCTTGAATGCGGAATGGCCTAAAAATGTTAGTTTTATCATTACTTCCTCCAATTTTCTCTTTGACCCAAGTGAACCTATTTGAATATATTTAACTGGATGTCTTAGTCAAGTGCTTTGTAACTTTGTTATATTATAACTAATTTGTAAAACACGATTGATATTAAAAGGTTTGTTTGACTTGACTAATTGGAATTAATTTGTAAATTTTTGAAAAGTGAGAATTATGAATATTTCGCAAATAAAAGTTTATGTAATTATCGATATTAACTTATTGAGAAAATACGACATGGATCCTATTCATGTTTTCCATGAAGCATATCGAGGTGGTGCACGAATGTTTCAATTGCGTTACAAGGACGCTCTGGAAGCAGAACTTTTTACTGAAGCTTTGAAATTCAAAGAAATATCAAAAAGGCTTGGATCTCTGTTAATTATAAATAACAGTTTAAGTGTGGCTCTTGCTGCTAACGCCAACGGTGTTCATCTCGGTCAAGATGACCTCCCCATAGAAATGGCAATGGAAATCATTTATAGATTAAAATTGAATGACTTTATTATTGGCGCATCTGCTAATACATTAGAAGAAGCATTAAAAGCACAGGAAGATGGCGCTGATTATATAGGTTTCGGTTCTATTTTCCCAACTGATACTAAAAAAGATACAAGACGAACATCATTAGATAAATTAAGGGAAGTGAACGAAAAGCTAGATATTCCGGTATTTCCTTTGGGTGGAATCGATCTCTCAAATGTTGACAAGGTTGTTCAATACGGAGTTAAAAGAGTATGTGTCGCTTCTTCTGTAATTACTTCTGATAATCCACGTAAAGTTACAAAGGATTTATTGAAGAAGGTTTCCGTATGAAATTATTTCCTAATATAAAATACTTTTTTCTTGTATTTATTTTTCTACTAAATCCGCTCTTGGCTCAGGTGGATTCTTTGCCTCCAGAACAAGAGTTTCTTATTCCCGGCGATAGTGCTTATTTCTCATGCCCAGCGGGAACGCTGTTTTTTAAAGTAACTGATGATAGTCCTATCGACACAATTTCAAGCTTTCTTACTGCCTTCATTGGTGAAGTTCCTTATGTCCTACCAGAAATAATTTCATCACCGTTTGATTCATTCTACTTTTTCGCTCTTCCTTTCTCTTTAGAAGAAGGTGAATCTGTCTACATTGATTTCGCACCTTTATGCGACATGCTTAGAAATTGCGGCTCTAACTCATATTATTTTTTTACTGATTATACGCCTCCACAAATAATTCTTCTTTCGCCATTAACATCTGTTTTGAATTCAAGAGATTTTCTATTGATAATAAGATTGTTTGATAATCTTTCAGGATTTTCAAAAGATTCTACCTATATCTCGATTTCTGTTCACGGTTCCGATGTTTGGCATCTTAATATAAATGCATCCTCACACCATTTATTATGGACATTAGATCAATTTACTTTAGATATTGGCTCTCTTGGAAAACTAACTGGGGGAGACACCATAACTGTTTGTATTAATGCCGCGGATAGAGCAGTGGGATGCGGTGCAAATAGAGATGATTCATGCTTTACTTTTGCTATGCCTTACACACCTCCAGAAATCGTACCAATATTTCCTCCTAATGGAGTAATTATCGCTTGTCCCGATAGTATCGTTTTTAGAGTAATAGACACAGACAGTATTATAAACGTTTTCATTGTCTTTAATACCGATACATATACTACAGATAGTCCATTAATTTCAATTAGAGGTGATAAATTTATCCTAAGAACTTTAGGTATAATCGAGGATGGAATTTTCAATACAGTAACTGTATATGCAGAGGATATTTACGGGCTCTATGTATCTAAGACTTGGGGTTTCTGGTCAGATCTAAAACCACCTGAAATAATTAGGACAGACCCAAGTTACGGTGAACTACTGGTTGACAGTATTCAATCGATTCGCATACTACTTGAAGATAACTTAGCTGGAATTAATTGGGGAACTGTAACCTTAACCGTTGACGGTGCTTCAACATCGTTTTCTATTAATTCTTCAATTGGTGAAATCTCTTTTGAACATACTTTTCATGTTACCACTACTTCACTCGATGAGGATTCGATTCGAATATGTGTTAAGGCAAGGGATAATCCAGATATATGTTCTAATCCATTGGATACATGTTTTATATTGAAATTTTACTTCGATCTAAGATTACCAGAAATATTTCCACCCTCTAACATGATTACAGCTTGTTTGGATCAGGACCTTATAATTACTGTTTTCTCATTAAGTGGTTTATTCCCATCAACTGTGAGACTTACAATAAATCTTACGGATATTTTTACGCTTGACAGTGCCAATTTTACATTAAATTCTCATTCAATTTCTCCATCCGGTTTCATGGACACATGTTTCTTTGAGCCTGAGATAGGTTATTGGGTCGATAACGATACAATCTATTGTCAGTTCCAGGCAACAACACGCGATTTACGTAGCCTTTCACAGGATTGGCCATTCTACACCGATTTCTCACCACCCTATCTAATTCCGATAAATCCTGTCGATTCCGAAACTTTATTCGAGTTAATAGATACATTAATTTTCCGATTTGGCGATCTTGTCGCCGGTATCAGAATTGCAGGATTTGCATGTACAGTCTATGTTAACGATATCCCATATGAAGTACCATATTCGACATTACACAACATTTCTAAAGATACATTTATGCTACTTTTGTCTAACATAGGCGTTGTATTGAGTAGCTGCGATACAATTCTTATATGTCTTCACAGCAATGATAAAGTAGCATCGGAATTCTGTGGACCAAATACGCTTTATGAGTACTATTCCTTCACAATCGATTGCACAGTTCCCTCGGCAGAATTGCTCGAGCCGAATTTCGATGTAGTAATCTCCTGTATAGATCAAAAGATTAAGTTCAAGCTTAATTCGGATCGAAATTTGGATTCAAACTCGATAATTATAGAAATTAGAGATACACATTATTTCTATAGAGATCCTGAACTTTCTATTATTGGAGATACTTTAATTTTCACTCCAGCTGTGCTCTGGCAAAACGGTGATACAATAGAAGGAAGGCTTTTACCTCTCATAGACAAAACAGGAAATTCGGGATTTGAAGTTCCTTTTAAATTCACTATCGATGTAACTCCTCCTATAATTAATCCTTTTGGGCCACTTCCTGGAGCAATAATTACAGACTCACTTGCCGCTATTTTTATCGAAATATATGATTCTCTTTCCTCAGTTTCCGAGGTAGGATTTATTTCAACTTTTAGCAGTGATTTTTCTTTTAATGTGGGAGACACTTTCATTTTTAATCCTAGAAGCGAGGGAGTAGTATTAGGACCCGAGGATACAATATTTTGTGGAGCATGGGCTATCGACAATGCATTAGAATGTGGTCGAAATACTGATTCTTTACATTACTGGTTTATTGTTGATGCGATGGGACCAAGGCTCATTAATATAGATTCAGTTTATCGTTATTTCACATCATGTTCTTTGCGTACGATCAAATTTTATTTCGAAGATTTTATTGGTTTAGATCGATGGTTTGTAAAAGTTGTTTCTAGTCATGAAATTGATACATTAACACTTCTCAGTTCTCAACTTGAGATTACCGATTCAGCAATTACTTACACACCCTCTTCACCTTATTTGGATGGTGAGATCATAAGAATTAATATACTGCGCGCACCGGATCGAGCAGGCAACCAATGCATTCCAGAAACCATATCGGTTGAATTTACTGTGGATTTGCAGCCTCCTGTTATCGAGATTATTGTTCCTTTGCCGGGGGATTTGATTTTCGAATGTTCTCCAGACGTTAAATTAGCTATCTCAGATTCAATTGCAGGTGTCGATTGGTCGATATGTACACTAAGAATCATAACCTTATCTGAGGATGAAACATTAGCTATAACTTCCCCCGGTGTAACTTTGGCTTCAGATACAATAAATATCTCCTTTTCTACTCTTGGAATTATTTTAGCTGGTGGAGATTCTGCAATAGTCTGCATTTCTGCTCAGGACGCAATTTTCGACACTGTTTTTTCCTGCTATCCCAATCGAAAAGATACTTGCTTTACATTTTATTTAGAATCTAACGGACCGATACCATTCTTACTGAGTCCTACAGAAAGTTCAATTATTTCCTGTCCTGACATTGAAATAGTATTTTTACTCGAGGATACTCCCGGTGTAAATTGGGATACGCTTCTTCTTTCAATTAACGGAACAATAATCAATCAAACATCTCCAAATTTACGCCACATTATTAGCAGTGATTCTCTGATATTAAGCAACCCATTTTCCTTTAGTACATCAGATACTGTTACAATTTGCATTATTTATGCAGAGGACATTCTGGATAATGAAATGTCTGGAACATATTGCTGGACCTTTTTTCTTGATACCATACCTCCAGAAGGCAGTCTAATATATCCAATTGTTAATTCAAGAATCGGAACCGGAATGCCTATAATATCGATCCTACTTTGGGATTACATAACAGATACAGTTATAATTGATTCTTTTGGAATAGACGGTATATGGCGTTCCTCGAGTTCAGCACTCTTCTGGGATGGTGATTCGCTTGCATTTCAACCTCTATCTGAATTATCGACTGGCAGACATAGAATTTGCATAAGCATCCACGATCTTCCTGATATCTGCGATCCCAATGATACAATCATTTGCTGGGAGTTCAACGTTTCTCTTGATCTGCCATTACTATGGAAAATATTGCCCGATTCACATCCAATAGCATGTGAAAGAATCGCTGCATTGTTTGATGTATTCTCTACTGATAGCCTTAGAATGAATTCACTTTACGTGTCTGGCACAGATTCCGTAATTCATGATTCAACAGTTATTAGCACTGATACTTTTTACATACACTTTTCTATATATACTTTAACAGATTACGACACGCTTTATGCTACATTTACTGCATCAGATACGTTTGGAAATAGAGATTCTCTCGAATTCTCCTTTATCATAGATAGAAAACCTCCAGAAGTATTAATAATTTCGCCTTTAGATAGTGAAACTCTTGTAACAAGATATCCAACAATAAGATATAACATTTTTGATAATTCAGGAGTTAATCCAGAAAGCACATTATTCATCATTAAAAACGACACTATTAGATACGACTCAGTATTAATAAATTGGGATGGCTCAATTATTACTCTTGATCTCTCAATTGCTGGTATTATTCTACCTGAACGCTGTTGGAGTGAGATTTCTATATCAGGAGTATTAGATTCAGTATTATCCGATTCTCTTCATTGTGGTCCAAATTATTCTGAATCGCAATCCATCCATGTCTATATTCCAGATGATGATACGATCCCACCTGAGATAATCGGACCAGATGTGATTAGCGGTTGGTGCAATTTCCGAATCTTACCATGCTGGGTGATAAGAGACCCATCCGATATAGATACCGCATTCTTTCTATTAAGCAATAATCCAGAGATGCACTCTCCGGAAACTTTATCTTTATCTCGTAATGATGATTCAACATTTTGTGCATCCGATTCTATAATATTAAATTTAGATACAACTTGGGTTTCAGTGTGTGCATTCGATGCTGACAGTGAAACAGGTCCTGGTGACGATAGAAGTTTTATCTGTCTGAATCCTATTCCTATAATTTGCGATAGTGTCTATTTTACATTTGGTCCTGAATCGCTCGATTTCGGGGAAATATGCGTTGGAAGCACAGAAGTTAGACAATTTTATATTTTTAACCCGATTGAGATTCCGCTAATTCTAAATTTGCAGAACAACGATCCATCCAATTTTAATATTAACCAGAACTCGATTATAACACATCCCTCGGAAACAGCATGGGTTAATATTACATTCGAACCTATAGATACATATGAATATATAAGTAGCGTAGATATAGTTGGTTATAGCTATCTCTTTAGTGTATACTTGAAAGGTATTGGCATTTTTTGTCAGGGAAATTTCTCAGTTGAACCAACAACAATCACTCCCAATGGCGACGGATTTTATGATGAAGTTGTGTTTATATTCCCAAATAGAGTTGATAACAGAGTGCAAATATTCACAATCGATTATGAACGTGTTATAGAATTCTCAACAAGTAACGTCGTTATCATCTGGGATGGTCGGGATAAGTTCAATGAGCTATGTCCCGCTGGTGCATATATTTACCTTGCATACGATGGAGATCATATTATTGGTAAAGGTTTAATTGTCGTTGTCCGATGAAAGGACTTCTTTTGAAAAGAGATATAAAATATATACTTACACTATTACTCGCATTCACAATATGTTACGCTGATTACTTAGAGCTTAGTGTGAAGAATGCTTCTCTCGCTACATCTGCGATTGCATATCCTTTGGATGCATCATCCTTTATATATAATCCTGCTTTCGCATCAAATTTTAACAATGCAGTTTTGAGTCTTGGATACAGGCAACCTACAATAGGAATTGATAACAAGGCTCAGCAAGGATTTTTTAGTTATGGAAGGTTAATAGGGTGGAATCACGGTATTGCTATTTATCTCTCTAATTCAAAACTTCATACTTTCGGTCAAGTGCGATTTTCTGGAATTTACTCTTACAAATTCAAAGAATTTGATCTTGGTATTTCATTTGGATTTTATCAACGTTATTTCGATCTTCCGCTTGATGATCCTGTTAACAAAAATTCAAAAGTCGCTCCAACTGTCTCTGCTGGAATTCTCTGGCGACCAATTAAAAAGCTTCGTCTTGGACTATCTGCCCTCGATATAAACTCCCCGAATATGTCGATCGAAAACAACATCGATTCAAAAATTCCATTCAAAGTCTATGTAGGTGTAAATTATGCTCTTTCTGACTATTTCTTACCATCGATCGCCTTAAGCGCTAAAAGTTTCACAATAGGAGGTGAAACAAATCCTATAATTCACATCGGAGCCTTTGGAAAATTATATTACAGATTTCTAACTTGGCGTGCTGGGATAAATTCCACAAGATTCGCGGCAGGATTAGGACTAAACATCGGTGGATTCCTCAATGGCATGGAATTGGACTATGCAATGGAAATACCCACTGAAAAGGATTTAAAAGATGCTGGTCTATTGGCACATAGTTTTGGCTTAACAATAAGAGGATTTTCTCAACGTATTCCAATACCAGATATTGTTCTCATCCAAGTAGTTCTTATGGATAAACCTATTGAAGGTAAAATGAATAAAATACTTGCACAGATAACCAATACCGGAAGATATACTATGCACGCTTTCCCTATAACATTTGGCATTTACGATAGAAATAAATGGAAAAAGATATTTCCGACTACAATAGTTGACTCATTAGCTCCGGGGCAAATTATCCAGATATCAAAAAATTGGAAGCCCAAGTCTTATGGTGAATATATAATTCGAGTTTGTGCAAACGATGAAGGTTCTTCACTTCCAGAAATATCTCCAGCTAAGGAAGAAAAGAACCTTGATAATAACTGTAAGGAATTTACAGTTATCGTTAGCAAGAGAACATTCAATATCTCGATTGAACCCGAAGTCGCTAATCTTTCAGCAACTAAAATAATAGTAAAAGTCGAGGAAGAGCCTTTAGTTCCAGTTATTTTCTTTTCATTAAACGATTCAATGGTTGATACAAACGGAATAAAACTAATCGACGAATACTCCAAACGCTTGAAACTCAACTCTGATGCAAGGCTTGTTGTTTGTGGATTTGCTACTCGAAATGAGTTAAACGCATTAGACCTTGCTAATTCGCGATCCAGAATGGTTCTTCGAGAATTTGAAAAAAGAGGAGTCATCGACCAAATTGAAACTCTCGATGAATACGATAAGAATAGACCTAGAATTGTCAGTCAAGTTAAAGAGACAGATATTCGTTTTGAGGAGGAAAATCGAAGAGTTGAATTTGATGTTAAACTTTCAAAGAAACCGAAAATGCTCGATGCATTCGCTGAAATGCTAAAGAATAATCCAGAATTTAGGTTAATTATAATGAGCTCAAGTGAGGATAAAGACGACTTAAGAAATGCTGATTCACTAAAAAGCGCATTTATTAATGAAAATCCAGAGCTTAGAATGCGAGTTATCGCAGATTACGGTTATTCTCCACAAATCAACTGGATTATAGATCCTGATGGCATTCTGTTTAGACCACGAGATAAATACCCCTTCTCGCAATCTTGGAAAGATATTAAACCCTATGAGAACAAAATCTTGATAGGTGGTATCGAGGAGGATTTTGAAAGCTGGATTATAGAAATAGTCGATATCGAGAACAAATTAGCTTATCCGTTAGCTGATGGAACTGGAAAGCCTCCAGAACAGATCGAATGGGGTTGGAAAATCGATACGAAAAATTTAATTGCCCCTAGAATCCACTATAAACTCAGACTCACTTTAACAGACATATACAAAATCACTAGAATTATAGAATCAAAAAAGACAATCACTCTAAGTCCAAGGGAACAACTGGATGCCACAGAGAACATGCTGATAGTAGAATTCGTTTTTGATGAGAGCGAACCTTTATCTAAATATCTTGAAAGAAGGCTCTTCAATTTTGCAAAACTCTTTGTTGCGCGAGTAGATTCAGGATATAAACAATGTGCTGAGATTCAAGGTCATACCGACGATATTGGAACCTTTAAAAGAAATAGAGAGCTATCTACCCAGCGAGCAAAGCGTGAATATGAGATTTTAAGAAAATTTATTGCATATTTTGCCCAGGTTGATGAGAGTCTATTACATAAATGGCTTGAAAATAATAATTGTGAATTAGACTTTAAGGGTTATAGTTATGAAAGACCATATAAATTAAAAGACCTTATACTTGGTGATAATAGTTCACCATATGGTAGAAGTATTAATCGTCGAGTTATGCTTGAATACAAATACAAAAAGTAATGGAGTTAAAAGTGAGTAAGGCTAACTTATTATCAATTTTATTTCTCGTAAATATTGTCTTTGGAACTGGCGAACCAGCTAAATTCCTTTGGATGGGAACCTCAGCAGAGCATTTGGCTATTGGGAATACTGGTGCTGCGTACCATACAAGTCTTTATGCTGCATATTATAATCCTGCTTTAGTATCCTCGAGAGGTGCGACTTCAATAGGATTCGGTAATCAATTTTTATCTCTTGGTCGAATTTTATATTACGCTTCGTTAAGTTCAGAAATAAGTGGTGGTGCTGGGATAGCGTTAACATGGATACATTCAAGCGTCGACAACGTTGAACAAAGAGATATCGACGGGCA
The DNA here is from genome assembly GCA_030613005.1 of bacterium. GTDB lineage: Bacteria > UBP14 > UBA6098 > B30-G16 > B30-G16 > JAUWMV01. Next base: position 13,843 of record JAUWMV010000002.1, on the reverse strand, counting down.
TTTGATTGGAACTATCGGAAACAATCAGGATGCTATTTACTTCGCCTTTGGCGGTGAAATTCACCGTGGTTTTCATGGAGGTTTAGGTGTACAATATGTGCAATCAAATTTGGTTAATATCAAGGCATATTCTGCAGGTCTCGCTTTCGGCTTTTTCTACGATTTGAAAAAATATAGATCGATTTTTGGTTTCAGTGTATACAATATTTCTCTTAAATATTCCTGGAACTCTAGCAATTATTATGGAAACGGTAACGTCAGCAACGAAGACTTTCCCATTCTTATCAGAGGTGGGTTAAGATACGAGAATCCAGAGTTTGTATTACCGGTTGCCTTTTCAGCTGACATTTGGAAATATGAGGCATCAGATATAAATTATGGTCTCGGTATTGAATTCGTTCCAATAAAAAACCTAAATGGAATTGCATTAAGATTTGGACTCAAGGATGGTTTATTTTCCGCAGGTTTTGGTTTTAAAACACGTATTACTTTCCTCCAAAATATTGATATAAGCTATGCTGTTGTGGAAGAACCGTATAAACTACCATGGAAACATGCACTCGATCTTAAATTCGAATTACCCAAATAATCATATCAATATTTACTTAAATCAATTAATATGATTTATAATTAAGCTTCTTGCCTTCATTAAAGAGATAATCTATGTTAAATATTTAATGGGATTATCAACAAAAGGTATATATACGCTGGTGATACAATAAATTTATCCAAATAATATCTTGTGCTGCACTAAAAATTATATCCCACAGAAAACGAAAAGTAATCAATATATTCAGTTGATCTTCCCCATCTCGTGAAAACAGGACCTATAGGAGTTTCTAAACCTAAACCAATTCCGCTGCTTAAAATTCCATTACTGATTTCAAATTTATCGTTCTGATCCCAAAGATTATTCATAGCTATTCCACAAATTATATAGAGCCTTTTAAGCTTTTTCGATAAATTCAATCTAATGTCTAGACCCAGATTTAAAATATTATCCGTTGTAACCTCATCGCTTCTAAAACCCCAAATATAGTGGTATTTCCCAACTCCAAATTTCTCGAAGAATGGAGGAGAGCCAGCAATAAAACCAACAACACCCCATCCAGAAACTGTGATAATTCCTGGTGTATATTTTATATCACAATAAGCTAAATATTTTGTGAATGATGTTTCACCACCTAGAATATCTTGACTCATCTCAAAATTCATCGATAGGTAATGACCGTTTATTGGGAACTGTCTTTTATCGTAGGTGTCTATTACAGATTTAGCTTTAAATTTGTTCATCCTAAATATTTCAGGTGAACCTTCATCAAACGGATTTACCTTAACTTCTTTAAATTCAAGCTCCAGAAGCAACATACCAAGTTTTCTAACTTGCGGTCCAATGGAAACAGATACTCCAGACTTCTCGATCCAATCTGAATTTGTAATTCTGTAGTTTGAAAAGTGATCGAATCTATCTCGATCATATTTAACTGCAATAATCGAAGCAAAAGTTGTTTTCCAAATTCTATCCGCATTGAAGGCAAGAGATAACGACTGTCTTCTTGAACCGCCATAACCTTCGATACCTATTCTTAAAGATGTTCCAAATAAATTATCGTCATAAATACCAAGGGCTGCTTCTGTTTTGATTCGTTCATCGTATCTTACCCCAAATCTTAACGCCATATTTGGCTTTTCATGTAGATTTATCGTGAGTATAATCTTATTTTCCTCGTTTACTGCAAGTTCATATCCTACCCAATCAAAAAGTCCTGTAGAATAAAGATTGGATATACTATTTTTAATTTTCTCATTATTAAAAGGCTCTCCTGGTTTAATTAAGAAGTAACTTTTCAAAACCCAGATGTGGGTTAGTTTATTGCCTTCCCATCGAATGCCGTCAATTATTCCTTCGTTGATAAAAGCACTAATTGTGTCACCTATTATTAATACTGTATCACAACGAGCTAATGTGAAACCGTTTTCATGGTAAGTTGTAATTATTTTTTTTATATTATTTTTCACAATGGACATACTAAATTTTTCAGTTTGAAATGAATCTATTACAGATTTGATAGTTTTTTCGTGAATGCAATTCCCATGAATTTTGAGATTGTAATTATTTTTGCATGGTTTTAGGTGAATATGCAAAGAATTTTTTAAAAGTGAACAACTAACCTGTTCAAAATTTCCACTTTCCACCAATGAATCTAAAATATTTTTAATAATCGATGTCTTAACTTCTCCGATGGGAAAAACGTTTTCTATGTCAACTATATTACTGTCAAAAACAACTGAGTCAATTTTTACGAATGTAGAAGGCTTAACTTTATTTGTTATCTCGGCAATTATTTCTCTTGCTGCTTGACGACCTATTTCTATTAGAGTATCGACATTTGAAAAGTCTATTGAATTTTGACCTGTCAAATTGGGTTCAATCCAAAAATCAGTCATTTCTTTTTCCAATGCTATTATATCCTTCTGCATTAATGTTGTAGTTTGCTCAACAATCCCTGGTAGAGAATTTAATTGTTCTTTAGAGAAAAGATCCGCAGTTGAATTTATAGCAATTATATTCGTACATTTCATATCTTTAGCAACTTCGATTGGAACAGGCATCCGCAATCCACCATCAACTGCTAGATAGCTATCCAATGGAAAAGGCTTAAATATCAATGGAATACTGATTGATGCTCTAATAGCTTGACTTAAGTTACCATTTGAAAGTACAATTGCTTCACCAGTAATTAAATCTGTGAAAACGACTCTAAATGGTATATTTAACTTGTTAAAATCACCGTTACATAAGATTGTAGCTGAGGCAGTTAGCTCGTTTATCTTCTGCAAAAGTTTTTGTGCTCCAAGATATCCTATTGGAAATACCGGCTTTCCAGATTTAAATCGAATAGTCACAACGTATTTTTCCGAGCTTTCCTTTAATGTCTGAAGAATCGCTGCTCTTTCACTTATATCCGTAAAAAATGACTGCCAATCTATTTGATTTGTTAATTCGATCATCTCCTGTGGAGAATAGCCACTCGCATAGAGACCGCCTATTACCGCTCCTATACTTGTTCCTATTATTATATCGGGTTTTATGCCTGCACTATCTAAAATTTCAATTACACCTATTTGAGATAACCCTCTCGCTCCACCACCAGAAAGAACAAGAGCAACATTACACTCTTTTTCATCGATTATTTCTACATTAGGATAGTTATTGATCGAGGAGGTATTATAATGAAAAATAACTTTCGATTCGGTGGAATAAATCAAAGAAGGTGAAAGTAGAATGAATATTAAGGAAGAATATAATATTATGTTTGTACATTTCATTTAACAGTTTGACCCTGTTTAATTTTAAAAAGGGAATTTCGGGCTTTCATTCTCACAAAAGGGGAACTATCCCACAGAGCTTTTTTTAAAAGATTTGCGGCTCGATAATTCCCTCTTCGATAACTTAAAGCCTCACACGTAAATCCTCGGATGAATTGATCTGTACTCTGAAGAAGCGGTTCTAATGTATTCAAAGAACCGTTACTATCACAAGTACCGACAAGAACGATTAAAAAGTATTTCTCATGTGGTTCGGATATTTCGATTCGATTGGTTGATATTTCCGCAATTTGCTTGTAAGGCATTCTGCTCAAGGCATCAAATGCTGCAAGTCTAACAGAATAATTTACATCCGATAAAAGTTTGAAAAGAGGTTCAATACTATTGTATGATTTTAAGTTTCCCAGAGCATAAGCTGCAGATAATCTAGCGTAAGAGGATTGATCAGTTAATGCTCCAACTAATATTGCAGTGGAAGTTTTATCATTAATTTGCCCCAATGCCCAACATGAGTTACTTTTTAAATCCGCATTACCATGCATAGCAGCTAATTTCAGAGAAGGAACTGCTCTTTTATCTCCAATTTCTCCAAGTAGTTTGGCTGCCGATGAAGAAACTCTATTACTAGTATCCGATAGCGATTCAATCAAATATGGAACTGCATTTTTATTAATATTTATTAATATCTCCATTGCTTTGTCATGTTTTTTAGGATTACTTCTTCCAAGTTGTGAAATCAAATATGGAGCAGCGTCTGAGCCTGCGGATATCATATTCTCAAAAGCCTTTCTTTCCTCAACCTTAAATTTAATATCTTCCATAGAAGCTATTGCAAACCATTTTTGATATCGGTTCTCTGAGGATGACCATAAAGGTATGTTTATTATAAAGATAGCTAATATAATGTATTTCTTAAGGATTATCACTTTTCTTCTCATTCTTAATTTTATAGTCATTCACTCGATTTAAGTCCGTGGTTCTCTTGAAAATCTATTCCAATACCGTATGTTGAAAAAATCCAGAAGGAATTATCTTTGCCCTTGCCATTATAGGAATCTATACCACCTAAATCGAGAAAAATTCCAATAGAACCAAATTCTTTTCGCCAGGTTCCGAATCCGCGAATATCGAAGTTGTCTTTATTTGTATAACTGTCTTTACCATTTCCCTCATCAATTAAAACACCGATGCCATTTGCATTTCCGGAACCTTGTGAAATATCCCATACAACATAGTTATCATCACCAGCTCGATCATTTAAATAACCGACAGATAAATCATCACCGCAACCTTGTGAGGTTCCGTGTGATATATAAACATCATCGCCAAGCTTATCTATTAATACTCCTGAAGCTAAATGCAAAGCTGATCCTTGGGCATACTGATATGCGTTGTAAACATCATTTCCCTCTGAGTCGTAAAGAATTCCTACAGAAAGCCAATTTGCTCCACCCTGTGCGAAAATGTCGGCAGTATAGAAATCATTGCCCTTGAAATCGGCAAGTATACCAACACCTCCTGGGTAATCTGGTCTGTATCCAAAACCGTAACCTTGAGAAAGGCTTAGATAATGATTATAATAGTTAGTTTTCTCAATAATCGAACCGGTACACATATATGAATCATTCCCATTAATATCTATAAGAACTCCAAGACCTTTAACAAATCCAAAGCCTTGCGAATATAAGTTAGATTGGTATTTGTCAAATCCATTTACATCCATAATAATACCGCACCCCATAAATCCAGCACCAATCACTGATGTATTCCCAATATATGAGTCATCACCATTCGAGTCCCACAGAATTCCCCAGCCAAAAAAACCACATCCAAGATTATAATTTTCTACTCGGTATATATCGTTACCGTTTCCATCGTAAATAATTCCTATACCACCCAATCCAGAAGCTATCGAGAAATGAGATCCCGACCAGTAAAGATCATTGCCCTCGAGATCGATTAGAACTGAAAATTCATTTAAGGTGTCTGTTCCACCAGCTGTCCCAAAATAATTATCATCACCGCCAAGATCGATTATTATAGCAAAATTACCGAGATATACAGTTGGACCAATACCACCTACGATAATAGGTCCAAATTCTGTCTCTGCATAATAAACTATATCTCCATAAGCTATATTTGAGGGAACTGTGGTTGTTCCAGAAATTGCTTTAACCGCTTTAACCAATTCGATTGAATTTGTTGTAGCTTTTGATATAGATAGTGCAGCCGCTAATATTTTTTGCATTTTAACTTTTCCAGCAAGCTCGAAAAAACGGTTATCTGCGGTTTCTTCCTCAAGATCTCTTATGTCTTTTTCCAATGCAGTTGCAAGGTTAACCTGATTATCAATTCTTCGATGATCTGGAGCAAGAAATTTCAATGAATTTTTAAGTATCGAATCTATCTGAAATGAATCGAGGTCAGAAAAGGCAAGAGTCATATTATTACGTGCATCAACAAAGGAAGTTATTAAAACATCCAAAGCCATTTTTAATTTAGGTGGTATATTTACATTTTCCTTCCATGGGTAAACTTCTTTGGTTTCGCCCATTACAGGAATATTAGTAGTTAAATCAAGAAGGAATGCAGAAGACGAAACTAGTTGATATATATCATTAGTATCAAGTGAATTAATAATACTATCCGAAATTTCCGCAGCTTTTAATGGATTGTCTAAGTATTTATCAATAATTGAGAGTCTAAGGGAATCTTTTTGAAATGGCACTATTAAGGTTACATTATCGATGCTAATTTTCTGAGATTTAAGAGCAATCTCGATTGCCTTAGCTCTCGTCAGTTGTTCTGCACATACTAAAGAAAACATTACAACGATTAAAACACAAGATTGAGCCAATCGAATATAATTTAAAGAATTCCTTAACACTAATCCTCCCATACAATGTAATTTAATAGATCACTTACAAATGGTCAACAATTGTGTTTGGATTCTAACGAAAGAAACATTTTCTTGACCTTAACACCAGCAGTAAACCCCCCAATTTTTTCATCTGATCGAATTATTCGGTGGCATGGGACAACAATAGGTATGGGATTTTTACCAAGAGCATTACCAACTGATCTGTAAGCTTTTGGATGTCCTATTTTCTTTGCAATATATAAATATGTTTCTTGCATTCCATAAGGAACCTTACAAATAGTGGACCATACTTTTTGTTCAAAATTTGTTCCCGTAACATATTTCGGAATAACTGAAAATAATGTTCGTTTACCTGATAGGTATTCTTCAACCTCCGATGCGGCTTTCAACGCACTGTAGTGAATTGTAAATCGATTAACAAGGCATTCCGGTAACTTATTTCTATCAATATCAATCCACATTACATAGTTATCTATTCCATATACACTAATGAGAATTCCATGCTGTTCAATGATGCGATTATATAAAATTTGCTTCATAAAGTTTAAAAATTAGTTATAAATATTCAATTGTGCATTAAAAATCGAAGCCCTGGTTTTCACCAGGGCTTGAATCGATCGTTTTTCATAGAAGAATTGTTATATTGTAAGCCTTATAGACTAATCAATTTTCCGGACATTAAGTGCTTTCAATCCCTTATCCCCCTCTATTAGTTCAAATTCAACATCATCACCTGGAGCAAGGGTCCTAAATCCGTCACCTACGACGTCTGAATAATGTACAAACACATCAGGTCCTCCGGTATCCTGCTGGATAAACCCATAACCCTTCTTCTCATCGAATCTTTTTACACGACCACGAGCCATCTACAACGCCTCCTTTATAAATCCCTACGGTTAATTATAAAAATCCGCATTTTTTTGTCAAGTCAAAATATAAATTTCCTAAAATCATTTTGGATTAATTTATAAAATGATAATCAAATACTACATAATCACAAAACTCAACATTATAATTTCTTATTTGAATTTGTCAAGATATTTTTTGGATACCGAATTTTAGTTCTGTTTAAATAGAATTTACTTGCTTAGTTTAATTAACTAATTTTCTTTCCGTGCATGAATAAGTTCATGTAAATTAAGGAGTGAAAAATGGCTCAATCAGCATTTATGAAAAAGTTAAGAGATAAGATGGGAATAATTTTTTTAATCACAGCTGTTTTGTTTATTGCGATGATGGTTTTTCAATGGGGTATGGATATAACCGGTCGAACTTCACCCAAGAAAAGTGAATCCGTTGTAGGTTCTACACTTGGAGAGGATATTGACATTAAAGAATATTCAGACGAGTGGAAGCAACAAGAGCAAAACTTTTACAGAAATAATATTAATGTTGATGAATTTACTAGAGCTGAAATAAGAGAACAATCATGGCAAGAACTTATTAGTCGAATAATTCTCGATAAGGAATTCCAACTAAAAAACACTAAGAATGTAACAGGGATAGAAATCTATGAAAGGTTAAGCGTTAACCCACCGGAATGGCTTAAAAATAACCAGCAATTCCATACTAATGGTAAGTTTGATTATGATAAATATTTACGAGTTCTTAACGATCCGGCATTTGCAAAAGAATGGCTTCCTGCTGAACAGCTTATTGCTTCAAATCTTCCCACTGAGAAAACCAGAACGCTAATTGAAACCATGACTTACGTTGTGCTATACGAAGTTATGGATCAGCATTTTTTTAATGAAACAGAAATTGAAGGTGAATTCCTAATTTTCGGTCCCGACTGTCTTGGCTCTCATCGCGTTGATACATCCGAAATCGCTTTGAAATCATATTATTCAAAAAATAAGAATAAACTCCCGAAAGACCCTTATGCTATTTATTCGTATCTAAGAATTCCTTTTCATCCCTCAAAATCAGATACTAAAGAAGCATTATCCACTACCGAAATGCTTCATGAAAAATTAAAAAATGGAGAGGACTTTGCATATCTTGCTGAAGGCTATTCAATGGATAAACAATCTGCTGTCAAGGGTGGCGATATTGGTTTCATTAAAGCGGAGCAAGCTTTACCAGAACTTGCTGCAGTAATAACAAAATTGGACAGTGGTGAGTTATCAGAACCGATCCTAACGCTAAATGGATATCACCTGATTAATTTATTACAAGATACTATATTAGTGGATACTATTAATAATTCAGTAGATACTTTTTATCATATTCAGCATATCCTCATTAGGATAGAACCAGGATATGAAACAAGAGAGAGTTTAGAGGTTTATACAAAAAATATAATTGATTATACTCGGAAATACGGTTTAAATGCAGCATCCACACGATATGGTTTAGAAATGCATAATACAGGCAAGGTTGGATTAATTGAACCAATTCCAGAGATTGGCTTAAGAACTTTAGTCAATCAATTTGCCTTTAAGGAAGGTGTTGGTTCAGTTCCAGATATTGTGAGAAGTAGCAATAATTACTTTGTAGTTCACGTTGATTATGTTACACCTGCAAAACTTGAAACCTTTGAGGATTATATTCCGGTGATTAAAAACGAAATTATTGAAGAAGCAAAGAAAAGTGTTTGTCGAAATATAGCCTATCATGCGTATGAAATGTTGAAAACTGGGAAAAGCATGAAGGAAGTATCAGTGGATTTAGGTGCAAAATATGGCACTATAGATTCAGTTTCACCAAGTATAATATTTTCAGACACTTCCACAAATCCATGGATTATAGGAGCATTGGCTGGGGTAAATACACCAGATTCAATTTCAGCTCCTTTAGAAGGTACCGACGGTAGATTTTACATTGTACGTATAGATAAACGAACTATGCCAAATTACGATAATTTTAATGAGATATCACCTTCATTGCGAAGAGAAATCTTTTCCGCAAGGCAAAATACTGCTTATGACTCATGGTTCATATCACTTAGAAATAGAATTCCAATTTATGATAATCGATTGAATTTTATCGACATTGGACAAGCCGAGATGGAACATGAACCTGAACCTGGAGACACTGCAAGTTGATTTCAATTAATTCACAAAGGTGAAATAATGATAAAACAACTTATACTCTCCTTTTTCATCATTATTACTATGACCAACATTTCCTCCAGCGAGTTGGAGCAAGCAAAAATTAACTTTTGGAAAAATGGATTTTTCCATCAGGAAACCGTTGATATATCAAAATGTAAAGCTGGAATAATCCGCGCAAGGATCGACGGTAAATGGCAGGATTACGTAATTAGAGAACTGCCCGATGTATTTATGGAATGGGATATCAAGAAAAGAATTGAGACAATTGAAAAAATTTCAAAAGGCAAAATGCCCGACCTTTCAGGTCCTCACAACGGAATCGTTGCCAGTTATGGCATAGGTAGGAATGATACAAGATTTATCGTCAATAATGCAGTTAAAGGAATTGGTTTTATTCCCAAAAAGGAGAAGTTAGATACAATTATTGAATTTCTCAAATCAACATATGATAGCAATTTCACCAAAAAGCTTGATGTTTTGACAAGTCTATATAAAGATGCAGATAACATTTTTGACCGTACTAAGCAGGTCTCACTTGAGCTCTATGCTACTCCAGAATTTAATACACAGATTTTTCTAAACGAGATGGGAAATCCTGCTGTTGCTATTGTTTTTTTGGATATTCCATCATACAAAATTAAAGGAATATCACAGCTTCTGCACCCAGATGATCCTAAACTTTCTGAATATGAAATAAAAATAATCGAGTATGTTAATCTAATTCACAGCTATTTCCATGGTGATTTCGATAAAAAGTTCATAACAACAGTCTATCATATTGTAGAGGTTTATGATAACAGTCCTGGAAAAGGCGGCAAGGGTGTTAGATTAATCCCTTCCCCTTAACCTAATTTTAGTTTTAGTTACATTTGATAAATAAAAATATATAACACATTTAACAATTTTAAAGATTTTTCAGTATAAGTTTAAGCAAAATGATTGTATAAAATTATAGTAAATATATCAATACAGGAAATATCTATAATTTAAAAAGAGATTATTAAGGTCAAGAACTTATGCAACATTCTTATACAAAACATAAAAAAATTCTTGCTAATTTCATTACAAAATTTTAATTTTAATAAATATAATATAGGAGGAATAATGAGAAAACTAGAAGAGATTCTCGAAATAGCCAAATCCAAATACTCGAAGAGAGTTGTAGTCGCAGATGCAACAGAAGAAGAAGTATTAGCCGCGCTTGATGAAGCCAAGCAAAATGGCGTAGCAAAAGGTATTTTAGTTGGTGATTCAAATTCAATTAAGAAAACTCTTAGACAAATTGGAAGTGACCCGAGCAGTTATGAAATAATTGATGAACCAAATTCTGCAAAAACAGCGAAGATTGCAGTGGAGTTGCTTAAATCAGGTAATGCGGATGTTCTGATGAAAGGTTTGATTTCAACAAAAGACTTTATGAAGGCTATCCTTGATAAAAAGGATGGTCTACTCGAAAGATCAAGTAAAAGTCTTTTATCTCATGTCGCTGTTTTTGAAATCCCGGAATATCATAAGCTTCTCACAATTACCGATGCTGCAATTAACATAGCACCTGATCTAACTGAAAAGGCTCAAATAATTCAGAATGCTGTCGATGTCGTTCATTCTCTTGGCGTAGAAAAGCCAAAAGTCGCATGTGTTTGCGCAGTCGAAAAAGTTAATCCAAAAAAGATGCCAACTACTGAACATGCAGCAATTCTTTCGCAAATGAGTATTAGAGGTCAGATTAAAAATTGCATAGTTGATGGCCCTTTTGGGTTTGATAATGCAATTAATAAAAAGGCGGCATATGTAAAAGGAATTGTGGGAGACGTTGCGGGCGATGCTGATGTAATTCTTGCACCAGAAATCGAGTCTGCGAATATTCTTTACAAATCCTTACTTTATTTTGGAAATTCGTGTTGTGCAGCTGTGGTAGCTGGAACACAGATTCCTATTGTTTTAACTTCAAGGACAGATCCGCACAAAACTAAGTTTTATTCCCTTATATTGGGAATTATTATTTCTCAATCAAAGAAAGATTGATCCTTTAGAGAAGATTAAAACAAAAATTGATTGACATTTTTTATTGGTATATTATCTTACTTTCTAATATGTTAGATTCAAATACTTTATTAATGTAATAGAACAATATGTATAATTTAATATCTAATATGTGGATATGATTATTATAAAATATTTTTCAAATTTCTAATTTTTTTCTTGCGTTTAATATTTCTTATTTGTATTCTATGTGGTTTTTAAATTTTGAGGATAGGCTTTAACATAAGGACGGCTTTATGTGCTATTGCCGAAAAATTACACTTATTACTTTGGTGGTTCTGTTTGCTGAGATTGTGTTTGCAGTACCACCTAAGTATATAAACTACCAAGGTAAATTAACTGATACTATCGGCGTAGGCATTATCGGCGACCATGACATTGAATTCAAAATATATGATATAGACACTGGTGGAATCCCACTTTGGAGTGAACATCACTCCGATGTTACCATAACAAAAGGTCTATTCGATGTAATACTCGGCAGAATAGACACTCTCGATTTGCCTTTCGACACATTATACTACCTTGAGCTTGTGGTAGATTCGGAAACTTTGGCACCTCGTGTGCTTTTCACTGCAACGCCGTATGCCTTTTATTCGTTTTATTCTCAAAATGCAATTACATCGATTCATGCGGATACTGCCTCATACGCAACCTATGCGGCATCTATTCCAGATACAATATATGGCAATTCATCCGGAATGAATGGTGTATTAACAATAATCGACACGTCTTTTGCTGATGGTGGTGTCGGCTTAGTTATAGGAAATACTGGTGGTCCAGGTATATACATAAACAAGTCCGGAGCAGAAGGTTTAATTATTGAGGATAGCGAAGGTATCGGGGCTTTAATAACACGTCCTGGAGGTGATGGTCTCGAAATAGCTGCTAGCGATGGTACTGTTCGAGGTATATATATTCATGCAGATCCTTCCGATACAATGTGTGCTCCAGACACTGGGCTTGTTATTAGAGATGCCTGTTTTGGCGCAGATATTACCGGCGATGTCCATATCGACGGAGACTTAATTATCGACGGATCGATAACCTATGAAGAAGGTCCAAGAGCAGATTCGCTTTATATTCTCAATCAAGACACAACAATACAGAAAGCTAATTTCAGAATTTCTGGTTTAGCTCAAGCAGGGACATTAAGAGTTGAGGAGATCGACGGGCAGGGATTTCTTAAGCTTGTATATAGCGGAAGCGAGATACTTATCGATACGCTCGAATTTATAACTCTTTTCTCCGGAACATATTCCGCGGGTGGAATAGGAAGCGCTGTTCAGCTTACTTTCTCCGGCACATTCGACGATAGAGCGAAAATTAGCGGGGCTACAATGGAAGTTCAGCTTATTAGAGACCTGGGTGAAACTTCGGAGATGATTTTAACATCTCAACGAATGATTATGGTTAACCCTCAATTATATTCGGAATATATAATAACTCTCTCGGCAATGGATATGCCATCCGCAGGAAATCATACTTATGCAGTGAGAGCGAAAGCTGTAAATCCATTACTCATAGCAGGAAGATTCATTGACGGAAACCTTCAACTTATGGAAATTAAACGATAGAGGAGGACATGACAGATATTTGCAATGCTGCAGTATACACTAACGACAGATGCAAATGTTACATTATACACATACACTAACAGCATATGCAAAACAACAAACGCAACCGGATATGCATCAGCATATTTTGAGCAGCATACTTCAGTATGTTGTCAGAGACACTTAGGAGTAAATTATGGTTTATAGAGTAATAATAGAAAAAGGTGAAGATTTTGGATTTGTGGTCCATTGTCCGGCGATACCTGGTTGCCACTCTCAGGGAAATACTATTGAAGAAGCAATTTCGAATATTAAAGACGCAATAAAAGGCTGTTTGTCGGTGCTGGAAGTTGAAGAGAAATCATCGAAGTACATTGGATCTATGGAGGTTATTGTCTGATGCCAAAACTTCCTGTTATCTCTGGAAAGGAAGTTGTTAAAGCTCTGACAAAAAAGGATTGGTATATAGATAGGAGAGCTAAAAGTAGACATATAATTATGAAAAAAAAAGGATCTAATATTACACTTTCAATACCTGATCATAAAGGTACTTGATAGAGGTTTGCTTCGAGCAATTATACGAGATTCTGGAATGAGTGTAAAGGAATTTATAAATTTGCTTTAATATTTGAGATAAATTATTCAACTTATGGAAATAAAATAAAAAATAGGAGGTTCATTATTGCAACTTACTCATGGTTGGGAAGTGATTACAGGACGTATGCGAAAATGTAGAAATTTTGTACAAATTAAAACTTGGGAGGTTTAAAAATGAGACGTTTAATGTTTATTGGACTGGCAGTTGTTTTGCTGGCAGGGCTTGCAAGCGGACAAGTTATTAAGTATTCAGTATCGAAAGAAGCTGATGCAGTCTTTGCCATCGGAAATGTGGTAGAATTGTCTGCAAGTAGTGAAGTAGATCTCTGTGATGCTGGCGTCGATGCAATTGGCTTCGTTGCAATGTTAGAAGCCTACGG
>JAUWMV010000022.1 GCA_030613005.1 bacterium | reverse complement strand
TTTTTTTTTTATTTTTTCTTGTTGTTGGGTTTTTTAGACTTATTTACTTCTCGTCTATTTTTATTTCTCAGTGTATTTAACCTGGACGAAAACTGTTGGAGGAACAGATTGGGAATGGGGCAATTCTGTCGCACCTACCACGGATGGAGGGTATATTGTAACTGGATGGACAACGAGTTTTGGCGCCGGATACTATGATTTATTTCTCCTCAAATTTAACTCCTCCGGGGATTTAACCTGGGCAAAAACCGTAGGGGGTGCAAGGGATGATTGGGGCTATTCTGTTGCCCCGACCTCTGATGGAGGGTATATTGTAACTGGATTGACATCTAGTTTTGGTGTCGATTGGGATGATTTATTTCTTGTCAAATTTGATTCCTCAGGGGATTTAACCTGGACGAAAACTGTTGGAGGAACAGATTGGGAATGGGGCAATTCTGTCGCACCTACCACGGATGGAGGGTATATCGTAACTGGATTGACAACGAGTTTTGGCGCCGGATACTATGATTTATTTCTCGTCAAATTTAATTCCTCTGGAGATTTAATTTGGGCGAAAACTGTGGGAGGAACAGATAGTGATTGGGGCAATTCTGTCGCCCCAACCTCTGACGGAGGATATATTGTAACTGGAGGGACACAGAGTTTTGGCACCGGTTGGGGTGATTTATTTCTCGGTAAATTTAGCTCTTCGGGTGAGATTGGGGATTGCCCTTTTATTGCTGATTGCTCCCCGGTGGTAGGGAGTCCTTCTTTAAGTAGTGTTTCAGCAACTCCCACCATCACTGCCCTAAGCTTGTCGGCAGTTAGTTGTAGCCCGACAGTAACCACTCCATCTCCGACCGTAACTAAGATATACCCCAATTTCATCTCTGAACCATTGTCGAAACCGAACTCGTTCGAACTTATCATTTCCCCGAATCCGTTTAATTCATCGTGTGCGATAACTACGCTTACAGGCACACAGGTTGAGATATACGATTTGCGGGGGAGATTGGTTTGGAATAAACCCTCCGACTCCGATAACATCGGAGCCACCTCCCTTATTAAGGGAGGCAAACCAGAAGAAGTTCCAATTAATAAGGGGGATGTCGCACAGCGACAGGGAGTTATAATCTGGCAACCCGACGAATACATCTCAAGTGGCGTCTATCTTGTGCGAGCAACGACAGATGATGGGCATCAAATAACGAAGCGAATTGTCTATTTGAGATAATAGAGATGAAACATCGGACTTCAGTCCGCTGACACCGTGGGAATTATATTCAATTCGCCTTGTGCTATAATGGTATGTCAACATGGGGCTTCAGCCCCATGCACAACAGTGAAGATATTCGACAACCAAGGAGGCATGAAATGATAAATGCAATGAACAACCCCGACTGCATCGGGATTGCACAGCGGTGGAGATATTCGATTTCAGGGGAGATTGATTGCAACCCCCTTTACCACCTACGGCGGAGTTTCCCCCAAAGGGGGACACGAAAACACAAGCAGCGATGAAATTGTCCCCTATTAGGAGAAAATGTCCGAAGGACAAAAGGGGGTTAAAGTAACCAATAATAATGATGTCGCAAAGCGACAGAGGATTAATCCAACCAACAAATCTGAGATTTCAATGCGGACTTTATATGATGTTAGTTAGTGATATCCTGTATTCTGATATATTTTGGCAAAGAGGCACCGCAGCTGTGTTCAGGAGCGAAAACATGAAAAGAAGTTTGGAATATTAAGTTTATTGGTGGATTCTCAGGGGTTTTCAAACTATAGCATGCCTGATATGTCGTGTTCTTCTCTATGAAAACAGTTTTCATTGTGTCACCACCGACCCATATGAAAGGCGATTCATAACTAAAAGTTACATCAACAATCGCACCGCTATCCGGAATGGCGGATTTCCCTCTTCTGGATGCAAAATAATTGAAGCAAAGTGTGAATGTCTCATTCCTTCCCACAATGGATGGTCCTGAGGCATACTCGATATCCAAACACACTTCCGGTTCATCTTCCGAACAACTCGCAGCAATGACTACAAGATATATCAGCACACATAAAATCGGAAATAGCTTAAATTTAAATTTTTCTTTCATAATTACTTAGTCTTCAATTAATGGCATTTTGAATAAATTTCAAGTATTCTGGTTAAATAAACGAAATATATGCTCTTGCATTTATTCTGCTTTATAATTAATTTAAATAAACCTTCGAGGAGGTATTTATGCCTCATAAAACCAAGTATATCGTAATAACCGGCGGAGTATTATCTGGATTAGGCAAAGGAATTGCCACAGCTAGTGTTGGAAATCTGCTTAAATCGCATCTTAGAGTTATCCCGATAAAATGCGATGGGTACCTCAACACCGACCCGGGCACAATGAATCCAGTAGAGCATGGAGAAGTGTTTGTGTTAGACGATGGCGGTGAGGTTGATATGGATTTTGGGCACTACGAAAGATTTCTCAATGTTGTTTGCAAATCGGAGTGGAACCTGACAATGGGGAAAATTTACGCAAGCATTCTCGAGAAAGAACGTAGAGGAGATTTTCTTGGGAATACTGTGCAGCTTATTCCTCACGTTACCGATGAAATAAAATCAAATTTCAAAAGGATTGCCAAGCAAGAGAAAGCTGACATTGTCCTAATAGAGATCGGTGGAACTGTTGGCGATATCGAGAATGAGCTATACATCGAAGCTGTAAGACAGCTTGGTCGTGAAATAGGCTCGAAAAACATTTTATTTATTCATCTTACATATGTACCAATTCCAGAAAACCTTGGCGAACATAAGACTAAACCCACACAGCAAAGTGTGAAATTGCTGAACGAAAAAGGTATACGACCCGACGTTATAATTGCTCGATCGTCGAGACCGCTTCCGCAAAAGCTCAAGGAAAAAATTTCACTTTTTTGCAATATATCACCCGAAGCTGTAATTTCCGGCACTGAAGTTGGAACAGTATATGAAATCCCGATTCTATACGATAAACAAGGGCTGACGGAGATACTTCATAAACGTTTGGGGATATATTCACCACCAAAACTTGATCTTTGGTTTAGTCTAACCGATGCAATTTTGAATCCTACTCGTAAGGTTACGATTGCATTATGCGGGAAATACACAGCACTACACGATTCGTATGCATCGATAATCGAGGCTCTCTATCATGCAGGTGCGCATCACAAAACACGCGTGAAAATTAAATGGCTCGAGACAACCGGAATCGAGCAGGAAAAAATCTCTGTCGAAGATGAACTAACTGGGGTCGATGGAGTTATCGTTCCTGGTGGATTCGGTTTACGTGGTATCGAGGGCAAGATAAAAGTTGTTCAATATTGTCGAGAGAACGACATCCCGTTTCTCGGAATATGTTATGGAATGCAGCTTGCAGTTATTGAGTTCGCTCGAAATGTATGCGAACTTGAAGGCGCGAACACAAGCGAAGCTATCGAGGAGGGAATTAAGGTTAAACATCCAATAATATGCATTCTACCATCACAGAAAGGCTTGAAAAAGAAAGGTGGAACAATGCGTCTTGGCGGTCAGGATGTTAAAATGAAACCCGGAACTTTTGCACATAAAATTTACGACGCAGATTACATTCGCGAACGTTTCAGGCACAGATACGAGGTCAATCCAGAATACGTGGAGAAATTAGAAACAAGTGGTTTGGTTTTTTCCGGTTATGAACCGGTGGAGAATATTATGCAAATTATGGAATTACCTGATAAGCGATTTTTTATAGGCGTGCAATATCATCCCGAATTGATATCCAAACTCGAGAAACCAGAACCGTTGTTTTATGAGATTATAAAATGCGCATTAGAAAATCCAGATAATAAATAGTCCACACATTTTCTTCCATATTCCGTTTATTAAACTATACGATCGATATATTCAACAATGATAAATTAATTCTAATTCTACGAAATTTGTCCTATCGGAATCGGGAGAGGGGGTAAACTTGTAACATATATGTTGTGTTGGGTAGAGTTTAGTTATTTCGAAAGCCGACGTCTGATTATATCTAAGGATTCTTTAGCTAAAGTAATTCCCAGAGTTCGGGCATCAGTAGAAACTTCTGCTGATTGTTTCCTAAAAGATTCTGGAAAGAACTTCTCCTCAAACTCTCTCATCGACTTGTATACTTGCTTTTTCTTCTTACTTCTTTCCATTTTTTACCTCCTATAGTAGTTAGAAGAAAATTGAGGATTTAATTCTGACTTAAAATAATGCTTCCTTTTAATCCAGATAAATCCATCACCTTTAGAAATCACAGCAACATCGATAGGTCCTCCTACTGTTTCAGTTTCCATTGAAACTTTTCGTTTGAATGAGGTTAAACTTACAAGTGATTCTGCCATAGCTGCAAGTTCATCCTTCGGAAGCATACTAACAACTTTTATAATGGGATCTATATAATTTTTCTCTTTATAAGTTTCCACTTGTTTTTTATAATTATTAAATATCTCTTTACTTATCTTTTTTAATTTCTTATTAAGCTGTTGTTTTTCGCTGTCATTAAATTCTTTAATATTCTCAACTATAATTTCTGGATATTTATCGAATATTTCAGATAAAAAGCCTTCTGTTTGATCCTGTAAGTGAGGATCAATACCTTCCATAAATGTTTCTACCATTTCTCCTTGAGCAAAAGGAATAATTGTTGCAGTATTCTCAAAGTTAATCTCTCCAGATAATATTTCTTTATATTTCAGTTTGTTATTAAATACCCCATCAATATTAAACGATTTAAGTGAAGGGAATGTATCTTTCTCCCCAAAACCAGCAATTACAATTCCCGAAATATTAGATGGAAAAATATCTTTTGAAAATAGACTTGCGCTGATATATTTCAGTTTATTTACTAAATTAGGAGATAATGGCAATTTTTCAAAGACTTCTTCTCTTACCTTATCAATAATATCTCCATACTTATTTACTATGTCTTCAAAATGATTCTTTGGAATCAATGGTAATATTTCAGTATTTTGCAATTCATCATAGTATTCTTTTATAACATTAGATACTATTTGTTTAACCAGATCATTTGTGATTTCCACATCTTTATCCATAATCGAGTTTACTTTTTTCCTGATCTCATCCCTAATAAGAGCAAAATAACCAAATATAGTTCCGTATAAATATTCCTCTTGCTCGGTCTCTGGGAATAATGGATTGCCGTTATCCAAGAAGGCTATGAAATGGTGGGCGTATTCTTCTAATGTGTCAAATTTCAGATTGCCTAATTTGCTTCTATGTATCTTTATTATAGTTTCCCAAGGAACCTCCATAAAACTAGCATTACCGTAAACCATTATACCCACTGGATAATATTTAGAGAGAGTAAAAAGCTTATTAGCTGAAGTAAAGACCTTTTGTCCTATTTCTCGACCCATTGTAACAGCACTATCAGCCGCAAGAGCAATTGCCTCTTTATTCATTATTGCAATTTCTGCTGTCATGTTATTCTCCTCGATTTAATAAAAGGGCAGTTTTCATGTACTTCTTTTATTCATGCAATCCTTACAAATACCATGGATTGTTCCGTGAACCGTTTCAATTTTATTGCCATCGAATGAATCCAATTTGCTAATACCACATTCAACATCGATATCGAAAACTTTGCCACAAATTCTGCAAAAGAAATGATGATGAGGTTCTGTGCGCGGATCGAATCTGCTTCTGCCCGGCTCGACAAAAATTTCCTTAGTAATCCCAGACTTTGCAAACGAGCTTAGAACATTATAAACAGTAGCTAGGGATATTTGATCGTTATTTTTCCTCACATCCTCAAAAATGCGTTCCGCTGTAGGATGATCCGTTCTTCGGTCTAAAACCTTTAAAACTGCAATCCGCTGATTAGTCGCGGAAAGACCATAAGAGCGGAGGTATTCTTTTGGATGTTCGTTACTGTTTTCCATAGCTTTACTCGTTAAAAATTAAGAAGTAAATTATATGAGAGAAGTGTTATAAGTCAAGTTATAATTTTAATAATTTAAATATATACACTCTATGTAAATCGATTCATCGATTCGGATAAGCAAAAAGATGGAAGATATACGACTAATTAATTATCCGCTTAAAAATTCAGTAAAAACTTGGTTAATTCAGCCACTGAAAATTGAGAATTGAGTAATACAACGGCTTATTAGAGAAATTTTCAATAAGCTCGATATCTGCAAAATTATTTACTATCGTCTTTGGAATAATGCTTCTAACAGCCGATGAATAGAGCCCTGAGTATATTTCCCAGAACGATTCAGGTCTTGGATGTAATATTAGTTTAGCATGTTTACCCTCAGGAACTCCGATCAGTTGTTCAGTGTAAGCGATAACGTCCAAAAGAGAGCCGATCTCATCGATTAAACCCAATTCCATAGCGGTTTTTGCGCTCCATATCCTGCCTTGACCTATAGAGTCTATCCATTCGAATGTCGTGTCTCTGCTGTACGCAGCTTCGGATACGAACTCATCGTATATAATCTCCATATTCTTTTTAATAATATCGAATTGCTCCTCATTAAAAGGATAAGCCGGATCATACATATTCGCGTTGCGTCCTCGTTTAAGCGTTTGATAGTGCGCATCGATCTTGTTATACATTTCTCCCCAATTAGGTCTGACCATCACTACTCCGATCGAACCTGTTAATGTGTATGGTGTTGCAAAGACTTTGTTGGCAGGCATTGAAATGTAATAACCTCCGGAAGCCGCAATGGAACTCATCGAAGTTATCACTGGTTTTTTATCGCTGGCTTGAAGTAATTGATTGTATATCTCGTCTGACACTAATGCAGAACCACCAGGGCTGTTAACTCGCATTATTATTGCGGAAATATCGTCATCCTCGGCAAGCTTACGTATTAATTTTACATATTTTTTGGAAGTAATAACATTGCTGCTCCATACGCTGGAGGACATACTTATCGTGCCCTCAGCAATTATTAGAGCGATTTTGTCGTCGGAATAATCAGGCTTCGGTGCTTTTCTGGAGTATTTCTTCAGTGATATTATACGATCACGATCTTTGCCGACAAGATATTCGACTAATTGTTCCCAATACATAAAGGAATCTATTAGACCATAATCCTCTTTGATACTCTGAGCGTTGTAATATGCTCCATCGATTAGATCGATTACTTTCTCAGATTCCCAATCTAAACCCTCGGATAAATCACTTATGAACTGATCGTAAATGTCGTCCAAGAGAAAATTGAGGCTTTGCTTAAGTGGAGCGGACATCGAGTCCTCCGAAAACATTTCACCAGTGCCCTTGAATTTCCCGATGTGCATTACATCGAAGCCAATGCCTAATTTTGCAAAAGAGTCCTTAATGAACAACATTGACACAGAAAATCCGGGGATGTAGAAGCTCGATAGTTTAGGACAAAATAGACTATCGTAACAGTGCATAAGAAGAAAATTCCCGGGAGTTGCGAAATTAATGTAACCGTATACTTTTTTGCCGGATTCCTGAAATTTTCTCACGACTTTTTCAAGCTCCCAGGCTTGTGATAGTGATAATGTGGAATATCCTTTGAGTATCATAGACTCGATTTTATCGTCGTCACCTGCTGAGTTGACTAATCTCAGGAGATGTGGAAAAGTTATCTTTGGCTCTAAGCCAAAGATCTTCATGGATATATCACCTATTTCCAGATATTCTTTGCGAAGATCGACCAGCAAAATCGACTTTTCCCCAATCTTTTTTACGATCGTCGATTTTGTAACCGATGTCACAATCATAACAATTGCAAATATCACTACGAGAACTACGAGAACGAGAATTGCTACTTGTTTTAAATTCATTTTTAGGACCTCCTTAATTTTGAATAGAGAAATTTTTCGACAAATGGCGGCACAAATGGTGAAACATCGCCATTATTCAGAGCAATTGTCTTAACCATCGACGAGCTTAGGTAAATAAATTGTTCCCCCGGTAGAAGGAAAACTGTTTCTGCAATGCTGTGAAGTTTTCTGTTGGCAAGAGCCATCTGAAATTCATGTTCGAAATCGGTTACAGCTCGTAAACCTCGAATTATAATTATTGAATCTACTTTTTCAAGATAGTGAACAAGCAATCCGCGAAAATGATCCACAGAAACGTTTTCAAATCGCTCCGATTCTATGACATTCTTAATCATATCGAATCTTTCGGAAAGAGTGAAGACAGGGGCTTTTTGAGGATCCTCACCCACTGCAACTATAAGGCTATAGAAAAGCTTTGCAGCACGTTTTATTATGTCCATATGACCATATGTTATTGGGTCGAATGTTCCCGGATAAACTGCAATTTTTTTATTCATCAAATTAGCCTTTCTTAGTTTCCATTGTACCAATTAAAATTTTTTCTATTTCGTCCTTTGTGTATAATATTCCAGTATTTATCCCGGGACAATAAGAGGAATGCAACTCCCAGTTTTTTTGTGATGAAAGCGCATTAGACCAGAAAGGAAATGTTCTGCACTGTCGAGGCCTATGATCGTAAACTTTGCAGCCAATATTTTCTGTAAAGAATATACAGTCTCCATTTGGGTAACTTTTAAGTGCCACGAAGCCGTTGTTTTTTTCGGTGTATTTATCCAAGAATTCACTTTCAGTTGAATCGAGTGCTTCTGTAATCCGTGCTATGTCTTTGTTTGAGATATAGACGAATCCGTCGGAGATTCTGCAGCAATTACCACATTTCTTGCACGAAAATCTTAATCCTTTCCTATAAAATGGGTCGAGCATATCGATAATTTATGAATAAATTTATGTTAAACAAGATTAATCGGAAACTGTTTCCAAAAGGACGAGAAAAAGAAATCACTATTCATTATAGGCTCCATGTCAATGTGAGTTCAATAGTTCTTATCTGTTTAACTCAGTTTTCAATGTGATAGGTATTTCAATATTTAAAGATAAGTGTTAAATCAGCTCGCTTACATTTGTGTCTTCTCGATTCCTTTGATAATTGCTATAGAAAGGTCGCATTTAGGGAAAATTTCCGGTGGGTATGGAAATATTTTAACCTGTCCGTTTCTCTTTTTGATAAATGATTTCCACCAGCCGATATTTTGAATGAAAGTTCTTCCGACCCAAACCGCAATAATACCGTTTGATTCTATTTTTTTCAAAGCTGTTGGAATAGTTTTCTTGAGCGGTCCGGTTGCACGTATTGTTATTAGATCGAATTTATCTTTGATGTTTTCAGCGCGATCGGGATAAATTGTCACGTTTTTGAGGTTTAATTTATCGACACAAAGATTTAGGAATTTAGTCTTCTTGTGTGATGAATCGCATAATGTGAAGCTACATTTTGGGAATGCTGCAGAAAGAACAATACCGGGAAATCCTGCTCCAGCGCCAATGTCGAGACATGTCTTAAAATCCGAAAGATCTATAAATAGAAGGAGTGCAAGGGAATCGGAGATATGCCTATCGCGGATTTTGTCTCTATCCGTCGATGAGGTTAGGCTTAACGCCTTATTGTGTATTTTAACGAGATTTTCAAATACATCGATTTTATCCCAGAAATCTATTGGGATCGACGGTTGTTTTTCGTGTAATATCTTTTTTAATGCATCCCAATGAACCATATTATCTTAGGTGGAATGTTTCATATGAAACAATTTGTTTATTGCGCTCACTAACGAAGTCAGGTCTGACGGTGTTATACCGGGAATTTTTGATGCGTGAGCGATATCTTTCGGTTGTGCTTTCTCGAATTTATCCACAGCCTCACGCCTGAGACCTATTTCCTTGTAATTCATATCAACTGGAATTTTCAGCGTGTGAAGTTTGTTTATTTTTTCCGCATCCCGAAGTTGTCTATTAATATAACCCTCGTATTTAAACTCTGTTAGAAGCGTCGATGAAGGTCTTGCAGGTAAGCAAGCTATTTCAGCATACATTCTCGAGAGCTTTTCCCATCGGGCTTCGGGTCGATTACAATAGTCCTTCAATAAGGTTCCCTGAGCAACGCCTAATTCATCAGCCTCTCGACTTTTTATCGATCTTGAAAAAATAAATTCTCTAACTTGATTAAGAGATTTATACCATTGAAGCATTATGTAATATCGATCGCCAGAAATTGCTTCGAGAATGTCATGTGGTAATGTCTCGAATACTGATAGCCATGCATTATCCTCGCGAAGCAACAATCTGAATTCTGAACGACCTGTAAGAAGTCTATAAGGTTCATCAACACCTGAAACAACAAGATCGTCGATCATAACACCGATGTAGCTTTTGTCTCGAGTAAATATTATACTTTCTCTTTTGCAAATCCAATTTGCAGCGTTGATTCCTGCAAGGAGACCAAGTCCGGCAGCCTCTTCATAACCCGAGGTTCCCATTATCTGACCTGCAAAAAATAAACCTGAAATAGATTTCGACATAAGACTATGTGAAATTTGCGTCGGCTCGACAACATCGTATTCCACTGCGTAACCGGGTACTGTTATCTCAGCGTTCTCCAATCCCGGGATTGTGTGGAGCATTTTTAGTTGTATCTCCTCGGGAAGCGAGTTTGAGATGCCGTTGGGATACATTTCAACGGATTCGCGACCCTCAGGTTCTATAAAAACAATATGTTTATTGTGTCCAGGGAATTTAACGATTTTAGTTTCTATCGACGGGCAATATCTCGGTCCTATACCAGTTATCATGCCACCGTATAAAGCGGAATTTTTCAAATTTTCCTGCACTACACGATGTGTTTTCTCGTTTGTCCATGTTATGAAACAGCATTCCTGTTGGCTAACTGGAAGAACAACCTCATTATTTAATGAAAACGGAAAGTAATCCTCCTCGCCCAGTTGGATTTTGGTTGCAGAGAAATCGATAGACGATCTTAATATCCTTGGAGGTGTTCCAGTCTTAAATCGCAATAGACTTAATCCGGCATTTTCAAGCGATTGGCTGAGCTTACAATCGGCACTTTCTCCTATTCTCCCTTTATCGTAAATGTTGTGACCTATGTATATTTTCCCACCCAGAAAAGTTCCAGTCGCCAGAATAACAGCAGAGCATTGAAACTCATCGCCGTTTTCGAGTATAACTCCAGCAATGTAATTTGATTCTATTATTATCTCTACAATGTTTCCCTGAATTATTGTTATTCTTTTATGCGCTATGAGAAGTCGATTTATCTCAAATTCATATTCGGACCGCTCGTTCTGAGAGCGTGTTGCCTGAACCGCAGGACCTTTTTTACGATTGAGAACTCTAAATTGTATCCCGGTTGAATCTGCTGCTTGCGACATCAATCCACCCATAGCGTCGACCTCACGAACAACGCGACTTTTGGCTATGCCGCCTATTGCTGGATTACAGCTCATTCTGCCGGTTGCGTGTACATCGAGAGTAACTAATAGAACATCCATACCGAGCTTCGAAGCCGAAACAGCAGCCTCGATGCCACCATGTCCTCCACCGACTACAATAATATCGAATTTCGTATTTTTATTGATCACGGCATCTAAATTAGTGCAGAATATATAACACACAATAAAAAGATTGAAGTTGTTAAAGTAACAGATTAAATTATGGGTTAATCAGGGAGGATATAATGTATGAAATGATTTTGCCCGAATTGATAATAAGGAACGATTCAAAACTTGTTATGTTAGTCATAGACGGCTTAGGTGGAACGACCGACGATAATGGCTTAACGGAATTGGAAGCTGCAAATACCCCACGATTGGACAAGCTTGCAGCGAGCGGCTCGACAGGCATTCAAAGACCTGTCGGAATTGGAATTACTCCGGGAAGTGGACCAGGACATCTAGCTCTTTTCGGTTTCGATCCAGTTAAATATCAGATCGGTCGTGGCGTTCTGGAGGCGTTAGGGATTGGGATGAAGGTTGGGAAAGGTGAGCTGGCGGTACGCGGTAATTTCTGCACGATGGTCGATGGAATTATAACTGACAGGCGTGCTGGCAGAATCTCATCTGAGCAGGGACAGAGATATATCGATATGTTAAGCTCGAAAATTAAAAGAATTTACGATATTGAGGTTGAGATGGCTGTAAGCATGGAATACAGATTTGCTGTGATTTTCAAGGGTTCTGGTCTATCCGATATGCTAAGTGATGCCGATCCTCAGGTTACAGGTGAACGACCGGTTCCAGCAAAACCACTTAAGCCGAATGCGGAAAAATCTGCAAGAATAATAAACAAATTCATCGAGTTAGCAACAGAGATTCTCATCGATCAACATCCTGCCAATAGTGTTTTGATGCGAGGTTATTCGCTTCTTCCTGATTTGCAGCATTTTGATGAACGATACGGATTGAGAGCGGTGGGCATTGCCACATATCCAATGTATCGCGGTCTTGCAAGTCTTGTAGGTATGGACACGCCAAATGCCTCGGGATTTAGCATTGCTCAGGAATTTGAAATGACAAGGAAACTCTGGGACAAATACGACTTCTTTTTCATTCATATAAAGAAAACTGACTCTATGGGTGAGGATGGCAATTTCGCTGGGAAAGTCCAAATAATCGAGGAAGTAGACAGAGAGATCCAAGTGCTTTTGGATCTTGATCCGGATGTTCTCGTAATTACAGGTGATCATGCAACACCATCGGTGCTAAAATCGCATAGTTGGCATGGCGTTCCGTTACTTCTTTCCAGTAAGTTTGCTTTCAGAGATGATGCAAAAAAATTCTCGGAGCGAGAATGCGCAAAGGGCATCCTTGGCCATTTTCCGGGTTTTGCAATTGTTCCTCTTATGTTAGCCAATGCTCGAAGATTAAAGAAGTTTGGTGCATAAAGGATTGTTAATTTACTTTCCCAATACACCAGCACTTTTCTTCTCATGGAGATAAGGGAGCATAAGTCTGTGCGATTTTTTACCCTCTCCTTGGGGAGAGGGTGGTTGCGAGACGATAGTCGAAACCGGGTGAGGGGGTTAATAGTCGGAGTCGAGTGAGGGAATGAAAGTTGAAATGCGTATCATATGTTTTTCAGGAAATTGTATTATATGAAACTGATATGTTAGTTTTTTTGACTATGTATAGTTTTAAAATAATAAAGGAATCAAATCAAATGCATTTTTTCTGCTTCTTTTATTAAATCATCACGGAATTTCGGATGTGCAAGATTTATAATATCCAATGCTCTTTCTCTCGTCGATTTCCCTTTCATATTGAACAACCCATACTCTGTCACGAGGTAATGAGTATCCATTCTTGGAGTTGTAACCGCGGTTCCCGGTTTGAAGCGAGATACGATTCGAGAGACATTACCATCATGTGCAGTCGAATAAAATGCAATGAACGACTTGCCGCCTTCGGATTTAAATGCACCGCGCACATAATCGAGCTGCCCACCAGCACCACTGAACTCGAATCCTTCAATAAACTCAGAATTGCATTGTCCGAGAAGGTCTACCTCTATCGTGGAATTGATTGAGATCATATTCTCATTTTGTGAAATAATATAGGGTGAATTGATATAGGAAACAGGATAACTTTCCATACTGGGATTATCATCTATGAAATCATACATCTCTTTGTCTCCCAGTGCATTAGTAAATACGTGTTTCCGAGGATTCAGGTTCTTTTTCCTTCCTGTGATTACACCTTTTTTTATCAAATTGACCATACCTGAACACATGACCTCTGAGTGAGCTCCAAGATCTTTATGGTTCTCAAGAGAGCTGGTTACTGCATTAGGGATCCCGCCGATTCCCAACTGAATTGTTGCTCCATCAGGGATTAGTTCAGCTATTTTTTTACCAATTATCTTAGCCTCAGGCTTGGATTCTTTTGGCTTATATTCCATAAGAGGTGTATCATATTCAACTATTGCATCGACCTCAGATATGTGTAAAAGCGAATCCCCAAAGACACGGGGCATTTGTGGGTTAACCTCGACGATGAGTTTTTTGCAATGCCTTGCTGCGGTTGATATGTAGTCGTTAACTGCACCGAATGTGAAATAACCAGCTTTATCGATAGGCGAAACTGTCGTTATTACAATATCTATATCCATAAAGTCACGACATATCCTCGGAATTTGATGAAACTCGTTGGGCACGTAAAAGTCCCGTCCTGTCTTGATCAAAATTCTGTCTGGACTGCCTACAAACCAACTGTAAATGTGAATTTTATCACAGACATCAGGAGACAAAATGGTTTTAGCAGCATGATCCATGTGAAGCATTGAGTAGATCTTGATATCCCGAAGCTTACTGTTTCTAACTCTGTCTGCGATTGCACCGAAGAGCGCTGGCGGTTCCCCGATTGCCATACCATGAACAACTGTATCCGAATTTCTGATGCTTGCAACAGCTTTCTCGGGTGTTGTAAGTTTTTCTTGGTATTCTGCAGTATACATTTCTTTACTCCTTTCGATAGTTTATAAAAATTCATTTTCATTGTAAATATGATGATATTTCGCAAATGTATTTTACTAATTATCTACAACATAAAAATTTATTCGCTCAACAGTTCAGGATTCAACAATTTCATAATATAAAGGTTAATTAACTGATTATCGATAATTATGTATTTAATTTTTAATTGACTGTTTATCAAGTTTTTTTGCTCTTCTTTTACACTTAAAGATGCTTATGAATGATATTGTATTAAAATTCATCTTTTGTTTTATATTATAAGCGTAGAAAAACTTATCTTTTATCGTTAGGTTTCAGCCTTCTAAGATTAATGAAATAGTTTGACTTTTGGAACTTCTTTTTTATTTTGATTTATTATTTAAAACCAGAGATTTTTAGCTGAATGTTAAGTATAGCTTTAAAGTGGAGATATCCATGAATAAAAAGATTAGATTTGCGATAGTTGGTTGCGGTGCTGTATCCAAAAAACACTTTCTGTCCATAGAACGAGTAACTGATGCGGAACTTGCAGCAGTTTGCGACATAAATAAGAATAAAGCGCAGATTGTTGCAGATAAATATGGTATTAAAGCATATTGTAACCCAGTCGAGATGGCAGAAAATGAGAAATTTGATGTATTAACAATATAAACTCCATCCGGCAACCATGCCAAAACAATGCTTGATCTGGCGAAATTCGGTAAAAGTTTTGTCATCGAGAAACCGATGTCTCTCAGAATCGATGATGCCGACGCAATGCTTAAGGCTTGCAGAAGATATAACAACAAAATTTTCGTAGTACATCAGAATAGATTTAATGTACCTATTCAGAAACTCAAAGATGCAATAGACCGTGGTCGTTTTGGAAGGTTAGTTTTGGGCACGGTTCGTGTTCGATGGCGTCGGACACAGGAGTATTATGATCAAAAAGAGTGGAGGGGAACTTGGGGAAATGATGGTGGTGTATTAGCTAATCAGGCTGCTCATCATGTAGATATGTTGCTCTGGATGATGGGTGAGGTTGACAGCGTAATGGCAATGAATGCCACTCAATTAGTTGATATTGAAGCTGAGGATACTGCTGCCGTTATTGTTAGATTCAAAAATGACGCGTTAGGCATAATTGAGGCTACTACTGCAACTCGACCCAAAGACCTCGAGGGCTCGATATCCATTCTTGGGGAGAAAGGGTCTGTTGAAATTGGTGGTTTTTTTATGAATGAATTAAAGATATGGAACTTTGCCGAACCAGAACCTGAGGATGAGATAGTATTTGAAAAGTACGCATTAAATCCGAATGTTTTTGCTTGGAACCACACACAATTTCTTGAGGACGTGGTTAAAAGTCTTCAAAAAGATATGGACGGTTTTATCGATGGATTAGAGGGTCGTAAATTTGTGGAAATTGTTAACGCTATTTACGAATCTGCTGAGACAGGTAAGGAAATATTCCTGAAATTTAGACCAGTGAAAAGCAAATTAGGAACGAGAGATGAACAGTAATTATAAGATTTTTCCTAATGTAAAATTAGGACATAATGTGATAATTCACGATTACGTTATTATTGGTGTGCCTCCTAAGGGATTCAAACCGGGTGAAATTGAAACGGTTATCGGCGATGAAGCAGTTATACGGTCACATACGGTAATATATGCAGGCAATGTTATCGGTGCACATTTCCAAACTGGGCATAATGCTATGATACGCGAACATAACGTAATTGGCGACAATGTCAGTATCGGGACACATTCAATAATCGAGCATCATGTTAAAAT
Source organism: bacterium (assembly GCA_030613005.1). Lineage (GTDB taxonomy): Bacteria > UBP14 > UBA6098 > B30-G16 > B30-G16 > JAUWMV01. The sequence continues at coordinate 20,096 of JAUWMV010000022.1, read as the reverse complement.
TGGGAATAAAGTGCGAATACATTCTCAGGCATTTATACCTGAATTCAGCATACTCGAGGATGGATGCTGGATAGGACCTAATGTCGTGCTAACCAACGCATATCATCCGTTATGCCCCAAAGCTAAGGAATGTCTAAAAGGTGCAACAGTGAAAATTGGTGCAAAGATCGGTGCAAATTCAACTCTGCTGCCAGATATTGTTATCGGCGAATATTCCTTGGTAGGAGCTGGTGCAATCGTTACAAGGGATGTCCCAGCATATAAGGTTGTGGCTGGTTGTCCTGCAAAAGTTATTAAAGATGTTAGAGAACTTAAATGTCCGTATAATTTAATTGAAAAACCTTACTTTGGGAGTGAATACGAATGAAAATACCTCTTGTAGACCTAAAAGCTCAGTATGAGCTAATTAAAGATGAAATAGCCATTTCTTTTGAAAGAGTTCTCAATTCTACACAATTCATCGGTGGCAAGGAAGCAGCAAAATTCGAAGATAATTTCGCTCGATTCTGCAATACAAGATACGCTCTTGGTGTTGGAAATGGAACGGATGCACTTTATATCGCATTAAGGACATTGAATGTCGGTTTCGGCGATGAGGTCATTACTGCCGCAAACACTTTTATTGCTACTGCAGAGGCAATTGGAATGACTGGCGCTAAACCAGTTTTCGTGGATTGCGATCCTCAGACATATAATATGGACGTAAATAAAATCGAATCTGCAATTTCCGAAAAAACAAAAGCGATTATTCCTGTGCATCTGTATGGTCAACCGGCAGACATGGATCGGATTATGGAAGTAGCAGCTAAATATAATCTGTGGGTCGTCGAGGATAGTGCACAAGCTCATGGTGCTGAATACAAGGGGAATCGTGCTGGATCGATTGGACATATTGGATGTTTTAGCTTTTATCCCGGAAAAAACCTTGGGGCTTATGGCGATGCTGGAGCTATTGTTACTAATAATGAGAAATTTTATTTTAGAGCTAAAATGCTCAGTAACCATGGTAGAACTAAAAAGTACATTCACGATTTCGAGGGATTGAACAGCAGACTCGACGGTTTACAGGCTGCCGTGCTTAATGTAAAAATGAAATACATTCAGGAATGGACAGAGAAGCGTATAGAAAAAGCTAAGAATTACAATGAATTGCTCTCGAATATTGAAAACATAATACTTCCGAAAGTTACGCCGCAGGTTAAGCATGTTTATCATTTATTCGTTATTCAGATTAATAATCGCGATGAAGTTCTCGATGAAATGAAGAATCGTGGAATTGGTGCTGGTATTCACTATCCGGTTCCGCTTCATCAACAACCAGCTTACGCTCATCTTAGTTATAACAAGGGTGATTTTCCAAATGCAGAATTGCTTTCGTCGAAGGCTTTAAGTCTGCCGCTATACCCAGAAATTACGTTTAATCAACAGGAATTTGTTGCTAATACATTAGAACACTTAATTGCATAAAAAATCCTGCGATTGCTTTTGATTATTTGTTTATATAATATTGTGCTCTAATTCCTCACGCAGGTATGACTTTTATCACATCCTCACCCGATTCCGACTTTACTTCACCCCCTCACCCGATTCCGACTTCGTCGGAATCACCCTCTCCCTATGGAGAGAGTAAAGAATAGATTACATGCTTTCTCATCATTTGAATTAAACTAAAACTCGAGATCCATGAAGATGGTCTTGTACGGTCCACTTAGGAGCGATTTGGGTAGATCGTTGCGATTGCGGATTTTGTAATATTTTGTTATATCACCCAACGACATATATTCCGGGCAAATGCTCGGAAGTTTCTTTTTATCATATAGATGTAACTCATTATCGACCCACCGTGTGAAATAATTACCTCTGCATAATTTGTCGCAATATAGGTCTGAGATTATAAAGTAGATAGTATGCAATTTTCCAGTTTGTTTGTTACGTGCTGCAAACATAAAAGCGTTATCCGGGAGAATCTCTCGAGTAATAAGTAAATTTGCGTTCTGGGGATGCTCGTAAGCTAAATCGATACCATCTATGTGGAATAACCATTCAGCAAAATCACTATCGATATACAAGGCTGGAAATACAGAGTCTGGAGTCATTGAATCGTAATATTTTATTTGCTTGATCTGCCATAGATACTGACCGGAATAGATAGTTCTGGTCTTAGAGCCAAAACAGCCCTGAATGTGTGGTATTAAGAAAGACAACAATCCTAAGATCAGAGCAGAATATCTCATTCGTCTAAAATTAAGTTGCATATACAGCCTCTGTAATCCATCCCCAATAAAATAAACTCTGAGTTAGAACAAATTAGTAAACACTCCTTTAAACAAGTGCAGATTACAAAATAAAAACAACAAGGGATTTGCATTCCCAAATTGGTGCTTAATATTAGAGCAAATCTAAAGTTTATCTGAGGATGCTCCGAGCTTTTCTTTAAGCTTTTGCATTGCTAGCGATTCCGACATTGCTGCGTCGATCCATGCATCGATTACAGTTTTTTTGAATCGCCATTCTTTACCGAGTTTTGCTGCAGGGATTTTTCCATTCTGCGCCCATTTATATATTGTCTGAGGTTTAAGTCTCAGGTAACGAGCAACTTCCTCAACGGTCATTATTTGATTATATTCCAATTCTTTTCACCTTTGTTGTTGAAAATTAAATTCAATCAAAGAAAGAAACGATAACTTCTTAGTATTGCAAACTTATTATTAGAATATCAAAACGTCTATTGCGTTGAATCCTCGAAATAACTGATTGTATCCGGTTTCGGTTCTGCTGTTATTGGCTTTGTGCGATAGTAAGTATGTTCTCCTCTTATTATGCTATCGGGAGTTTCTCCTTCAAGCTCGCTTTTTCCTTGATTATTCTCATTTTCCTGCTTGCCAGAGAAAATATCTCTCGATGCATGAAAAACTGCAGTATAAAAATTACTTTCCTGCGCTCTGAATAGAGAGAATGGTCTATCCCTTGTCCCGACAAACGGTCTTAGGTTCCAAGCTAACTGTGATCCCACGAATGCAAAGATAATAATCCACACTCTGAAAATTCTTAACCCCAATTTTGGATATATTTCATATTTTTCGCATGCAAGTGTAAAGCCATTACTCAAAACAATCATCCCAGCAATTCCAGCAATTGTAAAAATTGCGACCTGCCGAAGTCTTATAAATGAATAACTCCATCCTATTATTAAGAAGAATAGAGACATAGGTGCAAATGAGACCATTACACAAGCAATAATAGCAAAAGCCATCAAAATCATCGCTAACGACTGCGCGAGATTTAATTTGCTTCCTAATAGAACGTTAAACATAAAAAGCGCTGGATAACATATTAAAAGGGTTAGTAGAAAGAGCAATGGTACTTTCACCATCGATGTTATAGCTTGTAAAACTGAGTTGTAAGCACCCATTACAATACCGAATATACCAAAAAAGATCAGGCATATCAGCAACAAGCTTCCAATGATTTTCATTACATCTTTCCCAGAGAAAATCTTTGCGAAAAGTTCTTCACGATTCCGCAACAACTGATTCAACATGTTGTTAAACATTTTTACCCTCCAAGAAAATGGTTTTAATAATATAATCGACTATATTCCTTTATACAATAATATTTTGTATTTATTTGTTGTTTTTTATCGTATGGCGTTATTATTCCGATTGTATACTGTTTTTTTTTGAGAATTTTATATTGAAAAAAGTTTTCTATTTGCTCTCGGGTTGTTTATCCGTTTTATTTGATAAATATAATGCACTACAATGTCGAATTAGGAGGATCGATGGGAAAATATAAAATAGCTGTTCTCCCTGGAGATGGAGTAGGAGTGGATGTAATCGATGCTGCGATGATCGTATTAGAGAAGACTGAGATCGATGCAGATTTTGTATTTGGGGATATAGGCTGGGAATTATGGCGAACTGAGGGTGACCCGTTGCCAGAAAAGACAATCCAACTTCTTAAAAATACCGATGCCTGCCTTTTTGGTGCAATAACATCAAAGCCGAAAAAGGAAGCTGCTAAAGAGTTAATTCCTGAATTGCAAAATACCGGTTTAATTTATCGATCGCCTATTGTTCGATTACGCCAGATGTTCGATTTATACGTGAATCTTCGACCATGCAAAGCCTATCATGGCAATCCGCTTAACTATAGGGACGATATAGATCTTGTGATATTCCGCGAGAACACCGAGGGATTATACAGCGGTGTGGAATTCCGTCCTGTAGCAAACGATTTACGGGAATCATTGATGAAATATTCTAAAAACATGTCAAAATTCAGAGATGTTCCCAGCGAAGAAATGGCAATATCAACAAGGATTTTCACAAAGAAGGGTTGTGAAAGGATTCTAAGAGCTGCATTTGAATATGCTATCGAACATAAACGAAAATCTGTCACTGTTGTGGAAAAACCTAACGTAATTCGTGAAACATCAGGGATGATGGTGGAGATAGCTCGCGAAGTAGCTCCTGAATACAAGCCGGTTGAGCTATGGGAAACCAATGTGGATGCGATGGCAATGTGGCTTGTGAAAAATCCTCAGGATTACAGCGTGTTGGTTTCATCCAATATGTTTGGGGATATAATTTCCGACCTTGCAGCGCAATTGGTGGGTGGTTTGGGATTCGCATCGAGCGGAAATATCGGCGATAACTATGCACTCTTCGAGCCAACTCACGGTAGCGCACCGAAATATGCCGGTAAGTATAAGGTCAATCCTACTGCGATGATATTAGCTGTTAAGCTTATGCTCGAGTGGCTTGGAGAAAGTGAAAAGGCGAAAGCAATCGAGAAGGCAGTAGCAGTCACACTTGCCGAAAAAAAGGTCAGAACATACGATCTCGGCGGAAATAGCACTACGTTAGATATGGCAAGAGCTATTGCAGAAAGAATTTGAAAATATTAAAATATACTGGACTATTAAGAGTTATCGAATAAATTGCATCATTGTGAAAACTAATTGATTTTTAATTATGGAGTGGTGAATATGGCAAGTAAGTCTACAAAAAAACGAAAGAGAACCTATAAGCCTAAACCTAAGGCAAAGACTACAACGAGGACAACACCTCAAAAGAATACAGCAAGAGCACAAGAAAAGAAAATTCCGGACAAAGTTACCGAGCCAAAAAAACAGATAAGAAGAACTAAGACCCCAAAGGAATCTTTACCTTTGACGATTGGCATAAAGAATCTTATTGTGTTAATAATTGCTATTGTGGTTATGATTATAGGATGGGTTCTTCTGGCGAAGGGATCAATGACACTTGCGCCTTTGCTTTTGATAATATCCTATTGCATATTAGTCCCGATATCAATTATGATTGGATTAGGGAAAAATAGAAATCTTTCTGGAAAGCCAAAGGAAACTGACATCCAACAAGAGCGATAATTATTTCTGCTGTTAGGTTTGCTTAACTACAGTCTTTAACTTATTTAATAACTATTTGGAAAATGCGATTGTAAATAAATTCTTCTCATTCATATATTTGACCTATTGAAATATTTCGTTCTCTCATCCGGTTTAACATTTTTCATGCTATGCCCCGATTCCGATTTTATCGGAATCACCCTCTCCCCAAGGAGAGGGTACATAATAGTCAGTCGCATTCTCCCCTTTCTCCTTGGGAAAAAAGGTTGGAAGAAAAAGATAATTTCGAATTTGTCTATGCTAATGGTATTTAAGAATTTGGCGGGGGAAACGAGAATAAGACTAATAATTAATTACACTAAGATTCCCAAATGGAACCTTTTCCGTTTGTAACAGTTTCCTTTGTGATTATAACTCGTTTAACGTTACTTTTTGATGGTAACTCATACATTATGGGTATGAAAATGTTTTCGGTAATCGAGCGCAAAGCTCTTGCCCCGGTTTTTTTGGTTATCGCCTTTTCTATTATTGCATCAATTGCGCAATCGTTGATAACCAGTTCTACATTCTCCATCTCGAACAACTTTTTATATTGACGCAAAATAGCATTTTTAGGTTCGATAAGAATTTCTCTCAAAGCTTCACGGTTCAATGGACTAAGAGATATAACAACAGGCAATCTCCCTACAAGTTCGGGAATTAAGCCGAAATGCATCAAGTCGTCTGGTTCAATTTGTTCGAGCAGTTCTTCAATATCGAACTTGTTAGCAGGTTTACCCTCAAAACCCACAGTAACATCCGCAATGCGATGCTGAACAATTTCCTGTAATCCTTCAAAATGTCCGCCGGCAATGAAAAGGATGTTCTTCGTGTTAACTTTGACAAGTGCTTGATCAGGATGTTTTCGACCTCCCTGTGGTGGAACCATAGATTCTGTGCCTTCGATAATTTTCAATAATGCCTGCTGAACGCCTTCGCCAGAAACATCGCGGGTTATCGAGGGATTCTCAGATTTTCGAGCGATTTTATCTAATTCATCTATATAAATAATTCCAGTTTCTGCGAGTTTTGGGTTATAATCCGCACTTTGCAGTAACCTAACGATTATGTTCTCGACATCATCGCCAACGTATCCGGCTTCGGTTAACGTGGTTGCATCTGCTATGGCAAATGGAACGTGAAGAAATCTCGCTAATGTCTGAGCCATCAAGGTTTTGCCGACCCCGGTGGGTCCAACTAACAATATGTTACTTTTTTCAAGTTCCATATCGTCATCCCGAAAACCCATGAAATGTAAAATTCGCTTATAATGGTTGTATACGGATACAGAAACGGCTATTTTTGCCCGATCCTGACCGATTATATAAGTATCCAAAAAACTTTTTATTTCAACCGGTTTGGGTAGTGTTGTCCAATCGAAAGGTAGATTTGGTTGTTTGTTTTTTTCGCTTTCTTTGAGCATATTGCCAATTAATCTTATGCAATCCTTACATATTAACCCACCTGCAGCACCGGAAATTAGACCACCAGAATCCTTTGCTTTCCTGCCACAGAAAAGACAGATAGGTTCATTCTTTGTTTGCTTCTTTTCCATTTTAACCTCTAAATTTCTTGGATCGGTCAATATAGTTGGGAGAAATAAAAAGAAAAGCATATAAAAAACGTATTTTCAAACCATTCTGAAAAAAACCACTTGAAAAAAAGTCGATTCTGAATATAGAGTATATTAGAAACTATAAGAAAATAGTAAATATTTGTGCTAATATGAAGTAAAGTTAAATTAAGGAGCGATAGAATATTATTTTAGCTGTTGAGCTGTTTTCAAATGGAGGGGCTTATGTTTGGAAGTGATGAGGACAATTCATTTAATAATTCCCGTATTTTCTCCATGGATGTATATAATAATTTCTTCGATAATATTTCTGAGGGTGTGATGATCTTTCAAGATTCTCTTCTTATGTTTTCCAATCCTGCGACCGAGAAAATTTTGGGATACAATTTTGATGAAATTTCTGAATTTTCTCTGATACATTTCGCAGAAATGGTTCACAAAGACGATCGGGACGAATTTCTAAAATGGTTCGAAAATTGCTTAGGTGGCAAAGATGTGGAAAGCAATATGCAGTTTAGGATTATGGATAAACATGGGAATATTAAATGGATTAAAGTAAATTCAAGTTATCCCGTTTTTAATGAGAAAGCTGCAATTCAAATTGTTCTTTCGGATGTGACAAATTTGAATGTCGATATTACCGTGTGGAAAAAGATGGATGAGGAGATTCGAAGCACAAGAGACCAACTTGAACTTAGAGTTCGTGAGAGAACGGAGGAACTTTTTGATGCGGTAGCGGATTTGAAAGATGAGATAACTGAACGGAAAAAAATAGAGAACGCCTTACGACGAAGCAGAGAACAACTTGAAGTTACGCTGAGGTCTATCGTGGATGGTGTTATAACTACCGATATTGAAAGTAGGATTACAATGCTAAATAAAGTTGCGGAAAACCTGACTGGATGGTCGCTCGAGGATGCACTTAGCCAACCTATTAAAGATGTCTTCAACATTATGGACGAAAAAAGTGCACAAAGAATGCAGGTCCCATGCGATAAGTTCTTTATGCAAGAAAAGAAAGCTGTAAAAATGGAGGGTGTAATTCTAACCTCGAAGGATGGTGGCAGAAAGAATATTGAATATGTTTGTGCTCCCATGCTTGTCGATAATAAAAGGACAATCGGGTCAGTGCTAACATTCAGAGACGTAACGGAAAAATTGAGAATGGAGGAGGAAATTCTTCAAGCTCAGAAACTAGAATCTGTCGGTATACTTGCTGGCGGAATTGCTCACGATTTCAATAATATTTTGACTGGTATTTTGGGGTATATATCTCTGGCAATTGAAACAACCCGAGAGGATGGTAATGAATACCTAATAGAGATTCTTAAGAAAGCAGAAAATGCATCACTAAGAGCAAAAACGCTAACGAAACAGCTTCTCACATTTTCGAGAGGCGGGGTTCCAATTCGAAAAGAGTGTAATATATCCGGGTTAGTTCGCGATTCAGCCGACTTTGCACTTAGTGGTTCGAAAGTGGGTGCTAATATTGTTATTCCAAAAGACCTTTGGTTTACCGAGGTCGATGCGGATCAAATAACTCTGACTCTTAGTAATATTATTATAAATGCAAAGCAGTTTATGCCATCGGGTGGAGAAATTGAGATTGTTGCAAGGAACGTTTTTGCGGAAGATATTGTTATTCTGCAGGACAGAAGTGGTAAATTTGTTGAAATAAAAATTATTGATCATGGTCCAGGAATAAAGAAAGAAATAATTGAGAAGATATTTTTCCCGTATTTCACAACAAAGGAAGATGGTGATGGGTTAGGTCTAGCTATCGCATATTCTATAATCGACAAGCATGACGGAGTTATATCGGTTGATTCGGAATATGGACATGGAGCTGCATTCAAGATATATCTTCCAGCATTGGATAAAAAGAAGACTGAACAATTTCAAGCTAAGCCGGAAAGTATGATTAAGAATGGGAAGCTGCTTATTATGGACGATGAAGATATAATTAGACAGTTGTGTAAATCCATACTCGAGCATAATGGGTACAAAGTCGATGTTGCTAAGAATGGTAATGAAGCTCTCGACCTTTATAAAAAATCAGTAGAAGATAATGCCCCGTATGATTTAGTTATTCTGGATTTAACAGTTCCAGGAGGGATGGGAGGAGAGGAAACAATTTCTGAATTAAAGACAATAAATCCTGCTGTAAAAGCTTTGGTTTCAAGCGGATATAGCAATGATCCTATAATGGCGAAACCGGAAAAATTTGGATTTATGGGTGTATTGCCCAAACCTTATAGTGTTGAGGATTTGATTAATATTGTTCAGAGAGTGGTTTCCTTGCACTAAACAAACTATTTTAATGATATTAGATTTATTTCAAGGCTTCATTACCAAACAATCTAGTGGATTCAATTGCTATTGAATAAGTATATTACAGAAAACTAAATTATATACTAGTTCCATTCCTTTAACCTTGAAAATCGATTTAATTTTCAGGACAATCTGGTTTATTATTGGCAATCTACATAATACCTATCTCCCTTTAAGTAAAACTTATCTATCCCATAACTTTTTTGGATCTTATATCTTCCAAGCCCCTTTCGTTGAAATCTTCTCTAACCTTTGTCTCAGTTTTCTTAATCACATTTATCCCTGATCTATTTTAAAAACCCCCTCTATCCCCCGACCCCTTTCTCCCTGAGGAGAAAGGGGAGTGCAAGGTTTTGGTTTTATTAACCCTCTCCTTGGGGAGAGGGTGATTCCGACTTTAGTCGGAATCGGGTGAGGGGGTGTAGGTGTTCTATCGTAGTCGGAATTGGGTGAGGGGGAGAAAATTATCGGGATCGAATGATTATAACTTTTGTATATAAGTTACTTAGCTTAAGGTAAAGTTTATATCGATGTAACTATCTTATTGGATAATTATATATCAAATCTTAAAAGGACCCTCAAATCTGTCATGCTGTGCTTTACAGATTGGGCAGACCATAGGTGGATAATCTCTGGAGACAAGATACCCACACACATTGCATCTCCAGATAGGATGTCGCAAAATCTCTTTGCCAGATTCTTTGATTATCGTTTTAACAGGTTTTTTATGTATTACTCTTTTTGTGGGGTCTTCGGGTCGACGTTCAGGAATAGAGCTGATTTTTATCTTGCCTGATAGCACATCCTCGATGACGTATAGACCACAGAAACAATGTCCATACTCCTCTAAGTCAGAATCTCGGTATTCGCATGGGCATATTATATCTATATCTTTTCCCTTTATACCTTCCACAATACGGCAGGGACACGCTGGATAGCCATATCTCTTCGAATTAAGTAACAAAGCCCATATTAGCTCTTTGATCATTTCTTCATCCGGATTCAGATGGTATCCAGTGACTTCGCATTCTTGTTTGAGTTTTTGATAATGGCTATCAATTTCCTCCTCACTAACATTCATTTTGAATGCTTCCATAAAAACCCCCTTATTTTTCTCCTCTTTGAATCCAATAACAACGTGGGTATTATCGAACACAAGTATTAGAAAACTTATGCTTTATTGTTAGCTTTTCGAGATTTTTTAAGATATTTTTACGCTCGCCTTTTCCTCAGGATTAACATCCACGTATTTGAATTTCACATCAAGCGTTTTGAGAAGTTTCGCAGTTCGATTGCATTTTCTGCATGTATCGAGTACAAGAAGGTTCACATTACCAGTTCAGTAAACATTAAGCTTAAAATTCATTTCAGAACAATCTCCGAATTAATAGTTCTTATGTATAAACGACTTGTGCATCGAAAATTAACAAGTTAGAAATTTGCTCCATTAACAATATACTATAGTTGGATAGTTTCGAAAACCATTTTAACAAAAGTAAGCCCAAAATAATCCTGCCATTCCGGTCCGTAGGACAGTATGACAATATAGGAAACACCCGCATTCAAAATTCTGTCGCGGATATCGGTGGATTTCATTGGTATTATAAACTCAATTTCCGTTTTTCCGCAATATTCCCATCCTCCGATTAGCCTAACGTCTTCAGTGCCACCAATGCTGGTGTCCGGTACCCGCAAACTTATGTTTATGCCATACTCGTCCTGAATATATGTCACGCCATCTCTAACATATCCTACAATAAAGTTAGCGTCAGTCATAACATTATCTCGTGAGGGATTGATACCCACTGCAACCCATCCTTTGTCCGGCGCTTTGAAGGCGATATGCAGCGAATCGTTCTCGACTTTCCACCACAGCGTCATTCCTTTTGAGGAAATATGGCAAAAAGTACTATCTATATTCGGATTAATTCTGTACTCGCAGCGATTACAGTTGCAGCCTTCAGAAAAGAACAGGACAGCGAAAAAAATTAATATACCACCGCAGAAACATACTGTTCTTGCCGTTTTGCGCCCTTTATACAGTTTCCTTTTTCTCATTTTCATCTTAATTCCAATATATTCATTATATAAATTCTCAAAGAGAACAATAAAGTCAATGAAGAATTTGCAAAAGCTAATTCGATAGGAAATCTTTGATCACAAATACAGTGATTAATTTCATATTACTCTTCGTCGTTATCAGATTCTGAAACGATAATTGTGAAACTTTTTCTTCCGGAAATATTACAATAAGCTTTAATAACAATCATGTCTTCGATTTCTGCATCGATTATTGTATAGCTGACTTCCTGCGTTAGCTTGTTGGTTTGCGATTTGAAATTCTGTTGGATTATTAATCGTCCATTAAGCTCGACTGTAATTTTTTCTATATAATGCTCCTCGATATCTTTGACAGGATGTTTAACTGTTACTTTGAGTATTTTCGTCTTGTAGTCGAACGATGCATTCATCAAGCTGGGTGAGTGAGCTATAATTGAAACTGACAGAAGCAACACTATTAACGCAAGAAATAATTTTACTCTCACAATTCCTCCCGAAGTTCGCTAAGAAATAATATAATAATAAGCAATCAATAACGTAAATACACAATCGAAATAAGATAATAATAAATATTAGGTGAATGCAATCCAGAATTTAGATATTTCAAATTCTTGCCAATATTTACACAAGAATGGAAATTTAAAGAAATGATTGTTCAAAGTTTCTTAAGTTTGATTAACAGACAGACCTTATGAGTAAACTCTTTCTACTACTAAATCTTATTAAATATCCCTTTTATACCCAAATTCCTTTTCTCAAATACCCCCTCTATCCCCCGGCCCCTTTCTCCCTAAGGAGAAAGGGGAGTGCAAGGTTTTGGTTTTCTTAACCCTCTCCTTAGGGAGAGGGTGATTCCGACGTTTGTCGGAATCGGGTGAGGGGGTGAAAAATAGTCTATCATAGTTATGAATCGGGTGAGGGAAAAATCTTGTCGATCTATGAAAGTACATTAATTCATATCGAAAAAAAATATTAAATAAACTATTCGGATTGTAGAATTTGAATAACATGAACAATAAATTAAGGTACAAATATTTGTGAAAGATCCAAAATTGTACTAAGATTGTCATAAATGTCTCGATGATGTGACAATAATGACATAATATGGCATATAATATCAAATATCACATAACCAATTCATTTAAAATGCATTGAGAGTGCTCTGGCACGAAGTTTGCATTATAATCAAACTGAAAGTAATCATTAAAACGGAGGAAATTATGCAAATCGTAAAATGGAGACCCTTCGAGGACCTTTTGAATATATCGGATGAAATGAATAGAATGTTCGATGAGGTTCTTGGGGAGAGGCGAAAATTATCGAGAACAAGGGAAAAGGAAGACATATCCTGGATGCCAAGTGTGGATATATCGGAAAAGGAAAACAAAATTGTTCTTAGAGCCGATTTACCCGGTATCGATAAGGATGATATAAAATTATCTTTCTCGGATAATGTTGTAACTATTTCAGGAGAAAAAAGGATCGAAAAGGACGAGAAAAAAGAGAACTTTCATCGTTTAGAACGTGTTTTCGGATGTTTCACGCGTAGCTTCTATATCCCTATGAGCATCGATCAGGAGAATATTAGTGCATCGTATAAAAATGGTGTCCTAACAGTCGATCTCCCTATGAAAGAGGATAAGAAAGGCAAAGGAATTCCGATTAAGGTCGAATAATTGAACAGCATACTTAAGTATGCTGTCCAAATGAAATGCAGTGTGTTATATTCTAATTCTAAATTTTATTCTGCTGCATTTATTACTGCTGTTTATGTATATTAATATCGAAGAAAGGAGAACAAAAAATGGGAAGAATTTTAGGTATAGATCTTGGAACAACGAATAGCTGTATGGCTGCTATGGAAGGCGGGAAACCCACTGTTATACCGAATTCCGAGGGTGGAAGAACTACACCATCCATTGTGGCATTCACAAAAGATGGGCAGCGTTTGGTAGGAATAACTGCGAAGCGTCAAGCGATTACTAATCCGGAAAATACAGTTTATTCAATAAAGAGATTTATGGGAAGAAGTTTCAACGAGGTCGAAACAGAAAGCAGTCAAGTTCCGTATAAGGTTACCAGTGGAACAATAGGCGACGCTCGAATAGAAATTAAGGTAACCGGTAAAGATTACCCACCACCGGAAATTTCCGCTATGGTTTTACAAAAGCTTAAACAAGATGCTGAAGCTTATTTCGGTGAGAAAATAAACGATGCCGTTGTTACTGTTCCTGCATATTTCAACGACTCACAACGTCAAGCCACTAAGGACGCTGGAAGAATAGCCGGCTTTGAGGTAAAACGAATTCTTAATGAACCAACTGCCGCAGCCTTAGCTTATGGTTTGGATAAAGAGGGTAAATCGCTTAAGATTGCCGTTTTTGACCTTGGCGGTGGGACATTTGATATATCTATTCTCGAGTTGGGTGAAGGTGTTTTTGAAGTTCTATCTACAAACGGTGATACACATTTGGGTGGCGACGACTGGGACCAGAAAATCATTAACTGGATTGCTGAAGAATTCCGAAAAGAGCAGGGAATCGATCTCTCGAAAGATCCTATGGCAAAGCAAAGGCTTAAAGAGGCTGCAGAACGTGCTAAGATCGAACTTTCATCCGTTATGGAAACCCAAATTAACCTCCCATTTGTGACAGCGGATGCCTCGGGACCCAAGCATCTCTCGATAACATTAACCAGATCGAAAATGGAGCAGATGACTGCAGATCTCCTTGAGAGAGCAATTAATCCTTGCCGTAAGGCTATGGAGGATGCGAAAGTTACTGCATCCGATATCGATGAAGTTATTCTCGTTGGAGGTATGACGAGAATGCCAGCAGTTCAGGAGCAATCCAAGAAAATTTTCGGTAAGGAACCGCATAAAGGCATAAATCCAGATGAGGTTGTAGCTATCGGAGCTGCCATTCAAGCTGGCGTTCTATCCGGAACTGTAACAGATGTTCTGCTTTTAGATGTTACTCCTCTGTCTCTTGGTGTTGAGACTTTAGGGGGCGTAATGACAACTCTTATTCTCAGAAATACAACAATTCCAACTCGTCGAAATGAAATATTCACCACTGCTGAAGATAACCAGACAAGCGTTGAAATCCATGTGCTCCAGGGAGAACGCTCGATGGCTCGAGACAATAAAGCTCTTGGAAAGTTCTTTCTCGAGGGAATTCCACCTTCGCCAAGAGGAATTCCTCAGATCGAGGTTACTTTCGATATCGATGCAAATGGAATTCTTAACGTTACTGCAAAGGACAAAGCAACATCCAAAGAACAGAGCATAAGAATTGAGCCTTCATCGGGACTTGAAGAAAGCGAGATTCAAAAAATGATTGACGAATCCTCAAGAAATGCTGATGAAGACGCTAAACGCAAAGAGGAAATCGAGCTGAAGAACAGAGCGGATCAATTTGCATACACAACTGAAAAGGAACTGAAAGAACTGGGAGATAAAATTGACCCAGCTGATAGAGCAGCATTGGAGAATGGAATTTCCGATCTCAGAGATGCTATATCGAAAAACGATACAAACGCAATAAATATAAAGTTCAATGATTTGCAAAGCAAATGGCACGAAATAGCCGCAAAGCTATATCAGACCACCGCACAACCCGGAACACCTCCACCAGGTCAAGGACCTACTTCTCCTCCCAGTGGTGAAGCTCCTGAAGGAGCCAAGGAGAAAGAGGGTGAGGTAATAGATACGGATTATGAGGTGGAATAATAAACAGAGGAATTAAAGCTATAGTAAACCTTTTACTTTATTTATTTAAGTTTGACATGTTAGAAATTCAATTTAATTTCATCATTTGAGAGGAAAGATGAAAAAAATTAAAAACATAAATGAACCATTACCAGTACTACCTCTTAGAGCAACAGCTGTATTCCCCAATACAGTAACATCTTTGCTTATTGGCAGAAAAAGAACTATTGAAGCTATAGAATACTCATCCATGGGAAACAGAACGCTATTCCTTGTTACTCAAAAAGATCCCGCAACCGAGGAACCAACCTCGAGCGACTTATTCCGAGTGGGAACAGTAGGAAGAATACTCCAAATAATTCGCATGCCGGATAACACGCTAAAAGTTCTAATCGAGAGTGTTAATAGAGCCAGAGTGCTTAGATATAATACTCACAAGAATTTTACTACCGCTCTCGTTGAATCGTACAAATTCGCTGAAAAGAAGGATAAATCCAGAATTCAGGCTTTGTCGAGAAAAGTTGGTGAATTGTATAAAAAATATCTTTCTATTTCGAATATCCCTGAGGAACTGATAGGGCATATAAATTTGGACGATCCATCTCGGTTGTGCGATATAGTTTCAGCACAAATAGGTATAGATTTTAAAACTAAACAATATCTTCTTGAATCGAAAAATCTGGTGGAACATTCTGAAAGACTGATACAGGTTCTCGCGAGAGAAGTAAATATCCTGGAACTGAAAGTCGAGATAGATAGCCGAGTACAGGATATGATGGACAACAGTCAACGTGAATTCATTTTAAGGCAGCAACTCGAAGCGATCCGTAATGAACTTGGAGATGAATTTGTCAGTTCTGAGAATGAGCTTAGAGAACTCGAGCAAAAAATAGATGAAGGAAACTATCCTGAAAATGTTAAAAATACATTGCATAAAGAGTTAAAAAAGCTTCTCAGAATTCCATCGACTTCACCTGAAGCAGGTGTTGTTAGAAATTATGTCGATTTGCTTTTGGAGTTGCCCTGGAATGAAGTCTCTGAGGATCAACAGGATGTATTGGTAGCAGAAAAAATTCTCGATGAGGACCATCACGGTCTCGAGGAAATAAAGAAGCGAATTGTAGAGCATATAGCATTAATGATCCTGTCAAAAGTTTCTCGAGGACCAATTCTCTGTCTTGTGGGTCCACCCGGTGTCGGGAAAACATCGGTCGCAAGATCGGTTGCACGAGCTCTTAATCGAGAGTTCGTTAGAGCTTCTTTGGGTGGTCTTCATGACGAAGCAGAAATCAGAGGGCATAGAAAAACTTATATAGGCGCAATGCCGGGGAAAATTATTCAGGGAATTAAAAAAGCAGGTACTATGAATCCGCTGTTTTTACTCGATGAGATAGATAAAATTGGTTTGGATTATCGAGGTGATCCAGCAGCGGCACTTATGGAGGTTCTCGATCCCGACCAGAATTTCTCGTTTACTGATAACAATGTCGAGCTTCCATTCGATCTTTCAAATGTTATGTTCATTACGACGGCAAACACTATCGATGGTATTCCTTTCCCTCTTATGGACAGAATGGAGATACTGCAAATCTCAGGATATACTGAACCGGAGAAAACTATCATTGGCAGAGATTATATAATGCCTAAGATTATGGAAAAAAGTGGTCTTAGTAAATACAAAATTAATATTGTCGATGGAGCACTAAAAAAAATAATAATAGAATACACACGCGAGTCTGGTGTTAGAGAACTTGAAAGAAAATTAAATCAAATTGTAAGAAAAATCGCACTAGAAATCACAAAATCAAAAACTAAGACAAGAGTTTTCAATGTTTCTTCGGCAAAAATTGAGAAATATCTTGGTGTACCGTATTATTTAGATTCCCCTATTCCCAAAAAATTACTTCCCGGGGAATCTTTAGGTCTTGCATGGACACCGTATGGAGGGAATATACTGAGAGTCGAGGTTTTGCTTTATCCGGGCAAAGGGAAATCACATTTTACAGGTAGCCTTGGAGATGTGATGAAGGAATCAATCGAAGCATCCTTGTCTCTTGTTCGAACTCGATCTAAAGAAATCGGATTTGATCCGACAATATTATCCAAGAACGACATTCATGTCCATTTTCCGGAGGGTGCAATTCCAAAGGATGGTCCTTCGGCTGGTATTGCAATTTTTACTGCATTAGCATCGGCTCTTTCTAAGCAATCTCTGCCAAATGATTTAGCTATGACTGGCGAGATAACTCTTACTGGAAGGATTTTACCCATAGGTGGTCTATCCGAAAAACTATTGGCTGCCAAGAGATTTGGTATTAAAAGAGTTATAATACCCAAACTTAACGAGAATAAACTGGTGGAGATAAAAGAGGATATTATTAAGGGAATTGAAATTATTCCGGTATCTTACATAGACGAAGTTTTAAATATTGCGCTCCCACAGAGGAAAACGACCAAAACGGATAAAAAGAAAGTTAGCATGGGGAAAAGTGCATATATTACTGGACAAACTGTATCATGAAGATTTATATATGAGGCAAACTTATTCAAGAGCACTGGATTATAAAGTGCCGAATGATTGCTAAAAAGAATTATTACTGTTATAGAGATGCTTAATTAGAAATAATTTTGAGGAATTCTTATGAAAGAGAGAAAAAGGAAGTTTGCGAGTCCAGGTTCTTGGGAGACTTTAATCTTGGCTCTCGCTGTTGCATTGATATTAAGAGCAACAGTTATTGAAGCGTTTAATATCCCCTCCGGTTCAATGGAGGATACACTTCTTATTGGTGATTTCCTTTTGGGTGAAAAAATAACTTATAGATTTCGAGATCCTCGACGAAACGAGGTGATTATTTTTCGACATCCGGAACCTAAATTCAAGGGTAAGGACTTAATAAAACGATGTGTTGCAATTCAGGGTGACACTGTGGAAATCCGAAATAAAATGCTTTATATTAATAACCAATCGATAGAAGAACCTCTGCATGGGAAGCATGATTCTTCATATTATCGACAAAGGGATGAGTTTGGACCGTATGTTGTGCCGGAAAATTGTGTTTTTGCTATGGGTGACAATAGAGACAACTCCTATGATTCTCGCTTTTGGGGACCTGTTCCTCTCGAAAATATAAAGGCAAGGCCTTTGTTTTTATACTTCTCAGTGGATCCGGGACCGGGACCGCACAATTTCCAGACTATTCTCGATGCATATAAGATGTTTTTAAAAGCGGTATTTCATATACCCCCCGAAGTAAGATTTATGAGAATCGGTACTATTGTCTCTTAAGAATGTGAATCTCATTCTCTATTTTTCCATTATGTTAGCTCCTTTTCACCCCCTCACCCCTAGCCCCTCTCCCCGAGGAGAGGGGAGCATCGTGCTAAGTATTTGAAAGTCCTTCTCCTTGGGGAGAAGGATTTAGGATGAGGGGGTGTCATCACCTAATAATTATCATCCTCTTCACAATCCTATCCCCATCCGCTCTTATCTTTGCGAAATACACACCACTTCGCCATTCGTCGCATTCGATTTTCTCGCTGCCTGAACCCGTAACTCCTTTCCGCCAGACCATGTGACCCATTATGTCGTAGATCGCAAGTTCGCCAGCGCCGGTGAGTGCATAGCTTAATGTGAAATTGTCGGTTACAATTGTATTGACATCTAATGCAGTCATAGATAATTCATCTCTGTCGTACTCGGTTAAATGCTCGCCAATTGTAAACTCCCAACATACCGGTTCCGGTGGATTAGGAAAGCAATTGGAAAAAACATAAAGACTTACTGTATATGTTCTAAAATGATCAACTCCTCTGGGATTTAGATGCATTGGTTCGCCATATCTTATTACCGGTTCGTTGGTTACATCCATTAAACAAACATTCACTACACCTGAATATTCTATGGGAATATTTGTACTATCGATTAATATACCAAATCGACGCCAGGGAATTGTAAAGCCATCCGGTTTAAACCAAAATGTTCCCGGATCTCCGTAATGTATTGTATCTTTGCTAGTATCCCAGCTAATTATTATCCATGCAGATGTGGAGTCAACAAGGAAGTGGAAACGGTTATCATATTCTATTGAATCACCGCACCCTCCGGAGCAGATATTTGTGTATATTGAATCCGGGTCTTTAATGTGATTTATAGGATAGTGGTAATCTGCTATTACTTGAGGATTTATAGGATAGAATTTTTCTATTCCGTATGTATCAGTAAAATTAGGACAAGTGATTGTCATTTCAGGAAACCAACAATAGCTGTATAGGAGCCAATCGGTACAATTGTCAAGAGTATCACAAATAGGTGCAAATATTAATTCTTCTAAATGCCTGTCAAACATATTCCCAGCCTTCATTCCTAGACCAGGCCAAGCATCATACCGGATTGTGCATGCCCAAGTTGGCAATATTATGTCCCACATCCCAGATGAAAGTGTTTCAACATACGAAGGACATACTTCTGCATAAACGGTGTCACGTCCCCAATAACCAACAAGAAGAAAATGACTGTCGGGAACAGCCCAAATGTTACTTGGCTCACCAACGAACATCCAGTTATATATATACGGGTAGCCCATAAAACCTGGAAACCATTCCCATTGACCAAGTACTGGACATGAGTCACAAGGATGATCGCCATGTAAAGGTATTATCTCTTTTAGAAAAGAATATCCATGATCCGATGTTATTCTTAGTCTTGCAGATGTTGTACAATCTAAAACTAAATACGGTTTTGTTACGAAAAAGCATGTGTCGTATTCTTTGTATAGAGGTGAACGTATACCATGTTGAATCCAAAAGCTATCTAGGAATTTTTCCGAATTCTCCGCCATTATCGGGAGACTAACTGGATTTAAGAGTTCAACTGTGGGTTGGGAAAAAGCCAAGTACGGTATGAAAACCAAAACGAAAATATAACATTTATTCAGCATTATTACTCCTAATTCGTAAAAAGTTTTTGTTTAAATCATTGCAACTTATTCATTGCATATCATTTACAAGTTATC